>NC_009051.1:2168338-2478101 GCF_000015825.1 Methanoculleus marisnigri JR1 | reverse complement strand
AGAGTAAAAAGGGAAAAGAGAGCAGGGTACGGAAAACAGGATACCGAGAGGGAACAAAAGAGCAAACCAGGGCAGGGTACATCTTCTCCGGCAGGAACCCGATCGGGCATCCTCTCCGATCGATCGATCCGCCGGAAGAGAGCCCGGGGAAGTCCCGGTGCAGAACGGATCGGGAGGTCCGATCGGTTCGCGGGAGAGCATTTTGCCGGGCACCCGGGTTTCATCCGATCGGTTTCATGAAGACGATCCTGTCAATCCTTGTGGGTTAACAGGTTTCCTCTCCGCAAATCCTGTATTCAGGTTCCTCCCCCCTCTGCCCTCCTCCATCCCTGGCCCGCGGCGTCCTTCTTTTCTCCACGCGAAACAAAGGGGTCGGGGATTGAACTCTCCCGGATGGGGGATAGAATCAAGTAAAATACATGGTACAGGGGTACTGGAAGAACCTATGGACAGCAGCCATCTTAAACCGCTCACCGTGACCGGTGCGGTCATCACCGTCTCCACGACCCGGAAACCCGAGACCGACGCCAGCGGGAAGGCGCTCATCGACCTCCTCTCCGCCGCGGAGATCGAGGTGACCCACTATTCCGTCATCCCCGACGATCTCGAGCGGATCCGCTCCGAGGTCCGCGCGGCGCTCTCGCGTGCAAACTGCGTCATCGTCACCGGGGGCACCGGGCTCACCTCCGACGACGTGACCATCGAGGCCGTCGCACCGATTCTTGAAAAAACGATCGACGGGTTCGGGGAACTCTTCCGGTTGAAGAGTTACGAAGAGATCGGGACGTCCGCGATCCTCTCGCGGGCGATCGCCGGGGTCGTCGGTGGCCGGGCGGTCTTCTGCATCCCGGGCTCGACGAAGGCGGTCACCCTCGCCGCACGGGAGATCATCATCCCCGAGATCCGGCATATCCTCAGTCACGCGTCGGCCGGTCAGCGGTAGTGCGCCGTTTCACCTGTGAAGTATAGCAACAAGGTCTCACGCGAAAGACGCGAAGCCGCGAAAAAAAATTCGTCGGGGTCAGCGGTAGACGTCGAGGAGCGCCACCCGCTCGAGCACCAGTTCGCGGAACCGCTCCTCCCCGACCACTGCAACCTCCTCGGGGGTGATCGAAAAGAGGTCCGCAAGAAGCGCCCTTTTTGCGGGATCGATCTCCTCCCCTCCCTGTTCATCGTCAACGAACCTCACGAGACCGGCAAGCCGGTCCCGGACGCCGGGCACCGGGGGACAGACGGCGACATACGACCGGTTTTCGCCCGGGTGGATCCCGAACGACGAGGCCACCTGGCACTGCCTGGTTCCCGCGGCGTAGAGGAGTGCCTCCATCTCAAGCGAGTTCGCGATCGCTTCACCGCCGGTCCACGACCGGCAGGCATGCCTGAGCGCCGCCTCGACGTGATCCCGTCCCGTCAGGCGGTCGGCGTCGAAGAGGATGATGTGCGTCTCAAATTCGTCGGCGATCCTCCGGATCTCGTTTAAAAACCCGATCTTGTCCTCGATCGTAAAGACCGCCCGGTAGACTTCGCATGCTATCTCTGGTTCTGCCATTGTTCATTCACCCGAACCGGGAGAGGGTCGACTGCTCCTCGCCGACACCCCCGATCTCGTCCCGGACACCATCGAGCTGCTCGAAGACCTGTGCGGCGATCCCCTGCCCGAGAACCTTCCCGACCTTCTCCGGCCCCGCCTCCCGGAGCGCCTCGATCGAGTCGATACCGTTGTTGAAGAGCCGGCGGGCCCGGACCCGGCCAATCCCCCGGATCCTGATGAGCGGCAGGAGCTCCTTCTTGATACCGTGCTTGGTCCGGAGTTCCATCTCCTCGATGGGGGCCTTGAGGTGCGGGGCGAAGAGCCCGGCGAGGTGCCGGCTCGCGTGAACCAGCCAGGCGACGCTCTCCACCATCCCGTAGACGTCGCCCGGCCCGACGCTGTATCGTTCGCAGATGACGTCTTCGCCCACCTCGTCCCCCCAGTCGGCGAGGAGGAGCGCGGTCTTGAGGCTCCGGTCGAACCCCTCGTCCGCGTCCCAGGGGATCTCCATCCAGAGTTCGTCCCGGTGGTCGGCGAGGAACCGGTCGAGGGCGTACATGTCGTTTTTGCGGACAAAGAGCGTCGGCATGTCCGGCGTCGCGCAGAGGAGGTGGAGGAAGCCGATATCGGTGTACTCCTTCTGGCGCGTCATCGCGTTCACGATCACCTCGGCGCTCCGGGGATCGATGTAGAGCCGGGAGACGAGCGACCCGTACTCCGTGGCCTCGAGCCACTCCCCCACCTCGGTGATCATCTCCGCTTCCCGCAGGAACTCGAGCACCCGGTCGACCGCCCGTTTCAGTGCACGCGGGCTCTCGCCCTGGTGGGCGTAGAACGTCCCGTCCATGAACCCGAGCACCTCCCCGCGTTCGCGGGCGAAGCCGGTCGCGATGAGCGAGAGGATATGGGTGCAGAGGACCGCCTCTTCCGCGCACCGGCTCCGGACGTCTTCTGCCATCGCCTCAATGTAGTAGTCGAAGAGCTCGTCGACCATCTCCTCGGACTTCGCGATCAGGACGGCCTCGCCGTAGGGGTCGAGGCGCGGCCGCCCGGCCCGCCCGGCCATCTGCCGGTACTCCCGGACCGGGATCGGCATCATCCCCTCCCCGGCGTTGAACCGGAGGTAGTCGCGGACAATCACCCGCCGGGCGGGGAGGTTCAAGCCGGCCGCAAGCGTCGGGGTGGAGGAGATGACCTTGATCTGCCCCTCGCGGAACCCCGCCTCGACGAGCTGGCGCTCCTCCCGCGAGAGCCCGGCGTGGTGGAACGCCGCTCCCTGGGCGACGCAGGCGGCGAGGATCTTTCCCATATCGGTCGAGGCGCTCGACCGTATCTTATCGGCGTAGCCGGCGAGGATGGGGTTTGCGATCTTTAAGCCCGATGCCGCGCGTTTCGCGAACGCTTCGGCGTTCTTCCTCGAGCTGACGAAGACCAGGCACTGCCCGCCCTCCGTGACCGTGTCGAGGACGAGATCCAGGTCCTCGTACTTGCTCTTTCGCTCAACCTCCCGGACGCTGTCGGCAAACCTGATGCCGTCTTCGAAGAAGACCCCCTCCCGGAGATCGACCGGCCGCCACTCGCTCTCGACGAGTTCGGCATCCAGCCATCCGGCGAGGTCGGCAGGGTTCCCGATGGTCGCCGAGAGGGCGATGATCTGCATCCCGGGGTTCTTGTGGCGGAGTTTCGCGATCACCATCTCGACCGTCGCCCCCCTGGAGGGGTCGTCGATCAGGTGGACCTCGTCGACGACGAGCAGGCTGATCTCCGCGAGCCACGGCGTCCGGTTCCGCAGGAGCGAGTCCACCTTTTCGCTCGTCGCGACGATGATGTCGTTTCTCCCGAGATACTCGTCTCTTCGATCGAAGTCGCCGGTCGCGATCCCGACACGGAGGCCCTTCCCCGAGAACTCCTCGAACTTCTCGCTCGCGAGCGCCCGGAGAGGGACGATGTAGAGGCACTTGCCGCCCCTCGCCACCTGGTGGTGCATCGCCATCTCGGCGACCAGAGTCTTGCCGCTCGCGGTGGGGATGGCGACGAGGAGGTTCTTTCCCGAAAAAAGGCCCGCTTCGACGCAGGCGGCCTGCGGCGGGTAGAGTTCCGTGATCCCGCGGCGTGCGTAGCCGGCCGCGAGGTCCGGCGGGACGGGGAGGTCGGCTATCTCCATGTGTACCCCTTCATTTCCACTGCAAACCGCATATCTTCCGTATCGTCATGGGCGGGGTCGGTCCGACCCGGCCGCATCACGAGTAGTACTCCAGCATCGCCTGCTTGGCTTCCTTCTTCTTCCGGTCGAGGAATCCGTAGACGTGCTCGTGCGGCACGCCCTGGATCAGCATCTCGATTGCTTTCCTCGCGGTCTCGGCCTGATCCGGGAGACCGATGATCGCGACGGTCTTGCCGTGAACCGAGATCTCTGTCGCGGTCATATCCTCGATCTGGGCGCGGGACGTTCCCGACTTCCCGATGATCCGGCCCCGGAGCCGTTCGAGCTGCCGCGTCGTCCCCGAAAGGTCGGCGAGGTCGAGGATATCGAGCATCATATCTTCATCGTCGAGGAGACGGAACGCACGCTCCGGCGAGAACCCCCGGTTGATCGCGGAGACGACGTTCGTCGCCGTCATGACGCCGACGGGGTCCTCCCCTTCGAGCGTCACGAGCCCTTCCTCGCTGTCGATCCGGAGGGTTATCCCGGTCTTCTCTTCGATCTCGCGCTTCGTGGACCCGCTCTTCCCGATGAGTACACCGATCCTCGCTGTTGAAACTTTCATCTCCTGTATGGTCATGGTTGCATCCCTCCTTCCGGTGTTCAGGGCTCCCGGCGTCCGGTGCCGACGAGCGTTCCGATGATCTCCTCCTCGTCGACCACGTCGCAGTAGCGGGAGAAATATCGATTGAGGTTCTTGATATCCCGGACCAGAAACACCGACGCCCGCGGGTGATCCAGGGTGACTGCCTGTCCCATATCGATCAGGTATGGTTTCTCGTGGTAGAGGATATTGTATTCGGAGAGGTCGGCGTGAACCAGGCGCGCCTCCCGGTAGAGTTTCTCCACGTAGCCGAGAATCTCGCGGTATACCTTCCCGTAATCCTCGACCTCGGCGTTCCGGATCTGGGGATACGGCACCTCGTCACGCCCGAGGAACTCCATCAGGAGGATGTTCCGGTCGAATGCGAGTGGTTCGGGGGCCGGAATCTCCGCCTCGTGTGCCCGGGCCAGGTTGCTGAACTCCTTTTTGGTCCAGGCGAAGATGAGGCCCTTGCGCGTCCCCCGGACGCTCGAGAACCGGCGGTCCCCCGCCAGGTACTCGTTCATCGCCTTGAAGTTCGCGGTCTGGATACGGTAGATCTTGATCGCGAGCCCCTGCCCGTCGCGCTCGCCGTAGAAGACGTTCGCCTCTTTTCCGGTGCTGATCGGCCCGCCGATGACCGTGATCAGTTTTTTCTGGACGAGCTTGTAGAGGGCGAGAAGGGTGACCTCGTCGAAGACGTCGTCCCGTACCTTCACGGTGTTGGCGTCTTTTATCCTGACGCCCATCGCCTCGATCTTGCGGTCGAACCGCTCGTGCTCGTCTCTCTGACCCACGGCCGGATCACCTGCTGCAGACGTAGTCGTGTACGGGGGCGAGGATATCGATGAGGTGCGCGGCGGCGGCGTTCTTGAGGTCCAGCGGGTGGATCTCGCCCGCCGCGTAGGCCCGTTCCAGGTCCTCGTAGGCGGCAAACTCACGGTCGCCGCCGAACTTCTCGGGCCGGCGGATGGCGACCGCACCCGCCCGGGGGAAGACGTGGTAGCGCAGGATCTCGAGCACCGGGTTGTTCTCGACCTCGGGCGGGCAGAACGCCTTCTTCATCTTCTTTTTGATATCCTCCTCGGAGTCGGCGACCGATATGACGTTTCCGGCCGACGACGACATCTTCTTCCCGTCGAGGCCGTTGATGATCGGCGTATGGATGCAGACCGGCGCCGGATACCCGATCGAGGGAAGGTGTTCCCGGGCGAGCATGTGAATTTTTCGCTGGTCGATCCCGCCGACGGCGGCGTCCACCCCAAGAGTCGCGATATCGACCATCTGCATGATGGGGTAGACCATCTGCGAGACCGTCGGGTTGTCCATCTGCCGCCCGACCTCGTCCATGCTCCTCTTCGCCCGGTTGAGGGTGATCGCCTGGGAGAGTTCGAGAACGGCAAGCTCGTACTCCGGCGTGAGCTGCACGTCCGAGCCGAGGACGTAGTTTGCGCCGCGGAGGCCGAGCCCCTCAAAGCAGCGGCGGTTGTACTCGGCCGTCTCGCGGATCTCTTCCATCGTTCCCTTGCGGTTCAAGAACGCGTGGAGGTCGGCGATGAGCACCGTCACCTCGAACCCCGCCTGCTGCAGGTCCATCAGCTTGTTCACCGTCACCATGTGGCCGAGATGAATCTCCCCGCTCGGCTCGTAGCCGGTGTAGACCCGCCTGACCGGACGGTCGATGAGCGCACGCAGTTCCTCGTCGGTGACGACCTCTACCGTATTCCGCGTCACCAGTTCATACGGATCCATTAAAAATAGTGGGTCTGCCGGAGAGTTAATCCTTCTTCCTCCCCCGCTCTCTGTTCACCCGATAGCGACGAGACCGAGCGCTTCGTTGGTCATCCGGATGGACTCCTGCGGATCCTTTACCGTTCCCATCAGGGCGCGGATGCAGTCGATGTTCTCGGGGACGACGTCGGCCTCCTGGTGGATCGCCTGGAAGCAGTAGAACTCTTTGCCGTCGAGGATCGAGACCGACTCCTCGAAGACCCCGTTCTCCCAGAGATCCGTCCGCGGCCGGCCGAGATCCTGGGTGTACTCCCGGAGCTGGGCGTTGCTCTTGATCCCCATGGTCTTGCGGACGAGCCCGATCCGGCTGTGGTTCTCAAAGACCTTCAGCACCTCCTCGCGGGTGGTCTCCTTCTTTAAGTCCATCTGGATCGAGTGCATGTGCATAAACGTCGTCGGGACGATCATCGCGAGCGTGACGATGTTGATGTGCGGGAGGACGGTGTTGACGTCAGGGCCGTGGTGGCTCGGGATGGACGCCGGGTTCAGGACGATGGCATCGATCGGTCCCCGCTTCACGTCGTCGGGGTCCGCGCCGCGCCGGACCATCACCGCCCGAACCCGTGCGACGCCGAAGGCCTGGTCCAGGGCGTGGATGATCCGGACGAGCCCGGTGGAGTTGCACGAGACGACCCGGGCGAACTGGTGGTTTTCGGCCTCGTTGTAGTTCGCGTGGGCGTTGAAGGAGAACCCGGCGACCTCGTGATCTTCGCCGCCCTGAAAGATTGCTTTCTTGCCGAGTTTCTCATAGATCGGCCTGTTCTTCTCGCCGACGCCGCCGGGGGTGGCGTCTACGACGATATCGGCGGCCTTGAGCATCGCTTCGACGTCGCCGGCGACCTCGATCCCGGCCTTCTCGAACGCCGGCTTCTTCCCGAGGTCCGCGATGTAGAGAGGGTACCCGCGCTCTTTCGCGATGTATGCCTCGGCGGAGACGCTCGTCTTGGAAACCCCGATGACTTCCATATCGGGCTGTGCGGCGACCGCATCGGCGACCCGTTTGCCGATGGTGCCGTACCCGTTGATCGCGACTTTGATCATGCAAGATGGAATACAGAACAAAAATTAATAAAGGTTGCTGGTTTGCAAATAGGAAGTATATTAGATATTCTTATCGAAAACGGACTCTTCCGGGGTCCGACAATTCCCGGAACTCCGCGTAAAAGGAGCGGATGGAACCTCAAGATATAAACACGGCAGGGTCCGTACGGATCCAAAAATCGCGGGACGGCTCCTGCCGGTTCTCTACCTCCCCCCTCCCCGGAGGTCTGGACGCGGTGCGGCAGGACTTATATCCAATCGGCGCCATGGAGGTATGTCCATGGATCAGCCCCCCGTCCTCATAACCGACCGCCTGCTCCTGCGGCCGTATACCCTGGCAGATGCCTGCGCCGTGCAGCGGCTCTGCGGGGACTACGCCGTCTCCGCGACGACCCTTCTCCCCTACCCGTATCCGGACGGCCTTGCCGAGCTCTGGATCGCCTCCCTTCGCGAAGGCACCGAACGCGGCGAGGCCGCGGCTTTCGCCGTCACCCTTGCCCGGGACGAAGTGCTCATCGGCGGTGCCCGTCTTCGGATCGAGACCGCTCATGCCCGCGGCGAACTCGGGTTCTGGGTTGCGAAGTCCTGCTGGGGCAAAGGGTATGCCACCGAAGCCGTCCGTGCGGTGATCGAGTACGGGTTCTGTGTCCTCGGGCTGCACCGGATCCATGCCATGCACTTCTCCCGCAACCCCGCATCCGGCCGGGTGATGGAGAAGTGCGGGATGGTGCACGAGGCGCACCTTCGGGAGCACGCGAGGAAGTGGGGGGTCTTTGAGGACGTCGAGGTCTGGGGGATTCTCCGCGACGATTGGCGGGAGCGGTGTAATGATCCGCCAACCCGGGGATCCCCGGAGCATTGAACCGGGAGGTTCAATCCACGAGCTCCTGCGGTACGGGGATTATATTACCCCTCCCGGTGATGGAGTAATGGGGAATGTGGACGGGGTTCGCCCCCCACTCTGTTGTCGCCCCGCCTGTTTGGAATGACCGTTTTCACCGGAGAGCCGGTCGGCTGTTTGAGGTCTTATCTCTCGACAAAGACGGCGTAGCCCCGGTGCCCGCCCTCGGTGGCGGTCCCGAGTACGAGTACGTCATCTCCCCGCCGCTCCAGTTGCTGGGCGTGCGCCGTTGCAGCCTGCTGGGTCTCGTAGAGCCGGTCGGCGTAGTATTCCCTTCCGTCGATGGCCCGACGTTGCCGGATCCTGATCCAGTTCTCCCTCGAACTCCGATCCATGGTTTATCGTTTCAGCGGGCAGGCAATAGTTGTTGTGCATTGCTCCCGCCGGGCACAATCGTCAGGCGTTATTGTGCCTGCGCTTTTCGCTCCTCCCAGTAGGCCTCCGCTTCTTCTTCCATCTCCTCGAGCCGGTCGTAGTAGTCCGGAAACTCGTTTAAGTGCGCAAGCGCTATCTTTGCCGTCAGGAAGAGGTCGTCGTCGGTGACGTTCGTCCCCGGGTCCCGGAGACCGTGCTCGAGTTCCACGACCATACCGCGCCGGAACTGTTCGACGTCGAACTCCTCCCAGGTGATGCCGAGCTGCTTGCCCATCGCCCTTGCTTCTTCCGATGTTACGTCTCTTCGTGCCATGTGGGTCTCCCCGGAGGGGGATAGCTTCGCGAAGTTATGAGCCTGACGGAGGCGTGAGGCGGACGAGCCGAAACCTCCTTCTTTTCCCGGCGAGCACGGTAAGTACAACCATGACGGAAGGGGATGACCCGGTGCGGGAGGAGAAGAACCCGGTCTTTGCGGCAGGTCTCTCCCTCCTCTTCCCGGGGCTCGGACAGGTCTATAACGGAGAGACCGGCAAGGGTATCCTGGTGCTTTTTGGGGTGCTCGCGGGGCTTCTCGTGATGCTCATCCCCGGGGTGGTCGTCTGGATATTCGGGATCTACGACGCCCGGGCGACTGCCCGCCGGATGAACGCCGGCGTCGTCCCGTTCCGCGAGATGCGCTTCGCCTCGGTCGTTCTCTTCATGGCGGTCTGGATGGTCGGGGTGCTCGTGTTTTTCACCCTTCTCGCGCTCGCGGCGTTCGCGGCCTTCACCGTGGCGGCATAGACCCTCCGCCCGATCGCGGCGCATGCCCCCCGCAACTCTTATGCCCACAACCCCCTTTACTCCCGCCCATGCAGCGCCAGCTCGTCGAGTCTACCAGTATCAAGTCGATCGGCTACGACCCGGAAGACGAGGTTCTGGAGGTCGAGTTCCATAGCGGCGGGGTCTACCACTATGTCGGCGTGCCGCCCGACGTCTACGAAGGAATGCTCGCGGCCCGGTCGAAGGGGCGGTATTTCGGCGACTTCATCCGGCTGCGCTACTCCTACGAGAAGGTCCGGTGAACCCCCCGTAACCGCTATCATCTCCGCCCGCCACAATCTGCCCGCATGTTCCGACAGTCAGCCGGACGCTCCGGCGCCGTGCGTTCCGTCGGTTACGACCCGACGACAAAAGCACTCCTCGTCATCTGCGAGAACGCCGGTGCCTACCGTTACGCCGGCGTTCCAAAAGAGGTCTACGACGGTCTCCTTGCAGCCCCGTCGAGGGAGCGGTTCGTCCGCGAGTCCATCGAAGGCAGGTACCCGCGGGAGAAGTTTCCCTGCATGATGGTGGGGGAGGACGTCTGACGCGAACCTGTCTCACTATTCGTGTCTCTGGAACTCCTCGAACGCCGCGAGGCACCGCTGGCCGTCCGGGCTCTCGCTCAGGAACTCGAGAAAGAGCCGGAGGCGCTCGAGCGTCTCCGGGCTCACGTGATGCTCGAACTGGCAGGCGTCCGTCTCCGCGGTCTCTCCCTCGACCCCCAGGAGCTCCAGCAGATCCGCAAACGTCCTGTGCCTTCTCTGGAGATCGCGGGCCATCTCTTCCCCTGCCGGGGTCAGCGTCGCGCCCGCGTAGGACTCGTATACGATGAGCCCCTCCTGCTCTAGTTTCCGGAGCATCTCCGTGACCGATGGCGGTTTGACGTCGATCGCTTCCGCGATCCTGCCGGTCTGCGCCCGCCCCTCCTGTCTCTCGAGCAGGCATATGATCTCGATGTACTCTTCCGTCGTCTTCCTCCGCATCTCTCCTTCCTCCTTAAAACCCGATCAGGATCATCCGCAGCGCGCCCCCGACGAGGAGGGCTGTCGTCACCATCACGCCTGCGGCGGCGAGCATCCCCCGCGCCCCGAGTTCACGGAGGAGCACCACGAACGTCGCCACGCACGGGAAGTAGATCGTGAGCATCGTCACCGCGATCACGAGCTGCTCCGGGCTCATCCCGAGCGGCACCAGCATCCCCACCGCGAGATCCTTTCTGAGGAACCCGACCAGGAGCGCGACGGCCGCTCCGGCAGGGAGACCGAGCCAGGCCTCCATCACCGGGGCGAAGGCGGCCGCGAGCAGGTCGAGGAACCCGACCGAATAGAGCAGGTTGACGAGCAGGATACCGAGGAAGAGGTAGGGGATCGCCTCCCCGATGAAGCCCCGAACCCGCATCCAGGTCTTCGTGACGGTCGCCCGCAGATCCGGCGCCCGGTAGGGCGGGATCTCTAAAAATATCTCCGGGCACTCGCCCGGCACGACCCGGTTCAGGATCAGGCCCGCAACGACGTAGACGAGCGCGAGGGTCACAAAGACCATCACCACGTACTGGAGGCCGAACGGCCCGAGAACCCCGAAGACCATCGCGATCTGCGCCATGCACGGGATCGCAAGCGACATGAGGGTGGCGGCGATGAACCGCTGCTTCTTCGTCTCCAGCACCCGGGTGGCGAGCGCCCCCGGCACGTTGCACCCGAACCCGAGGAAGACCGGGATGATGCCGTAGCCGTGCATCCCGAGCCGGTGGAAGAAGGTGTCGGCCAGCGTCGCGAGCCTGGGGAGGTAACCGGTATCCTCGAGGATCGAGAGGACGAGGTAGAACGCCACGATGTAGGGGAGGATCATGGCGAACGGAACGTACAGCCCCGTCGTCAGGAGCCCCATCGACTGGACGTAATCGATCTCGCCGTCGATGAGGTGCCCGATCAGGATCTCGTGCAGGATCCCGGGGCCGAGGAGGTCGCTCGCCCTCATGACGATCGGGGTATAGAGGTCGAAGAGCGGCTCGAAGACGTACGCTATGAGCCCTTCGCCGATCCACCTGACCGCCAGGAACGCGGCGGCGATGACCGCGAGGGCTATGAAGAGGCCGGTGGTCGGCCGGATGCTCGCCTCGCTGAGTCGGTCGGCGAGGGTGTGGTGCCGGTGGGCGATCGTCTGCACCGCTCCGGTGATCCGGCCGACCGCCACCCACCGCTCCTCCTCGCTCATGGGCCGTATCGTCGCCGAGGGGCGTGCCTCGCCGAGCCGTTCCACGAGTTCCCGGATCCCCTCCCCGGAAAGGCCCACGGTCGGGACGACCGGCACCCCGAGGAGCGCTTCAAGCCCGGCGACGTCGATCGTGATGCCCTGGTGCCCGGCCTCGTCCCAGAGGTTGAGCGCGACGGTCGCCGGGACCCCGCGCTCCAGGGTCTCGAGGGTCAGGTAGAGGTTCCTCTCCAGGTTGGTCGCATCGACGACGTTGACGACGACGTCGGCCTCTCCGAGGATCTCCGCGGCGACCTCTTCGGCCGGGTTCGTGGGGGTGAGGGAGTAGGTGCCGGGCGCGTCGATCACCGCGGCGGGGCCGTCCGGAAGATGCATCTTCCCGCGGGAGACGTCGACGGTGGTCCCGGCGTAGTTCGAGGTGATGACCCGGGTGCCGGTCAGCCGCGAGAAGATCCCGCTCTTCCCGACGTTCGGGTTGCCCATCAGGACGACGGTCTTCATGCGGCAACGTCCACGACGACCCTTACGGCCATTCCGCGGCCGAGCGTCACTTCCCGGCCATCCACTTCGATCACCACCGGACCGCCGAGGGGGTGACGGGTGACGACAGTGAGGTTCTTGCCTTCCCTGATTCCGATGGTTCTGAGTTTCCGGATAAAGCCCGGATTCCCGATAAATCGGGCGATGGCTCCCTGCATGCCCGGTTCCAGTTCAAGCAGCGTCTTCTCCATGGTGATCATTTTTAGGTATACCTAAATCTTGGTGTGGGAAGTAGATATACCTTACTTTTGTAGCCGCGGTCTCTCTCCCGGATCCGCCGGCCCGGCCGGAAGCAAGGTTTATCCCGGTGGTTCGCGTAATCCGAGAAGAGAAGCACCTGCTGTCCAGAGGAGTGACCCATATGACGACCGTGATTGCCGTTGACCTCGGCGGAACCAACCTCCGCGCCGCCCTGGTAGGCTCCGACGCGACCCTGCTCGCCCACGACGCCGTCCCGACGCCGACTGCAGGAGCATCCGGGGAGGTGATCACCGCCGCGATCGCCGCCCGGGTGGAAACCCTCCTCGCGTCGCCGCAGGGGCGGGAGGCCGCGGCCATCGGCGTCGCGTCGGCCGGTCCGCTGGACCCCGCCCGTGGGTGGGTCGTCGACTCCCCAAACATCGCCTTCCCGGTCGTGGAGATCGTCGAACCGCTCCGGGAGCGGTTCGGGCTGCCGGTCGCCCTGATCAACGACGCCCGGGCCGGCGTCCTCGGCGAACGATGGGCGGGCGCCGCCCGCGGCTCCGATAACGTCGTCTACATCACCCTCTCGACCGGCATCGGCGGGGGCGCGGTGGTGAACGGCCGCCTGCTCCTCGGGATGAGCGGGAACGCCGGGGAGATCGGGCATATCCCCGTCGATACCCGCTACAACCTCGTCTGCGGGTGCGGGTTTGCCGGCCACTGGGAGGCCTACGCCTCTGCAAAGAACATCCCCGGGTTCTTCGCGGCGTGGCGGGATGCGGCCGACGTCCGGGATGCGGCCTTCGACCCCTCCTCAACCCGGGCGATCTTTACGGCGGCCAGGGCGGAGGACCCGGTCGCCCTCGCCTTCATGGAGGCGCTCGGGGAGATGAACGCCCGGGGGGTCTCCAGCGTCATCGTCGCCTACAACCCCGAGGTGATCGTCTTCGACGGACCGCTCGCCCGGTACTACGGAGATATCGTGATCCGGCAGATGGAACCGTTCATCGACCGCTACCTCGCCCTTCCCCGGCTTGTCGTATCGGATCTCGCAGGGCAGGCGCCGCTTCTCGGGGCGGCGGCATACGCGCTCGAGGCGCGGTGAGGAGGGCATATGATCGAGATCTACCAGAACCTCTACATCGGGACGCAGGAGGACTACGAGGTCGCGGTGGAGGCGCACGAGACCTGGTGCGTGGTGCACGCCTGCCGGAGCCCCTACCACTGCCTGGCAGTCACCTACTCCCCGCTCGGCACGGTGCCGCCGGATCACCCCGAGCACCTGGTCGCCCGGCGGGGGAACCGGCTGATGCTCAACCTGGTCGATGCGAAGGATCCCGCCGACGTCCCGAAGGAAGCCGTCGATGCCGCTCTCGCCTTCATCGACCGGTGCCTATCGGAGGGCCGGCAGGTGCTGGTCCACTGCGGTTTCGGCGTCTCCCGGTCGGCGGCGATCGGGCTTCTTTACCTTGCGGCCTACACCGACGTCCTGCCGAGGGAGAGGTTTGCCGACGCCGAGGAGGCCTTCCGTAAGATATACCCGCCCTACAAACCCGGCCGGGGGATCAGGGGTTTTCTCGAGGCGCACTGGGACGAGTACGCAAGGAGGCGGGTGGCGGCGTGACCGCAGAACCCCTCGGCACCGCCGCGACCGAGGTCCGGCGGTCGCGGTTCTACGCTCACCTCTACCGGGTCGAAGGATCGGAAGACGTCGCCCGGGTTCTCGCCGGCCACCGGGAGGCCTACCGGAAGGCCGCCCACCACTGCGCCGCCCTCCGGTGCGGAACACTGGAGGAGTCCAGGAACGACGGCGAGGTCGGCCGGCCGGGAAGGATCCTCCTCGCCCTGCTCCGCAAGCACGGCCTTGAGAGCCACGCGCTGGTGGTCTCGAGGATCTTCGGCGGAGTCCTCCTCGGTCCGGGGAACGTCGGACGGGCGTTTCGCGACGCCGGGGAGGCGGCGATCCGCGAGGCAGGGACTACCCGGTGACGAGAACCTGTTGCCGGGCGGCCGGGATGCCCGCGGGGAGGATTGCCGAGACGGGGGCGAAGGCGGCAGCCCGGGCGAGGACGGCCCGGAGCGCCGCGGCCGGCACCGTGTAGCGCTCGCCGGTGACGAGCTCGAAGACGACCGCTTTGCCCGTCCGCGACCGCTCCGCGCGGCCGACCGTATCCCCGAGAACCGGGCCCCAGTCGTCGCGAAGCAGCCTGACCCGGGCCGGGTACCGGCCGCCGAGCGCCTGCTGGAGGTCGCCGGCCCGCGCTCCGAACCGCCTGCCGTCGAGAGCGATCTCGACGATCCGGCAGGGCCGCCCCCATTCGTCGGCCGCGGCGCACCTGCTGTTCTGGAGGTAGCCAGCTCTCTCTAGCATACTCCCTGAGTCTCCCGGAGGGGTTTAAAAGCCGCGCCGTGCGGGGGGTGAAAGTGAGATACCCTTCACGGGCTGGCGGCCAGATTGCCGGGAATTATCCCTGCCACACCCTGTCGCTCACGCGACGCGGCGAAATTTGCGTGAGATGGGATCTCGCCGCTATTCCTCAACCGCTAACTCACGCGAAGTGCGACGTTCCAACGGAACGGAGCATGAGAAGCCGTAGGCTTCGAGCCGCGACTGTCCACAGGACGGGAGCGTGAGAAGCCGTAGGCTTCGAGCCGCGAAGAACGCGAAGTCCAGCATATGGGTTGACGTCCCCCTCTTCGCGCCTTCGCGTCTTCGCGCGAGATCTTCTTCCCACCCCAAAAATTCCAGTTGCGTCAGTACCCCGGCATCTCCCACGCCTGCCACTTCATCCGCCCGCGGGAGAGGAGGAGCGCCGCCGGCGCGACGAGGAGGAGGCTTGAGGCCGCGTAGGCGGGGTCGAGGATCGAGGCGAAGATGAGGAGCAGGAGCGCCGGGCTTATCGCGAGCAGGTAGCGGAGAAAGACCCAGGCGGAGTAGAGCATCACGTTCGGGTGGAGCCCCGTGAGGTAGACCGTCACCGCGAGGGTGTAGGCCGAGACCGAGGCGAACGCGGCAAGTGCCGGGAAGAACGTCCCCGCCCCGCCGGAGGTCGCCGCCGCGAGCACGAGCACTCCGAGCGGGAGGAGGTTTGCAAGCGCATAACTCTTCAGTTTCGCGTCGATCACCTCCGAGACCTCCACCGGCAGGAAGGCGTAGGAGGTGAAGGAGTCGAACTCGGTCAGCCAGTTATAGATGGTGGCCGATATCACCCCGAGCAGAACCGCGAAGACGACGAGAGGGTCGATCCCGGGGATGAACCGGATCAGGACCCGGAGGCAGACCCAGACGAGGCCGAGGGGGAGGAGGAACGAGAAGATCACCTTCCCGGCACCGCCTTCGCTCCGGAGGAGGTCGAGGGCGTCCTTCGCGATGAAGTGGGCGCTCCCGAGGGTGCCGACCCTCTCCGCGAGGGGATCGAGGCTGTTTTTAAACCGTTTCGTCCGGTCCGGGTAGTCGACGGTGACGAAGAGCACCGAGGCGGCTGCCGGGACCAGGATGAGGAGGAGCGAGATCGCGAGCGGTTCCACCGCGGGGTCGAGGAAGAAGGCGTACGGGGGGAGGACGGCGGAGACGGTGATCGCCCCGAGGCGGAACGCCGCAAGCGCGAGCACCGCGAGCACCGTCGCAGTTCCGGCGAGGAGCGTAACAGAGCGTGCGTAGAGGGTCGAGAGGAAGCAGACGGCGGAGAGGCCGAGGAGGAAGGCGAGCGCGAGCGAGACGAACGCGAGGACCGCCAGACCCGGATCGAGGCCGATGAACGGCGTCGCCACGGCAAACCCGGCCGCGAAGGGAAGGACGTAGAGCAGGATGTAGTAGACGGTATCCTTCACGAGAAACGCGCCGAATATCCGCCGCTCGGAGACGGGGAGGCTCCGGGAAGCGTAGGCGATCAGGCTGGCCTGCCCGAACCGCCGGTTCATGAACTCCCGGCCCATGAGGCCGAACGACCCCACCATCACGCCCATGAGCAGGAAGAGAGCGTGCGCAAAGAGCGCGACCACGTCGTAGGGAAACACGTCTGCAAAGAGCGGGAGGGTGAGCGACCCGAGAAGGGCAAAGACCGCAATGACCGCCGGGAAGAGGGCGAACCCGAGGCTCCCGAAGATCGTCGAGTGCATCCGCCACTCTTCCTTCATCATCGCGCAGAAGAGGTCAGGCACCGGCATCACCCTTGACCAGGTCGAGGAAGAAGGACTCGAGGTGCCGGCCCGATCCGACGAGGTCTTCGACCGGGCCGGAGTGAAGGATCCTGCCGTTGTGGATGACCCCGATACGGTCGCAGATCTCTTCGGCGATCTCGAGGATATGGGTGGAGAAGAAGACGGTCCCGCCGCCCTGGACATACTCGCGCAGGAAGTCTTTGACCGTCCGCTGCATGATGGGGTCCAGGTTGATCAGCGGCTCGTCGATGAGGGCGAGCTCTGGTTCGTGGAGGAACGCCTGCGCAAACATCAGTTTCTGCCGGGTGCCCCGGGAGAGATCCTTGCAGAGGACGTCCCGCTTGTCGCCAAACTCCAGCAGGTCGAACCAGCGGTCGCACCGCTCGTCCACCGAGTCGAGGTTTCGGATGCTGGCCACGAAACGGAGGTACTCCTCCGCGGTGAGGAAACTCGGCGGCGTCTCCTGTTCGGGGATGATCCCGACGAGCCCCCGGACCCCGATGGGATCCTTCGCCGCATCGAGCCCCATCACCCGGGCCGACCCGGAGGTCGGCGGAATCTGCCCGGTCAGCATCCGGATCATCGTCGTCTTCCCCGAGCCGTTCGGCCCGAGCAGGCCGAAGAGCTCCCCTTCCGCAACGGAGAACGATACCCTGTTCACCGCGGTGACGTTGCCGTAGTTCTTCGTGAGTTCGGTTGCCTCTATCATCTGCCGCACGCGAGACACGCTCCTTCGGGTTCTTCTTGAAGGAACATCGGTAAACGGTGCATATAATACCTTTCCATTTCGCCGGCCCGTCTTCGGGCCGTATCCGCAAAAATAATCACTACTGTTACGCTGTTTTCCGGCACCGCCCCAGAAGACTGCGGGGAGCGGTCCGCCAGCCGCCGTACGCCTCCCGCTCCCCGCTGCACCGGGGTGGATAGGTATAAGTATCCTGCATGCCGGTTACCGGAATCCCATGGACGAGCAGGAACGGTATGCCCGTGCGAGGAGACGGGTCGAGGAGATCCGGGGGTTCTACGAGCACCTCGTACTCTATACCGCCGTCAACCTTGTTCTATTCGGGATCAACATGCTCTTCAGCCCGGACTCGCTCTGGTTCTACTGGGTGACATTCTTCTGGGGGATTGGCGTGGTGCTCCATGGGTTCGGCGTCTTTGTCGAAGGCCGGATCTTCGGCAGAGACTGGGAGGAGAAGAAGATCCGGGAGTTCATGGAGCGTGAAGAGCGGCGGTGAGCCGATTCCGGCTCCGTTGCCCCTCCTGACAGAAGCACTTATCTTGTGAGGCAGATAATGCCCGTCGCGATGAAGACGGAGATACCCTACGACCGGTTCGCTCACGTCCCGGAACGGATATTCGGGCTGGTCGACCTCGCGTACAACCTCTGGTGGAGCTGGCACTCCTCGGCGAGCGTGCTCTTCAAGATGCTGAACCGGGCGGAGTGGAAGATGAGCCGTCACAACCCCGTCAGAATGCTTCTCGATACCCCACCGCGGTTCTTCGAGCGGGCGGCGGCGAACCCGGAGTACCTCCGCCGCTACGACATCATCATGCACCGGTTCGGGGAGTACATGGTGCCGGGAACGAGCTGGTTTGCGCAGCACTACCCCTCACGGACGCCGCTGACGATCGCCTACCTCTCGAGCGAGTTCGGGCTGCACCATTCGCTCCCGTTCTACGCGGGCGGGCTCGGCATCCTCGCGGGCGACCACGTCAAGGCGTCGAGCGATCTCGGCGTGCCGACGGTCGCCGTCGGGTTTATGTACGCCGAAGGCTATCTCCACCAGCACATCGAGGCTGACGGGTGGCAGAAGAACGTTGCGGAGATCCTGGATCGCGACGCCGCCCCGGTTCTCCGGGTGATGGGCGACGACGGGAAGCAGCTCGTGGTGCAGGTGCCCCTGATCGATCCCCCCATCTACGTCGCGGTCTGGAAGGTGCAGGTGGGACGGGTTCCCCTCTACCTCCTCGACACCCATATCGACGAGAACCTCCCCGAGAACCGGAACATTTCGCACCGCCTTTACTTAAAAGAGCTTGAGTGCCGGCTCCGGCAGGAACTGGTGCTCGGCATCGGCGGGAGGAAGGTTCTCCATACTCTCGGCGTGGAGTACTCGGCGATGCACCTAAACGAAGGGCATTCTGCGTTTTCCCTCCTCGAGCGGCTCCGTGAGCGGCTCGTGGCCGGGATGCCGCCCGACGAAGCGCGCGAGCAGGTCCGCGGCACCTCGGTCTTCACCACCCACACCCCCGTCCCGGCCGCCCACGACGTCTTCCCCGAGGATCTGATGGCGAAGTACTTCCGGAGTTACTGCCCGTCGCTCGACCTCGCCTGGGACGAGTTCATGGCGCTCGGCGACGATCCTCACAACCCGGGCGCCGGGTTCAACATGACCGCTTTTGCGCTCCGGATGAGCCGGTTCCACAACGGTGTCTCCAAAAAGCACGGCGAGGTCGCCCGGGAGATGTGGCAGCCCCTCTGGCCCGACCTTCCTCCCGAGGAAGTGCCGATCGACGCCGTCACGAACGGCGTGCACGTGCCGACGTGGCTGAACCACCGGATCGAAGCGCTCATCGACCGCTACATGGACCCGGTCTACCCGAACTGGCGGGAGGATTACGACAACCCTATCATCTGGGAGGTTGTCGACGAGATCCCTGACGAAGAACTCTGGCGCGAGCACCAGTGGCTGAAGATGAAGCTCTTTTCCCGGATCCGGGACCGGAAACGCCGCAAATGGGCAGGGCACCAGGGTGAACCCGCGAATCTCGCGGCCGAAGGGCTCATGCTCGACACCTCGGCGCTGACGATCGGATTCGCCCGCCGGTTCGCCGAGTACAAGCGGGCGGATCTCATCTTCGAGGACCTGGACCGGCTCGATCGGATCGTGAACAACCGCTGGAGGCCGGTGCAGTTCATCTTCGCCGGGAAGGCCCACCCGGCCGACGATCGGGGTAAGCGGATCCTGCAAAAGATCTACCAGTATTCGCAGGATCCCCGGTTCGGCGGCCGGATAGCGTTTATCGAGGACTACGGCGAGCAGGTTGCACGCTACATGGTTCACGGCGTCGACGTCTGGATGAACACCCCCGTCCCGCTCATGGAGGCGAGCGGCACGAGCGGCATGAAGGCAGGGATGAACGGGGTCCTGAACCTCTCGGTCCTCGACGGCTGGTGGGTCGAGGGTTACAACGGCAGGAACGGCTGGGGTTTCGAGGGCCACGCGGCCTCCCCGGGAGATAACCGGGCTGATGCGGAGACGATCTACGACCTCATCGAGAACGAGGTTGCGCCGCTCTACTACTCGCGGACGATGGATGATGTCCCTCACAAGTGGGTTCGGATGATGAGGGAGTCGATAAAGAGCATCGCCCCGCAGTACTGCTCTCTCCGGATGCTCAAGGAATACGTCACCCGGTACTACCCTTCGGTCTGCAGGTATGCGGCCGGGCCGGGAGAGCAGCTGGCCGGACTCGAGGGGGTCTGCCCTCCGGGCCCCGCGCCCAGGATGAGGTGATACCGAGCCGCCAGCGGAAGGGGAAGAGGCGGCGTCTCTCCCGCTGAGCGGTTCCGGCAGGAAGACTCCCGCTCCCCGTCTGCATTTTATTCTCGTATTAAGCTGTTTCGGAATGATCCGCAACCCGAGAACAACAGTTAACGTTTTTTAACGGTAGATAGCAAACATCTCTACCGGAGGCCGTTGCTGGTTCTGCTATGGAGTGGAAGGACGTTGTCCCGGTTCTCGCGGGTGCGGTCGTGATCCTGTTCTTCGCCCTCGTAGTGAAACCCGCTCTCCTCGGGGAGCCGATCGGCCTCGTCTCTCGCGGTTCGGTGCCGGCCGGCGACCCGCCCGTATACGTCCCGCCCGCGCCGGTACCGACGCCGACGCCGCTCGCGGACGACGGTGAGGTCTACACCCGGAATTTCCGATGGACGGGGATCGACGGCGGCGTCCGGACGACGGAGGTCGGAGTCCCGGAGGCGCTCTTCCTCGCGCACCGGGGAACCCCGCGGTTCAGCGACTTTAATTCCTGGGGGAGGTATGCGCTCGCGGAAGCCGACCGGCCGCTCCTCGAGGATCTCGCCCGCCGGATCGCGCCCCCGACCGCCAACCCGGACGAGGGCTACTTCCGGCTGATGAACCTCGTCTTCTTCGTCCAGCAAATCCCCTATGAGCTCGACGACAACGCGACCTCTTACACCGAGGGCGTCCTCCCCCGTCACGCCATGTACATGAAGGACGGCGTCGAGTATCCGAAGTACCCCGTCGAGATGCTCGTCGACGGAAGGGGGGACTGCGAGGATGCGACCATCCTGATGGGGGGGCTCCTCGACGCCCTCGGCTACGATACGGTGCTGCTCCGATATTCGAATCACATGGCCCTCGGCATCCGGATGAACGAGTTCGACCCCTACTACGCGAGATACACGCCGAGATACTTCATGTATGAGGGACAGCACTATTACTACGTCGAGGGAACGGATTTTGATTGGGGGAACGTCTCGGCCGGCTCGACGACGATCTGGGGAAGACCGCACCCCATCGGGGACATTTCCGGCACGGGTATCCCGAGCGTGCAGTCGGAGACCCCGCAGATCATCCCGCTCCGCTACGTCCCCGAGCCGGGGGAGTACCGGATCCGTCCCGTCGGTCTGCCGGCGGGGGGGGCGTGAGAGGCATGGATCGCGATAGCCCCGAACCATCCGGCGGCCGGAAGATCCCGAAGCTCCCGGACCTGAAGATCCCGAAACTTCCGAAGATCGCCGTCACCCGGGAGAAGGCGCTCGCGGCCGCCGGGACGGCGGTCTTCGTGGTGGTGGTCGCCTTCATCGGGGGGGCGATCCTTCTCAACTACTCCGAAGATCAGCAGATTGCGGCGTTTCACAGCCACGTCTCGGCATCGGAGGCCGACCTCTTCCTGGTCTCCGGGAAGATCACCTCGCATATGCGTATCCCCACAAACGACCTCTCGGTTGCAGAATGTGACGCCCATGTGCGGGAGTTCGCGGCAATCGCGAACTACGGCAGGGCCGTTACGGCTTATCACCGCCAGATTGTCGCAGCCGATACCGTCCCGGGCGCCTACGCCGGAGCGCGGTCGGCCTACGTCCGGGCGCTCGACAACCTGAACCGCGCGTTCACGTTCTGGTCGTCGGCCGCGGGCGCCTACGAGATGCGTGATTACTCCGCGGCAAACCGGAACATCGGAGAAGCGGACAGGGCCTGGCGGGAGTACAACACCGCGATCACCGATTACGACCGCGAACTCCGCGCCGTAGAAGAGGGGACGGAAGTTCCTCCCGCCTAGACGAGGTACTTCTCCGGGACGGAGATGACGATCTTGAAGGATTCCAGCGACTCCGAGCGGGTGACGAAGTAGTAGTCGTCGTAGCCTTCCTGGATGACGAACGTCTTCTCCTTTTCTACGGGGTTGTTTCTTGTAGCGTTGCTCTCGACCTCGAGTATATCGCCCCGGAAGTGCCGGATCTCCTCGACGAGCCGGTTCGGGTCGTCGGGATCGCGGATCTCCACCACGAGCCAGGGGTATTCGGTCGCCGCCGTTGCGCTCACGGTGGCTTCCCAGTAGGGGAACGGGATATGGTAAACCTCGGTGGTGAGAACACGGCGCCCGTAAAGGCCGCCATCGCAGGAGACCACCGCATACTCCACCATCTTCTCGGATATGCGGATATCGTTTGGCGGTTTCACCATCGTCGCCGTGGGCGTCGGGGTCACCGAGAGATGATAGGTCGCGGGGTCGACGAACCCCACGCTCTGCGGTCCGCCCTCCCCGCGAACAGGCACGGGAGGCGTGGGAACCGGCAGGCTCCCTCCCACCGCCTGCGCCTCCGTCGGCGCCGGTGTCGGGGAGACCGGTTGCGCGTCAGCGATATCCTCCTCTGCCGTGCAGCCTCCGGCGATGACGGCGGCCGCAAGGAGGATCAGGACCAGGATATGGCGCCCTTGCATACTGATCTCTTGTTTGTGGGCTCTATTAGAAGTTACCCATCAACGCCGCCCCCGGAGGCGGCCAAAAAAAAAGTGTATCCGGAGGGGAACCTCATGTCCCCTCGAAGGCCTCCATGACAAGGCCCGCGAACCCCTCGCCCGACTGCTCGAACGTTTTCTCCACCTCGGCGATCCCGGCCGGGTCCCCCAGTTTCAGCAGGGCCGCGGCGGTCAGGGCGCGGCAGCACTCGGACCGGCTGGTCCGGAGGGTGCCGACCAGCGGGTCGACCGCCCGCCGGTCGCCGATCTCGGCAAGCGCCCAGATTGCCGGATTCTTGATCCCGTCGTCCGCGACGAGCACCACCCCGACCAGAGGCTCCACCGCTTCAGTTCCGGCCCGGGCGAGCGCCATCGCCACGCTCCACCGTGCGTCGCTGTCGACGGTAAGCAGCGTCCGCACCAGCGGCTCGACCACCGGAGCCCCCATTGCCCCGAGGGCGCCGATCGCCTGCAGGCTGGTGTAGGTGTCGCCGTTGAGCATGGCGTATATCAGCTCCCGGATCTCCGCGTTGCCTTCCTCCCGTACCTCTCTCCTCTCGATGGTCTTCTGCATCTCTGCACCTCCTCTGTGCGGATGCGGGGTGTCCCGGGACTACAATAAACCTTTACGAACCAGAATCGCCGTGCGGTACCGCGGAACGGTACTGCCGGGCATAGGTTTTTATACCTTCGAGGGTGGCGGTGCTTGAACTCCGGCCCTTCGGCCCGTCGCCATCGAAAACGCTTCGCGTTTTCTCAAGCTCCGTTCCTCCGGAACGTCGCTGCCATCATCACCCCGAGCACCCTGCCGTCGTGGCTGACGATCGGCGTCCCGAGGAGATCCACCCGGAACGTTGCACCGTCACTCCGGATGCCGGTCTGTTCACCGTGCCAGGACCGGCCTTCGATGACTGTCCGGATGACGTCCAGGATCTCGTCCGGCCGTACCCAGAACCGGGAGAAGTGCGAGCCCTGCACCGCTCCTTCGGTCGGGTAGCCCCAGAGGGCGAGGTAAGTGGCGTTCGCGTAGGTCACCACCCCGTCCGGGGCGAGGAGCGCGACCGCCTGCCGGGTGGAGGCTATCGCGTGGTCTTTGATGAGGAGTTCCTGCTCCCGCCGCCGCAGGTCGGCGATGTCCGCGACGAGGAGGTGGTAGGCCCGCGTCTCTTCGGTGATATCCTCGCAGGTCGAATACTCTGTCCCGTCGCAAAGTGTTACGAAGCGTGAAAGAACCGTCTTTTTCGTCCCGTCCCGGCATCGGACAGTAAACGTCCGGGGCCTGACCTGGCCCGGGACCGAGCGCTCGAGATCCGATCGCCAGGCACCGATGGCCTCCTGCCGGCGACCTTCGTCCGGAAAGATCAGCCGGGTCCACTCTGTGACCGTGGGTGCTTCGTCCGGACCGTAGCCGAAGATCTCCACGAACCTCCGGTTGACGTAGACGAACCGCCTCTCGCGGTCGATGAGCGCGACCCCGAAGGGAGACGAATCGACCATCCCCCGGAACCGTTCCTCGCTCTGCCGGAGCCGCTCGGCGGTCTGCCGCCGGGCGAGGGCGATGGATGCCTGCCGGATGAACGACTCGATCGTCTCGCGGTTCTCAAGTTCTCTTCCCGGTGGGAGGAAGATGCCCGTGATGCCGAAGATCTCCTCCCGCCAGACCAGCCCCATGGTGTACAGTTTCGCAATACCGAACTGGGTAAGGATCGCCTCGCAGGCCTCTTCCGGGATCCCCCCAAAGCAGAGGTCGTAGAACGACCACGAGGATAGTTCGGGGCGGAGGACATACTCCTGGAGGCTGCGCATCGACCCCGGGGTCTGGTTGAAGGGGGCATCGAAGGCCCGGGCGACGGGGAGGGTCAGGCCGACGGGGTCCCGTCCCAGGAGTTCCGTGAACGCTTCCCGGAATCCGTCGCCCGCGACCGCCCGCATGACGAACTGCCGGTCGGCTTCATCGTAGGAGAAGAAGTAAGCAAACGTTCCCGGCGCGAGTTCCGTAAGCCGATCGATGATGTACTGGTAGATGTTGCCCGGCGGCAGATCGACGAGGTCGATCGCCGTTCGGGCGAGGAACATCGTGTTCCGGATATACTGTTTCCGCTCGGTGATATCCTCGAGGACGATGGTACACCCCTTCTCTCCGTCCTCGAACGTCGTCGGGATCGCCTGCATCTGGTAGAAAGACTCGCTGCCGTCATCCCACCGGTGGGAGATGTCGGCGATCACCTGCTCCCGATCGAGACTCTCGACGACGGCAAGGGCCTCGGGGGAGGAGACGACGGGGAGATCGGCATCGCGGATGTTTCGGCCCACGATTTCCGCTTTTGGGCGCCCGAATCCCCCGAGGCACTGGTCGTTGGTCTGGACGACCGTGAGGTCGGCATCGAGAACCAGGATCAGGTTCTTCGTAAAGCAGAGGAACGCCGAGAGGGGTATGCGTTGCGTGACGGAATAGACCTTGGCGTTGCCGACGAGCCGGGCCTCGACCTGGCCTGCCGCCTGCATCACCTCAAGGTGCTTCGAGACCGAGTTCCGGTTTGCCCCGAGGGCCTTCGCGATCTCGGTGATCGTCATGCCCTTCGGCCGGAATTTGAGAGTTCGTAGGGTTCTCCCCGGGATGTCCTGCTCCGGCTGCATTCCGTGTTGGCGCGGTACTCTTCTGCAGGTATATATTACCTCCTCCATTGCGGCAGGGCCGTATCGACAGCGGATCGGGCCCGTTCCTCCGGCGTCGGGCGGCGCCCGGGAAACAGAGGCGGCAGGGCGAAGGTCCGACCGGGGTGCAGGGATTTAAGCGGGGAGGGCGTATCCTGTACGACAGGCCAGGCGCCCGGAGGAACGCCAATCATGGAGAACGATGAACTCGTCAGCATAACGCAGGGAACGCTCGCGATCATGAACCCCACCTCGGCCGAGAAGGTGCTCGCCGCCGGGCAGGCGGCGGGGCTCCGGGAGGGCTCCCGCGTCGTGGAGGTCGGGTGCGGGAACGGGACGATACTCGCCCTCTGGGGGCGCGAATACGGGATATCCGGCCTCGGGATAGAGACCCGCGAGGACGCCTGCACCCGGGCGGAAGAGACGCTCCGGGCCGCGGGGCTTGGTGACCGGCTTTCCGTCCGGTGCATGGACGCCCGCAGTTACGTCCCCGACGAGCCGTTCGACTGCGCGATAGCGATCGGCGCATCCCACATCCGGGGCGGGTTTGCAGCGACGCTCGACGCTCTTCTCGATCTCGTCCACGACGAGGGGACCATCGTCATCGGCGACCGCTGCTGGCGGTCCGACCGCACCCCGCCGGAATTCGCCCGGGAGTGGCCCGATGTCCTGACCGAGTACGAGATCCTCGGCGCCGTGCGGGAGGCCGGGCTCGACGTCGCCGCCGTCGTCCGGTCGGGCGCGGACGACTGGGACCGCTACGAGTCGGGGATCTGGCAGTCGGTCATCTCCTGGCTTGGCAGTCATCCCGATCATCCCGGGCGCGACTTCATGATCGACTACCTCCACCGCCTCCAGGACGAGTACTTCGGCTACGGCCGCGAGCACATGGGCTGGGCGCTCTACGTCCTGGTGCCCGGGTTTTATTGAGCAGCCTGGAAAAAAGGATGGTTCCGGTTACGCCCCGGCGTATACGCCGGAGCCGACGAACCACTCTTCGTCAACCGGGGCCACGTAGCAGAGTTTGAGTTCGTCAAGCCCGGTGTCCGGGTTGTAGTAGGTGATGTAGACGAACCCGCCCCCGCTCTCTGCGGCGGCGATCTCGAGCAGGATCACCCTGACACCGTACCGGTCTTCGAGGTCGAAGCGGTTCTCCCCGACATATTCCGGCTGGTAAGGGAGGGCGAGTGTCGTTCCGTCCGTTTTATAGGCAAAGATATACTCTCCGCCGTCGGCAAAGTCACCGGAGAGATCGTTGAACGCGGCGCACGCCGCCTCTCTTCCGTGCTCCTGCGCGTAGTCCCGTGCAGCCTTCACCCGCTGCACGAGCGCCTCCCTGACACTCATATCGAACTCGGTTCCGACCTCCGGGATGTAAATGCCCGAACCGACGAACCAGGTCTCGTCCACGGGGAGGACGTAACTGAGTTTGAGCTCTTCGGCATACCCCTGCGCCGGGTTCGGGTAGACGTAGTTGATGCTGCCGCCACCTTCCGTCGCAATCCTGCTCATGCCGGAGATATAGGCCACACCGCTCGAGTCGTGCACCTCGCTGCGGTTCGTGCCGACGAACCCTTGCTGGAAAGGAAGTGCAAGGACGGTGCCGTTCGTATCGTAGGCGAAGATGTAGAGCTCGCCCCTGACGAACTCACCGTCCGGGTCGTTGAACGCGGCAATCGTGTCGTTGCGCCCGTGCTCACGTGCATAGAGGGCCGCCTCGGCAACAAAAGCCTTCATCTCGTCGGCGGCATCCGCCGCAGGCGGCCTCTCGCTTATTGCGCCCTGCTGCTCTCCCGCATCCTGGCTCCGCGTGACGACGACGCGCCACTCCGCACTGTCGATGCCGGCGGTGTCCCATACTGCTTCTTTCGTCACGTTCCGCTCCCAGTTCCGGTCCCAGAACGAGTAATCAAGCGACCCGGACGGCTCGGCAACGATACGGGAGAACGCCTCCTGGAGTGCCGGGGACTGGTATTTGAGGTCCGAGAAGAGGTTCTTTCCGATCTCTTCGGGAGTCGTGTCGTAGATCACGCGACCGTCGGTCTGCGTCACCCAGACGTCGTACGGGGTGCCGTTCGCCAGAGGCGCGACCACCCGGCCGATGAGGGCGTCGGGACGGTAGGCGATACTCACGAACCCGAGGTACTCTCTATCCTTCCCAAAGACCGGATAACTCTGGGCAACTCCGGCGTACCCCTCTTCAAGGGGGAAGACCTCGCTTACGAGCGGCACCTGTTCCCGAACCGCCCGCCCTGTCTCCGGGTGGGACGAGATATCGCTGTTCACCGTGCCGGCATAGTTATCGGGCACGGCCATGACCACGATGCCGTCTTTCGTCACCACCAGGGTCGATTCCGTATAGGGGTGGTTCAGCATCGCCTGCCGCACCGCCTCCTTCCCGGCGGCGTTCGTGAGCCCGGCCGCGCCGAGCACCCGGGCGCTCTCGCCTGCCGAGGCCTTTACTGCCTCCAGTTCGCCGTTTATTCCGGCGACGGCATCCTGAAGAAGCGACTCCCCGGTCTCCCCCGAAGAGGGCTGGTTCTCTTCCGCACAGCCTGCCCCAAGCACCGCGACGGTGATGAGAAGGGCGGCAATTACTGCAGTTATTCGCATAATCGAAATTATCTGAAAGTGTTATTAAATATGCTGGATTTTCGCAGGATTGATCGTGAAAAGGGATTCGATAGCAGCCCTTGCAGTCTCCGGAGCGCCTTCGGCTGCGGCCGGAAAGATTGTATTGCCCGCCCGCCGAAGTCCCCCGGCATGGAGGTTCATGTCGGCACGAGCGGCTGGTCGTACGCGTGGAACCGGGGGAGGAGCCTTGCGTGGTTCGTCGAGCATTCGGGTCTCGACGCCATCGAGTTGAACGCGAGCTTCTACGGGTTCCCGTCGGAGAAATCCGTTTGTTCATGGGCCGCTGCAGGGTCGGGACTGCGGTGGAGCGTCAAGGTGAACCGGTCGGTCACCCACCGGCACCGGTTCAACGAGAAGGCCGTCCCCGTCTGGGAACGATTCCTGGAGAGGTTTCTCCCGCTCGACGATCTCGTCGACTTCTACCTTTTCCAGGCCCCGCCGGCGTTCGCGGACGTCGACCGAATTGTCGCATTCATCAAGGCGGTCGATCTTGGACGCCGGTGTGCCATAGAGATCAGGAATCCTGCGGTGCTCGGCGACGACGAGGCGTGCCGGAGGCTGCAGGAAACGGCCGTCCCGGTCTCGGTCGACTCTCCCGTGTTCCGGGAGCGGACATTTTCCGGCGACGTCGTCTACCTCAGAATGCACGGGCGGGAAGGCTGGTACCGGCACGACTATGCGGAGGGTGAACTCGCCGCCATCCGGGATCGGATTGCCGGTATCGGCCCGGAACGGGCGTATATCTTCTTCAACAACGATCATGCCATGCTCGAGGACGCGAGAACCATGGCGCGCCTCTTCTGGTGTAAGCCACCCGTCTGACGGCAAAAAACGACTGTCTTTTCATTACGCCGTCATTTTCTCGTTTTTTTCAATTCAGGAGCCGTGACGCAATAATCCTGCGGGAAAATACCCGGCCTTTTGAATGTTGTTCGGCAAATTAGGGCGAAAACGGGGGTTGATCGGCGATATAAAATAGAATTGTATAAATATCGCATGCATCATCTAATATCTTGGGGAACTATTACCCCGGTGACATGAGAGAACTGTAGACGCGAGTGGAGCACGTCCCGGTGGGAGGTGCTCGCACTCACTCGTCGCGTGCGGTATTTGCCGCGTTTGGGCGGTCGGGTGGGAATCCACCCCCTGCACCCCCTTGAGCATCGGTGTGCGCTCTTTTCCATTCCGGTACGCGTAACCGGAGGGAACCTTCCTGTTCCATGCTCTCGCCCGCAGTCGCTTTACGTGGGCTTCTACGTTCAGACGGTCGCTGGCAGTCCGGCTACATATACAGCGCCTGGAGAGCGACGACCTCGGCGCTGTCCTTTGCCCGCGAGTAGTCCTCGAGGGGGTCGGCGTTCACCTCGAGGAACCGGAGCCCCCACCCGAACGGGGCGAGAACGTCATGTGCCTGCTCTTTCTCGCCGATGATGTAGAGCGCCGCGGCCATCGCCTCCACTGAGGTGAGCCGGAACGGCCGGCCGAAGTTCACCGGGTTTGCGGCCACGAGGAAGGGGAGCGCCCGGCGGTTGCGCCAGGAGGCGACGGCCCCGGTATCGAGGACCTCCCAGGAGCAGTCGAGCGCCGTTATCGAGGGGAGGTCCCGGTCGGCGGGAGATACCGCTCTCTCCGCCGTCGGGTCGAGGAGGAGGGTCTGACGGGGGATCTTCGCGATGCTCGGGACGATCCGGAGAAGCCCGCGCCGGGCGAGTTTCTTCACCGTGCATTTCCGGGGATCGCAGGTGTCGTCCCGGTAGGCGTAGAGCGGTATCATCTGTCTAGTTATGGTACGCCGTCGAGGTACTATCAATGTACGTGCTCGTCGCTCCCTGCATACAGAACCCCGCGTGCCGCGCCCGCGGGATAACGACCGATGAGGACATTCGCTGCTTTGGGCGCGCCCTGGAGCGCTGCCGGCGCTTCTCGATCGAGGTTGTCCCGCTCCCCTGCCCGGAGACGATCTACCTCGGTCCCGACCGCGAACCGGGCTCGTTCCTCGATAGGTTCGCGACCGATGAGTTTGCCGCCCTCCTCGACCGGCTCGAATCAGAGGTCCGTGACGCGATACGGGCGCGGGGGGAGCCGCCGCTCGCGATCGTCGGGGTGGACTCCTCTCCCACCTGCGGGGTGAACGCCACCTACTACTCGTCGGAAAGACAGCCCGGACGCGGGGTGTTTCTCGCCAGGTTCCCGGACATCCCGGCGATCGACGTGAAGGAGTTCGCCCGCTACCGGGTCTACCTCGCCGCCCCGCTCTTTTCGGAGGCTGAGGTGACCTACAACCTCGCGCTCCAGGAACTCCTCGAAGCGCACCTCTTCGACGTCTACCTCCCCCAGGAGGTGGGGGACACGAGCCGCACCCGGAGCCGGGAGGAGCACCGGGACATCTTCGCGCAGCACGCCGCGGCGCTCCGGGATGTCGATGCCGTCGTCGCGGTCATCGACGGCGCGGACGCCGATTCGGGAACCTCGTGGGAGATGGGGTACGCGTATGCTCTCGGGAAGCGAGTCGTCGCGCTCCGCACCGATTTCCGGGTCGTCGGCCACCACGAGCGGGTCAACCTGATGCTCGAAGAGTCCGCGGCCGTGGTCACGAAAAAAGAAGATCTGCCCCGGGCGCTCGGGTCGTTCCTTACGGCGTCATCCTGACGCCGGTCGCTTCTTCTCCATCGAGAGAATGTTCTTCTCACCTTCGCGGGCGTAGGTTACGCTGTCCGTCACCGTCCGGATGAAGTGAACACCGAGCCCCCCGATCGGCCGCTCTTCCACGGGGACATCGAGGGGCGGCGGCGGGGCGGTGAGCGGATCGAATGCAACCCCGTCGTCGGTGATCGTCACGTGGACGGCGTCTTCGTCTGCGGTGCAGGCGATCGAGATCGATCCCGGCTCCCCGCCATACCCGTAGAGGATGATGTTACTGCAGGCTTCGTCGACGGCGAGCTGGATTGCAAAGACGAGTTCGTCGCCGCACCCGGCGAGTGTCTCCGCGAGAAAGTCCGCAATCGCTTCGAGCGCCGATAGATCCGCCCGCACGGTGAGTTCCGCCATCAGACCACCCGGAGAATCATGAGGGTCAGGTCATCGAACTGCGGCTCGTCGCCCGAGAACGCCATGACCGCGTCGCGGACTCTCTCGACGATCTCGGCCGGCGGCAGGTCAAGAGAGGCCGAGACGGTCTCTATCAGCCGCTCCTCCCCGAACTGCTCTTCATCGGGGTTGATCGCCTCGGTGACGCCGTCGGTGTAGAGGAGGACGAGGTCGCCGCTCACAAGATGGATCGTCTCCTCGCCGTACTCGGCCTCCGGCATGACCCCGAGGATGATCCCGGTTCCTTTCAGCCCTGTGGGCCGGCCGCTGCCCGGCCGGAAGAGGAGCGGCGGGTTGTGCCCCGCGTTGACGTAGGTGAGTGTCTTCTTGCCCGGGTCGGCGACCGCGTAGAAGAGGGTGACGAACATCCCGGACTTCGCGTCCTCGGCTATCAGCATATTGGCCTCGGTGACGGCGTCGCGGGCACTCCGCGGGATCAGCGAGTTCGCCCGCAGCACCGTCCGCGAGAGCGCCATAAAGAGCGCCGCCGGGACGCCTTTTCCCGAGACGTCGGCTATGACAAAGGCTGTCCGGCCGCCGGGAAGGGGGATCGCGTCGTAGAAGTCCCCGCCGACCTCCTTTGCCGGGAGCGAGAGGGCGGCGAGTTCGAAGCCCGGAACTTCCGGCAGCCGTTCGGGGAGGAAACTCATCTGGATATCGTGCGCGATCTTCAGTTCGGCCTTTTTACGCTCGAGTTCCGAGAGGAAGGAGTCGCGCTCATCCTTCGTCTGCCGCTCGGCGATCAGATTCCCGATGATGAACGCGAAGATGAAGACCCCGGTGGCATTGGCGATGATCATCGGAACGGCCACCCCCTCGACGACCTCGAGCGCCTGGTCGAACGGCCGACAGAGGAGAAGGGTGAGCCCCATGTGGAACGCCTCCATCCCGACGGCGAAGAGGACTGCGCCGTGCATCCCGATGAATTTACGACCGGCAAAGAGGAAGATCAGCCCCCCGAAGAGCCCCGCGAGGACGGTCGCGGTCGCGCACGGGACGGCGGTGAACCCCGCGAGAGAGAAGCGATACGCCGCGCCGATCAGCCCGGCGCCGAGCCCCACCACCGGGCCGCAGGCGAGCCCGCCGACCATCGGCCCGAGGTCGCGGACGTTTGCCGTGGCGCCGAGGATGGTGATGCCGCTCTCGGTGCCGTAGATGGAGAGCGCCCCGAAGAGGAGGATGAGTATCGCCTGGCCTTTCCAGGTGAATATGCCGTCGAGCACCTGCGTAAACGATTTCGTCCGCGTGATCAGGTAGGCGACCACTACGATGACGCAGATCATCTGCAGGAGCACGAAGAACATATCGCCGAAGCCGGAGAACGCCATGCCGGTCTACCACCCGTGTTGCCGATCAGGATCCCGCCGGAAAACCGGCAAGCGCAGTTGCCTCGTCGGGAGAGAGCGAAAAGATCCGGTGGAACCCCGCCATGGTGAAGACCTCGAGGATCTGCGGCTGTGCGCAGGCAATCCGGAGCGCCCCGCCGTTGGTCTTCAGCCGCTTCAGCGTGGCAAGCAGCACCCGGAGCCCGGAGCTGCTGATATAGTCGAGGTCGCAGAGGTTGACGAGGAGGTTCCTCCCTCCGGCGTCGAGCACCCTGTTGATCCGCTCCTGTGCCGTCTCCGAAGAGCCGGCGTCCAGCCGCCCTTTCATCGTGACGATATCGACGGTGCCGGCCTTTTCCTCGGTGATCTCGAAGTGCCCGCTCATTTAATAGTTTTTTTTGTTCTGATGGGAGATAGATGTTGCTCTCTGTTTTCGGGCGTCTTGCTGAGAGAGCAAAAAAGAAGTATTGTAGGGTGTGTGATAACCATGCGGTGTCTGCGGCGGGTCCCGGAGCGGTTGTGCCGCCCGCTCCGGCGCCGCGTCCACCGTGCCGGTATGAGTGTTTAGAGAGGTGTGCCTGTGTGCACCGGGTCTCCCGGTGCATCGTGACGTTGATGCAGTCAGCGTGGTGAATGTTCCGTTCACCGATCCCAGCCGTTCCTGCGCCGGCCCGGCCCGCCGTGCCTGTGCGGTCCGGATTGTCGGAGAGATTCCCCGTCTCTCGACTCTGGGGATCATGTGTTGATCTGTCTGGTATATATTCTTTTCTGTTATTGCCTTGCATTGTGGTGTGGCGTTGCATGTAGCGACATAGCATGCAGCACTGCAAAACCCTATATCCCCCGGCACGAAACACTGTTTGCACATGGATCCCACTACCGACGCACTCTCTCTCCTGCTGCGAGCCCTGAAAGAGCATCCGCGCGGCATGTCGGTCTCCGATCTTGCCGCAGCCGTCGGGATCAACCGGAACACCGTCTCCCGGTACCTCGACGTCCTCCTGGTATCGGGCCAGGTGGAGATGGAGACCTACGGGAAGGCCAAAGTCTTCTACCTCTCGCAGAGGGTTCCCATCGCCGCCATGCTCAACTTCTCGTCGGATCTCGTGCTGGTGCTCGACCGGGATCGTCGGATCGTCCAGGCAAACGACGCCGTCTGTTCGTTTGCGGGGAGGGAGCGAGACGATATCATCGGGAACTCCATCGAGGCGTCGCCGCTCGCCGCGTTCGACCACCCGCTGATACGGAGCCGGATCACCGACGCCCTGAACGGCCGCGAGGTCACCGAAGAACTCCGGTTTCTGCGGCAGGACGAGGAACTCTTCTTCAGGATCAAGTTTCTCCCCACTGTCTTCAACGACGGGGCGCCGGGCGTCACCATCATCCTCGAGGAGATCACCGAGGGACGGCGGGCGGAAGAGGCTCTGCGCGAGAGCGAGCTCCTCTTTAGAAGCCTCGTCGAGAACATCAGCGACCTGATCCTGAACGTCGACGAAGCCTGCACGTTCACCTACGTCAGCCCCAAAAGCCGGGAGATCCTCGGCTACGCGCCCGAAGAGATGCTCCGAAAGACCCCCTGCGACTTCATGGCCCCGGAGAAGGCGGAACCCGTCAGGGAACAGTTTTCCGCACTTTTAGCCGAGCCGAGACCGCGAGTCCTCTTCGAATGGACGATGCTCCACCGGGACGGAAGCCCCGTCGTTCTCGAGGTGAGCGGGACGCCGGTTTACGACGTGATCGGCGACTTCACCGGTTACCGGATGGTCTGCCGCGACGTCACCGAGCGGACGCGTGCCGCAAAAAGGGTAGCCCAGTGGAAGTCGTTCCTCTACTCGGTGGTCAACAACATCCCGAGCATGGTCTTTGTCCGGGAAGTGGAAGAAAACACGTTTGTCTTCTCGAATAAGGCCGCCGAGACGTTCCTCGGGATGACACAGGAGGAGATGGCGGGAAAACGGGCCGCGGAGATCTTCCCGCCGGAGATGGCGACATTCTTTGCCGACGGCGACCGGGAACTCGTGGAGCGGGCGGCCGCCCTTGAGAAGGAGATCCGGACAGAGGGCGGGCGGACGCTCTCCATGAAGAAGATCCCGATCTTCAGTTCAAGGGGCATGCTGAAATACATGCTCGGGATCGCCGAGGACGTCACCGATCGCGCCGCCGCGGAGATTCTCCTGATCGCCGAGCGCGACCGGGCGCAGGGATACCTGGAGGCGGCAGGCGTGATGATCGCGGTGATCGGGGCGGACGGCACCATCGACCTCGTCAACCGGAAGGCGAGCGAAACCCTGGGATACGCCGAGGGAGATCTTGCGGGAAAGAACTGGTTTGCGACGGTCGTTCCCGAGCGGCTGCGCGACCGGCTCGCGCAGAACTTCAACCGTCTCGTGGCCTGCGGCGTCGAACCTCCGCCGTTCGAGGAGAGTCCGGTCGTCACGCGGGACGGGCGGGAGCGGCCGATCCTCTGGCACAACGCCCTTCTGCGGGACGCGGACGGCAACGTGGTGGCGATGGTGAGTTCCGGGGAAGAGGTTGCGGAGTAGCGGCCGTCCCGGAAACCGCGGTCGGTGTGGAGAATCCCGCCTGGTCTTTCGGTTTCTGCGGCTTCCCTTTCATTTTTGCTGTCTCAGGGGTCACCTCTTAAATACGCCGCGGGGTACATAGAGTAGTGGTGACAACGTTGGACATCATTTCCATTGTCCTTATCGTCGTCGTGGTGTTGATCGTCATCGGCGTCGCGGCGGCAGCAATCGGCATCTACAACCGGTTCTTCTCCCTCAAAAACTCCGCCGAAGCGACGGTCGGGCAGGTGAAGGTCGCGATGAAGAAGCGGCTGGACATGATCGAGCAGCTCCTCGGCGCGGTGAAGAGCTACGCGGCCTTCGAGAAGGAGACCCTGACCGGGGTGACCGAGATGCGGGCGCGCATCGGCAGCGCCGGCCCGGGTGACCTGAACGAACTCGAGCGCGAATCGCGCTCGGTTCTCGGGCGGCTGCTCGCGGTCGCAGAGAACTACCCCGATCTCAAGACCTCCCAGACGGTGCAGAACCTGATGGGCGCGGTCCAGGGTGTCGAGGACGAGATCGCCCGGCACCGCTACACCTACAACAACATCGCCCAGCAGTACAACACCATGACCGACACGGTTCCCTCGAACCTGATCGCCGGCGTCATGGGCTTTACGAAGCTCGAGTACCTGGAGTTCGGCGAGGAGATCGAGCGGGTCCCGACGATATCGTTCTGATAGACCATGCGGATAACCGAGCGGCAACAGATACTCACCCTCCTCGCCGTCACCCTGGTTATCGGGGTGCTGGCGGTCGTCGGAGCGAATGCGCTCCCTGCCCTCTTCCGGGGGAATCTTGAGGTCGAGCAGTATGAAGCCGTCTTCTGCGAGAACGGAACCCTGGTCGAGCGCTACACCTACGACGTCCGCGCCGCAGGCGAGTACCGGATGCTCTTCCGGTACTGGGACGCACCGCTTGCTTTTTCCGCAATCGATCGGCCGCATATCGAGTTTGCCGGGATGGCTGCTCCGCCCGGAACCATCGGCTATGTCAAAGATCACTGGGGTGAGGTGCGCCCGGCCGCGGGGAGCCCGACCACCTCGGATATCGCGGCGATCCGGAATCTTGCGTTCGATAGCGAAGTGGGCCTCTACAACCCCGACTACTTCGCCCCGGGCACCTATACGGTGGAGTACCGCTACATCGTCCGGCCGCCGATCGAGTACGACGAGGAATGGGCGCACCTGAATCTGAAACTCGTGGACGAGCACGTCTCCTTCCGCAACCTCCGGGTCACGCTGCCGTTCGCCGGGCAGATCGAGGAGGTCTACACGCATCCCCCGACCCTTGAGGTCGAGCGGACGGCGGAGTCCGTCGTCGTCACGGGGGCCGCCCCGCAGGACGATGCGCTGAATATCGAGATGGTTCTCGATCCGGCGTTCATGGAAGAGATCGATGGGTTCCCCGGGTACGTCCCGGACGTGCGGCAGCAGGCAGCCGACGCCAACCGCTGGCCCCCGATCCTGTATGCGGCGGCGAAGATCCTCTATGGCCTTGCGACCGTCCTCGTCCTCGCGATGCCGTTCATCCTCCTCGGCGTCTACCTCCGCTACGGCAGGGAAAAACCGTTCACGGTGCCGGAGTACCTGAGTTTCACGCCGAACACCGCGCTCAAACCCTGGCAGGTGAACCTCCTCTTCAAGGGCGACGCACTTGATTACGACGAGAACGGGTTCTACGCGACGATCCTCGATCTTCACCGGCAGAAGAAGATCGTGGTGACCGAAAAGCCGGACGGCAAAGGCGTCACGGTCAGGATCGTCTCGGGGGTGTCGAGCGATCCTTACGAGCAGCGGGTGCTCAATTTCCTTGGAAACATCGCCGACGATCACGTCGTGGACACCGCCGAACTCGAGGAGTTCGCCCGGACCGCCCGGAGGAGCCCCGGATACCAGCACCGGATCGTGCAGTACCAGCAGTCGCTTGCCGGCCTGACCCGGGACGTGGACACTTCGCTCGCCCACCGGTACATCAAGGACGGGCGGACGATGATCCTCCCGCTCGTCTTCCTCGGCGCCATCCCCTGCGGGCTATCCATCCTCGCGTTCATCCTCGCGCCGGGCGCGGCCAATCTCCTGATCCCGGCCGGCACCCTCGCCTTCATCGCCGCGGTCCAGGTCGGGATCGCGGCCATCTTCCCCTCGACGCTGTTTGGGTTCTGGAAAGGCGACCATTACAAGGAGAAACTCGAGTGGGACGCGTTCTCCTACTTCCTCTCGGATCTCGCGCTGATCCGGCAGTACTCCCCTGCCGACCTCTCGATGTGGGGAGAGTGGCTGGTCTACGGGACGGCGCTCGGCATCGGGGATAAGGTGGAGCAGGCGATGAAGAACCTGCATATCAACATCCCGGATGTCGGGGTGCCGCTCTACTCGAACATGCCGGTGATCTTTGCCCCGATCGTCCTCTACTCCCCGCCGTCGAGTGGCGGCGGCAGCGGCGGGTTCGGTGGGGGCGGGTCGTTCGGCGGCGGCGGCGGCTTTGGCGGCGGTGGCGTCGGGGGGCGCTGACGCTCTTCTTCGATCCTTTTTTACCCGATACATGGCCCTCCCGTCAAATAAGTCCGAATTCCTTCGTAGTTAAAGAAACCTACTTACCTCCCCCGGCGTAATGTATCCCTGTTGAAGCCTATGACGGGATCCTATCCGAGCTATCTGGTTATTTTCCTCGTTCTCTTCGGGGCTGTCGTTGCATGCGGGTGCATGGCTGCCGGGGGAGAGGACGAGCCGGCCGAGCGCATCTCCGGGAACGGCACGATCACGTTCGTCGATCTTGAAGGTGGGTTCTACGGGATCGTCGCCGATGACGGCGAACGTTACCTCCCCGCCGACCTCCCGACTGAATGCCGGCAGGACGGCCTCCGTGTCGCGTTCGCCGTCAATATCATGAACGAGACGGCAACCATCCAGCAGTGGGGGACGCCGGTCGAGATAGTCGAGATCGCGGCGGGCGACACCCGCCGGACGGTCGCGGCGAACGCTACGGTCACCTACATCGACCTCGAGGGCGGGTTCTACGGCCTCGTCACCGACGACGGCAGGAAATTCCTGCCCGGAAACCTCCCGGCGGAGTACCGGCAGGACGGTCTTTTAGTGCAGTTCAGCGCCGACGTGCAGGATGACGTCGCGGGGATTGGGATGTGGGGAACTCCTGTGGAGATCCGGTCGATCGAACTGGTTGAAGGCGTCCTGCTCGTCTCCGGGAACGCCACGGTCACCTACATCGATCTCGAGGGTGGGTTCTACGGCCTCGTCGCCGACGACGGCAGGCACTACCTCCCGCTCGGTCTCGACGAAGCCTGGCAGACGGACGGGGCGAACGTGACGTTCGTTGCCCGGATCAAGGAGAACACCATGACCATCCAGCAGTGGGGCACCCCGGTCGAGGTCATCGCCATCGATACGGCAGGGAACGCGACCTACGTCGCAAAGACCGGGACGGTCACGTTCGTCGACCTCGAGGGCGGGTTCTACGGGATCGTCGCCGACGACGGCGAACGTTATCTTCCGCTCGATCTCGACGAGACCTACCGCGTCGACGGAATGCGCCTTACCTTCGTCGGGGAGATAGCCCGGGATACCGCGACGATCCAGCAGTGGGGAACCCCTATCGAGATCGTTGACATCCCGTGGGCCTGCGCCCGGTGCAGTGAAACCGTCGGCCTCGCGAACCCGGCCGCGGTCTGGTGTAAGGAGCAGGGCCACACCTACGAGATCCGGAAGAACCCCGACGGCAGCGAGTACGGTGTCTGTATCTTTGCAAACGGCACCGCAGTCGACGCCTGGGACTACTACCGGCAGACCCACTGACCTCTTTTTTGGAAAAGCGAAGCGTCACGTGAGTATAGCGTAAGTGCTGTATGCGCCCGGTGAGAAACGCGCGATTTTTCTCCTCTCGCACAGAAAAACAACCATGGACGTAACGGTCAGTGAGCGGGACGATACGGCAGTCGTATCCGTTGACGGCAGAATCGATGCGGAATCGGCAAAACGCCTGGATACGGTAATTGCCGGAGTGCTGGCGCGGGGCGGAAAACGGGTGCTTGTGAACCTGGAGAAGGCGGCCTACATGAGCAGCAGCGGTCTCAGGGTGCTGCTCGGCAAGTTTCGTGATCTCAGAAGGGTGGACGGAGAGATGGCGCTCTGCGCGGTCCAGCCCGATGTCTACAAGGTCTTCCTGATGGCGGGCGTCCACGAGGTCTTCCCGATCTACGTGGGTCTCGACGAGATCCTGGCCGCGGGCGACGAAGAGAAGAGAGAAGAGGAGAGCACGTCTCCGTGACGGTGGATGCCGGGGCGCTAATCCGGACTCTCCGCGACGGTGGAACCGCCGACCGGATGGCAGCGGCGGCGAACCTCGCCGCCCTCGGTCCGGCCGCCCTTCCGCCCCTTCTTCCTGCGCTCGACGATCCCGATCCCCGCCTCCGGATGTGGGCGGCCTACACCCTCGGGATGATCGGGGATGCGGGAGCGGTCCCGGCGCTCGTGCAGGCGCTCGAGGACGCCGATCCGGGTGTCACAAGATGGGCGGCTGCAGCCCTCCGCCGGATCAGGGACGCTGACGGCGGGTGCGGCTGCCGGTTCTGTTGATCTCTCTTTACCTTCGCCTGCCGGCGAGCGTCAGGACGAACCCGGCCGCTGCTACGGCCAGGGCGGCCGGGAGCGGCGCTGCGGTCGGTGTCGGGGTCGTCGGCTCCGTCGTCGCGGTTGTGACCGGTGTTGCCGTCTCCGTTGCCGTTGGTTCGGTCGTGGGCACGGTCATCTCCGTTGGTGTTGCCGTCGGCGTGGCCGTCACGGTTGCGGTGGGCGTCGGCGTCGCGGTCGTATCCACCCCGACGCGGTTTGCTACCGCGAACGTCACCCGCTCGGAGTCTGGAGCGTAGGCGTCGAACCCCGAAGGCGTCCTCCATACTGCCCTGACGGAGTAGGTCCCCGGCTCACCGAGGTCGCCGAGCCGGACTGCGCCCGGCCAGCCGGGGTCGTCGGTGTAGAACCGGGTCGAACTGACGTTTAACCCCGCGAAGTTGCGTCCTCCGATGACGGTGGTCTCGGCGCCGCCCGGTGTGGTGAGCACGATATCAATCGTCGCCGGGTAGACGCCGCCCGCCTGGTAGAACGCCCCGACGTCGGGAGAGGACACCCTGAACGCGATCCGGGTGTTCGGGGAGACGGTCAGCCCTTCCAGGGGTTCGTTGTGGTGGGGGTTCGCGAGCACCACGTCGAGGAAGAGCCTCGGTTCGCGGATCATGACCTGCGCCGACGTCCCGTCCTCGGGGTTGTAGGCGTAGTATGTCCCGTAGTCCTCCTGCAGGTAGATCTCCTGCACTTCAAAGTTGGTGTCGTCGGCGACCGGGATGCTCCTCGTGACCCCCCGGTCGGGGTTGTCGTCCTGGTATCGCCGCAGTTCCGTGACGGGGTTATCCGTGGTCGCGTTCCTCAGCTGCGAGAGGTCGAGCCCCTCTTCGTAGATAAAGATCGTGTCATAAGGCTGGATATCGCGGATCGTCGGGCCGCGGGCTCCGGCCTGCCCCACACAAAGGGCAATGATGCAGATGGCGAGGAGGATGACGAGGCCTCGCCTGCGGATCCACTCTGGTGCCATGGTATCTCGTATGGCTGATTCTGCTGATATAGGTTGGTATGGCGGCGCGACGGCTTCTCTCCGGCGGGACGGGTTCCGGCCGCGCCCGGATCGGCCTGTCACGTCTAAGCGGCGTTCAAGTCGCTCAAATTCGTGAATAATCCCTTAAACTCCCTGCAATTCGATTCCTTATGCTTAAATATTCTCTTCCCCAATTTCTGATAATGAGCAGGGTCGCCTTCATCATCGCATCACTCCTCGTCTTCTTTGTGGTTCTGGCGATTCCCGTCGACCCCACCGTCCTCGCGCCCGAGGCCAAAGCCGTCGCGGCAGTGACCATCCTGATGGTCCTGTTCTGGGTCACGGGCGTCATCCCCCTTGAGGCGACCGCCCTGCTTCCGCTGGTTCTCTTTCCGGTGCTCGGGGTTCTCTCGCCGGTGAAGGTGGCGGAATCGTACGGTAACGAGGTGATCTTCCTCTTCCTCGGGGGTTTCATCATCGCGATGTCGATGCAGCGGTGGGGTCTGCACCGGCGTATCGCGCTGCATATCATACGTCTCGTGGGGACGAGCCCGCGCCGCCTGGTGCTCGGGTTCATGGTCGCCACCGCGTTCCTCTCGATGTGGATCTCGAACACCGCAACAGCGATGATGATGATCCCGATCGCGGTCGCGATCATCCTGACGATCATTCCCGGGACCGACAAAGCCCTTGAGAATCTCGACGGGAAAGAGCAGGCTCTCGCCCGGTGTCTCCTCCTTTCCATCCCCTACGCCGCGAGCATCGGGGGGATCGCCACGATCATCGGCACGCCCCCGAACGGGATCTTCATCTCCCAGCTCGCGACGATCTTTCCCGACGCGCCCACCATCGATTTCTTCACCTGGATGAAGTTCGGTGTCCCGTTCGCCGCCGTATTCCTCGTCATTGCCTGGCTCTGGCTCATTGAAGTCCCGTACCGCCGGATGGGGTCGACCCTCCCGAGCGCCAAAGGGATCATCCGCGAGGAGCTCGAGAAACTCGGTTCGATCTCCACCGGGGAGCGGTGGACGCTGATCGTCTTTACCCTGACCGCCCTCGCATGGGTATTTGCGCAGACGAAAGAGATCGGCGGGTTCGTCATCCCCGGTCTGGACATGATCTTCCCCGGGATCAAGGACTCCACCATCGCGATCTTCGGTGCCCTCCTCCTCTTCGTCCTCCCGGTCGACGCGAAGAAGGGCATCTTTACGATGGAATGGGAGTGGGCGGTGAAGATCCCCTGGGGCATCCTCCTCCTCTTCGGCGGCGGCATCGCTCTCTCGAACGGGTTCCTCGCGAGCGGGCTTGCCACGACGATCGTCGAGTCCCTCACGCTCATCCACGGGCTCCCGGTCATCCTCCTGATCCTCATCGTGGCGCTGGGAGTCTCGTTTGCATCGGAGATCGCCTCGAACACGGCCATGGCCGCCGTTCTGATGCCGATCATGGCGGTCACGGCCGTCAGCATGGGCTTAAACCCGATCGTCCTGATGATGACCGCCGCGGTCTGCGCATCCATGGCGTTCATGCTCCCGGTCGCCACCCCGCCGAACGCCGTCGCCTACGGGAGCGGCTACATCTCCGCAAGAGACCTGCTCCGGTCCGGCTGGGCGCTCGACCTCATCGGCGTGGCGCTCTGGATGGTCTGCCTCTACACGATCGTCCTCTGGGCACTCGGGGTTCCCCTGGACATTCCCGCCTGGGCACTCTGATCCCCCGGCACCTATTTTATCCCCTGCGTCTATCCCGGCCGGATGACAGGCAACAGATATCATGACCCGGCGGTCGAGACGCTTGCGAGATCGGATCTCGACGCGCTGATCGAAGAGCGGATTCGCCTGACCGTCCGGTATGCAGTGGAGCATTCGCCCTTCTACCGCCGGTGGTTCGAGCGGCACAACATCCGCCCGGAGGCTATCCGGGAGCACGAGGATCTCCGCGATCTGCCCATCATCTCCGGGGCGACGATCCGGCGATACCAGCCCCCGCACGAGCAGGAGTTCTGCTTCAAGAGTGTTCCCTGGGAAGCGGTCTTCACGGTCAACGAGACCTCCGGGACGAGCGGTATCCCGAAGAGTTTCTTCCTCACCTGGGAGGACTGGGAGCGGTATGCGGAGAAGTACGCCCGGCTCTTTGTCTCGCAGGGGTTCGAGGCCGGCGACCGGGTGGTGGTCTGCGCCTCCTACGGGATGAACGTCGGCGCGAACACCATGACCCTCGCCGCCCGCGACATCGGGATGGCGATCGTCCCGGAGGGGAAGTGCACCTTCCCGGTCAGGGTGATGGAACAGTACCGCCCGACGGCGCTGATCGGGAGCGTCTTCAAGCTTCTGCGGCTCGCCCGCAGGATGGAGGCGGAAGGCCACCCGCCACAGGACGCGGGCGTGAAGCGCCTCGTCGTCGGGGGCGAGAGTTTCGCCCCGGAATCGAGGCGCTACCTGGAGGAGGTCTGGGGATGTCCGGTCTACAACTCCTACGGGAGCACCGAGGGGACGATGTGCGGCGAGTGCACCCGCCAGGCAGGGCTCCATGTCCCCGAGGATCTGGTTCACTTCGACCTCTACGACCCCGGGATGAACCGGTTCGTCCATGACGGCGAGACCGGGCGGCTGGTCTATACGACGCTCCTTGCTCCGGGCAAGAGGGCGGGGACGCTCCTCATCAACTACGATACGGAGGATACCTGCTCGGTCGTCTCCCGGGAGCGGTGCGGGTGCGGGCGGACGCACATGCGGATCGCCTCCCCCCGGCGCGAGGCGGAGACGGTCCGGATCGGGGATATCGCGCTCAACCGCGTGGACGTGGAGGCGGCGGTCTTTGCGCCCGGGAACATGGCCCGCCTGAACGGGGAGTACGAGGCGTTCATCTACGGCGGCGACGAGGCGGGGGAGACCGTTCTCCGGGTGAGCGTGGAGTGCTTCGATCCCGCCAACGTCGATGCGGACGAGATCGAAGAGACGTTCCTTGCCGCCCTCCTGCGGTCGGTTCCGGCGCTTTCGGGGGCATACGAGGACGGCTCTCTCCAGATCCTCTGCGGCGTCACGTCGCCGGGCGGGCTCGAACTCCACCGGGCGCCCGGCCGGCCGAAGCGGATCGTGGACCGGCGGTAGGGTTCGAAGGGGGCATCCCCCCTACCGCCGCCGCACCAGGTAGCCGGCCAGCCCTGCCGCAAGGGTCGCCGCCGCCGGGAGAACGGATCCTGCCGCGGTCGGCGTGGGGCTCGTCGTCGCCGCCGTCGTCGCCGCCGTCGTCGACGGCGTGGTGGCGGCCGGGGTTCCTGTCGGTGTCGGGGTCACCCCCGCCGCCTCGACGACGGTGAAGGTGGTGCTTGCGGTGGCGTCGCCCTCGATCCAGTCCACGGTCACGGTGTACTCCCCGGGCTCGAACCCGGTCGTGTCGATCTCGAACGACCAGGTGTTGGCGGCGTCTCCCTCCTCTACAACGGCCGTTCCCGATGTCCCTCCCGTCCCTTGGGGGGCGGACTTGTTCGTCGGCCCGAACCCGACCGGCGTCACCGTAACGAGCAGGCGGTTCCCGGGGGCGAGGTTCGTCGTCCCGCCGACGGTGACCGTCTCGTTGGCGGCGACAGTCCTGATCTCGTCGATACCCGTCTGCTGTGCGGCGGCAGTGCCGCAGACCCATGCCACGAGCACGAGCGCGGCTGCGATTCCGGCAAGTCCCTTGATACCCATGCCTCGTTTCACCTCATCTCCCCTTCCTGCACGGCAGGATAAGAACCTACTCGGGTCCGGGTATCCGGGCCGAATGATCCCTTTTCCAGGGAAAAACAGCCTGTTTTTTCTCCCCTGCAGTCCAACACTGGTCAGTTATCCTTGCAGGTACAGACATGCTCGAAGACCAACAATGGCAGCCGGTGCCGGGCACCGCCGGTGCCGAGATCTACCCCTTCCTCCGAAAACCGGACGTCACCTGTTCGAACGCCTACCTTATCCGGACACCCGGCGAGATCCTGCTCATCGATACCGGGGCCGACGCCGGACAGATGGAGCGGATCCTCGAACTGGTGGGCGACCTTCTTTTGGAGGCACCTCGTCCGATTCTCCTCTTCCTCACCCACTGCCACGCCGACCACTGTTTCCAGGCCATCCGGAACCCCCGGTTCCGGGCCCTCCCGGATCTCAGCATTGCCGCAGAGGAGACGGGCGCCCGGTCTCTCGAGGCCGGCGACGCCGTCCGGACGGTTGCGGAACTGATGGGGTGGGAGATCGAGCCGCTCCCGGTCGCCCTGCCCCTTCTTGCCGCCCGCGACCGCGAGACCCTGGAGACGGACGACGGTTTCGTCCTCCATCGCCAGCAGATACCGCTCCGTTCCGGAGATATCCTTACGGTCTACCACACCCCCGGGCACACGCCCGACAGCATCTGCATCCGGCTTGGTGAATACCTCTTTATAGGTGACCTCCTCTTCTCCGCGAGCCCCGGGATCGCCGGGCTTGCCGGCTGGGATCAGCCGGCGCTGCTCGAGACCGCAGGAAGGGTCCGGTGGATATTTGCTCACGAACCGGTGAGCCTCTGCTGTCCGGGCCACGGCAGGGATCTCCTGGCTACGGCGATGCCGGCACTCCTCGACCGGCTCGAGAGAGATGTTGCGGAGCTCGCCAGCATAGGCCCCTTCGACCGAAGCCGGCTCGACGACTCCCTGGAGCACGCCGTCGACCTGCTCCAGGAGGCCAACCGGGTCTTTGCGGCGGTTTCAGGGCGGCTTTATGCCCTCGCCTACCGCCTCGACGATCTCGGTGAGGACGAAGAGGCCCGGCGCTACCAGGAACTTCTGGAGTCCGACCGGATTGACGGGGTTCTCGAAGATTTTTCACGGTTTGCCGACGAGTTCAACGCCGGAAGGAGGCTTGAGGTCCAGCTCGTTCTCAAAGCCGTTCAGGCGATCCAGCGGATCGAGACTCACTTTGCAGGCGATCGGCTGAACCACGTCGTCGACGCAGCGCTCCTCCGCCGGGCCGACCGCTTGCTCACCGACTTCATGAACACGGTCTTCGGCTACCGGGACGCCGGCTGCCTCTCCACCGTGGACGCCCCGTCGATGCTCCGCGATCTCGTCGCCGGCGTCTCGACACCTCCGTTCTCGGACGAGGCGTTCATCGAGGCGGCGGACGACCCGGTGGCGTACCGGGTGGAGCTCGTCTCTCGCCTCGCCTACCTCCCGCTCCTGGAGGACGCCGACCTCGTTGTGGACGCCGACCTCGTTGTGGACGCCGACCTCGTTGTGGACGCCGAAGGATCTTTCCCGCCGGTGCTGGTCGACCGGGAACGATTCTGCGACGAGGTCGTCGGCGTCCTCGAGGATATGGCGGCCGCCGGCGCCCGGGAGATCCGGCTCGCCCTCCGGCGGGAGGGGGCGGCCGCCGGGCTCCTGATCGAGGGCTCTGCCCTCCTGTCTCCCCGGAAACTCCGGTTCTACCGGCGGAAGTTCGGGCTCTCGGGAGCGACGCTTGCGATCTCCGGGAACGGCGCCGGCCTGTTCCTGCTCTTCAAGCCCGCTTCCTCCTGACCCTCCCCGTTCCGGGGCAAGATACTTACCTCTGGCCCCCGTAGCGGGGTGAGACGGAGGAAGTTGTTTGGTAGAGATGCAGCGCGTGCCTGGAGTCGACCGCGGCAGAGTGGTGCTTTACGCCCTGAGCACCTGCGGTTGGTGTGCTCGGACGAAGGAACTTCTCACCGACCTCGGCGTCGGGTTCTCGTACGTCTACGTGGATCTGCTTGCGGGGGAGGAGCGCGATCATGTGGTCAGGGAGGTCGAACGCTGGAACCCCCAGGTCTCGTTTCCGACGGTCGTCATCGACGAGGCGAAGGTGATCGTGGGGTTCAGGGAAGAGGAGATCCGGGAGGCGGTCGGTGCCCGGCACAGTGAGTGACGGCGAGGTGGACCGGCTCATGCGCGACCTCGAAGTCGAGGTGGAGGCCGGCGGATACCACCTCAATCCCGACCGGGAGTTCACCCGCGACCTGGTCCGGGGTCTGCTCGCGAACCGGGAGCGGTACGGTTACATCTCCTGCCCCTGCAGGCTTGCTTCGGGAGACCGGGACGACGACCTTGACATCATCTGCCCCTGCGACTACCGGGACCCCGATCTCGCCGATTACGGGGCCTGCTACTGCGCGCTCTACGTCACCGCCGACGTGGAGAGGGGGAAGCGTGCCGCCGCCCCCGTCCCGGAACGCCGGCCGGGGCCTGCGGAGCGCAAGCGGCAGAGAGAGGAGCGCGCCTTGGTGGGCCGCGCACCGGGGACCCTGAACTACCCGGTCTGGCGGTGCCGGGTCTGCGGCTACCTCTGCGCCCGGAACGAGCCGCCCGAGACCTGCCCCATCTGCCGGGTCTCCCGCGACCGGTTCGAGCGGTTTATGTGAGCCGGGAGCCGGACGAGACAGGCGTAGGCGAGGAACGCGGCGACGATGCCGTTCACCGGGGGGATGCCCGGAACCAGGAGGGCGGCGAGAGAGCCGACAGCATACGCCGCGATCCCCTGCAGGTTGAACCGGGGGACGGCCTCCTCCCCGGGTGCGGGGTAGCGTCCCCGGTGGCGGACGAAGAAGTCGGCCATGATCACCCCGCCGAGCGGAGGGATGAACGTTCCGAGGAGGGTCATGTAGGGGATCAACCAGTTGTACATCCCGAGGAGCGCGAGGGCTGTCCCTGCAGCGGCGCCGGCGAAGGTGACCAGCCTTCGGCGTTCTGTCCTGAAGAAGTGGCAGCCGGCAACCGAGAAGTTGTAGATGGTGTTGTCCTGGGTCGTCCAGATGTTCAAGAAGAGCATCAGGATGCCGGCGGAAAGAAGACCCTGAACCGCCAGAACCTCGACGATGTCGGAGAGGCCGTAGACGGCGGCACCGAAGGCCCCGACGGCGACCATCAGTCCGTTCCCGAAGAAGAAGGCGAGGAACGTAGAACCGACGGCGGTGCGCGCCGACCCGGAGAAGCGGGTCCAGTTCGCGACCTGGGTGCCGCCGGAGACGAAGGTGCCGACGACGATCGTGAGCGCTTCGGCGACCGTAAGCGCCTCCACGGTGCCCGGCGGGAGGAGATCGGCCGCACTCCCGGCGTCCCTGAGGGCGACCGAGGCGCTTGCGGCGATGAGGAGGAGCATCGCCGGAACCGAGATCCACGAGAGGGCTGCAATCCCGCGGTAGCCGATATACGCCGTCAGGCAGAAGACGAACCCGAAGACGAGCATCAGGGGCGCTTTCCACCCCGGATCAAGGTCCAGCAGGCGGGCAAGGACGATCGTGATCGTCGCGGTTCCCCAGGCATACCATCCGACCTGAGTGAGCCCGAGGAGGATGTCGGGCCATCGGCTCCCCGCGTCCCCGAAGGCGAACCGCGCGGAGAGGACGGTGGAAAGGCCGCTCCTGAAGCCGACGTACCCGAGGCCGGCGACATAGAACGCGAGTATCGCGCTCCCGAGGAGGATGACCAGAGCGAGATCGGGCCAGAACGGGAACGCAACCCCGATGGTCGCGCCGCCCCACATCGTGGCGGAGAAGAAGGTGAATCCGAGCAGCACCAGTGTCATCGGCCAGAATCCACGCCGCGCCTCGTCCGGGACCGCGGAGAGCGGATAATCCTCCGTGCTGCTCCATCCCGGCTCGCCGCCCCGTTCGGTCCGAATTACTGTTGTTCTCGCGATGGTTGAGTATCTCTCCCGGAAGGGAAAATTCTTTCCGGGCAGTTTTGCCGTGCGATATCCGCGCGGCGGCCCGCCGTGGGGTGAAAACCGATCTTATCTCGTTTCCCTCTCCCTCCCGGTGTTCGGACCCTGTCGGAGGCGGAGATGAAGCGCGTTATACCGGGAAAACCGCACATGGCCGCCGGGCGATCCAGAGGTGTCATATACCGGGCAGGGTGATTATCCTGTATGCCGAGCGTGCGGATCAACGACGGAGACCTCCCTTCCGGGAGTGGCGTGGAGGGGGGACGGAAGAAGAAGCCCGACGAGACCCCGGCCCCTGCTTGCCGGGAGCCCGAACGGGAGACCGCGAAGAAGGAAGAGGGCCGCGGGAAGTCCCGGCGGGGGCAGCCCCTCTTCGGAGATGGCGACGACGCCGATATCTTCTACACGAAGACGAAGTAGTTCATTTCAGCACCCGGATGTCCCCGGAGGAGGCCACCGCCACCTCCCGTTTCCCGCGATAGGTCTGAACGATCCCGTATAGGGTTACGGTCTCGTTTTCGTGGAGTTCGAGCCCGGCAGCCACGTTCTCCGGCAGGAAGACCGCGGTGCCGTTGACGGTGAGGATCAGGTGTCCGCCGGTCGCGGTCTTTGTGATCTCCTCGATGCTTCCCTCGAGGAGAACCAGCGCCCCGTCAGGGACCTCCGGCGAATACGGCTCCGCCACCAGCGATCGTCCGACGGCGTCGAAGAGGACGTGCGCCGCAAGCACGATCCCGACGACGCATACGAGGACGGCAAGTGCCGCTTTCTCCTGCCGTTCCAGCATGATAAAGCCTATCGACGTCCGGACTAATAACTTCCGTCAGTTTGATATGTTAACAGCGTTAACTACCCTGTATGGATGATGTGAACCTTCCCCCCTCCTCGAGAAAGATCCTCCTGCTTTTAGAGGGCGGGGGTGCCCTGACCCACAAGGAGCTCGTCCGCCTCAGCAGCCTTGCCCCCCGCACCGTCCGGTATGCTTTAAAACGACTCAAAGACAACGATATGATCGTGGAGAAGTTCAACTTCAGGGATGCCCGGCAGATCCTCTACGAGTACAAAGACTCCCAGATGGTGTCTGCGCAATGACCGAGCCTTCCTCCTGCGACATCATGCGGTGCGACACTCTTGCACGGAGACTGCTCCCCCAGATGCGTGCCGAGATGGTCTACCGCCTGGTGAACGAGCGCGGGATCAGCCAGAGCGAGGCCTCGAAGCGTCTCGGGATCAGCAGGGCCGCTATATCCCAGTACATGAGCCGGAAGCGCGGATTTAACCGGGAAGATCTCCCCGACAACCTTGAATCGGTCATCGAACGATGGGTCTCCGCCGTCGCCTCGGGCGAAGGGACGATCACCATCTGCGACGTCTGCCGCTCCGCCGATCTTGCCGGCAAACGATGACGTATCACGTGCGCCTCCGCCGGTAGAGGTAGAGTCCCGCCAGCGCGGCGAGTATGCACGCCGCCGCCGCTATTTTGAGCCGGTCGGTTTCCGGAGCGCTGCTCGCTTTACTCCTGTCCGAAGCATCCCAGTCGTCTTCAAAGACGGCGAGGTAGTACACGGCGATATCCGGGTGTTCGACGATCACCCCCGCTTCCCGGTTGAACGCCGGTGAGTTGGCATTCCAGTTGATGCTGCTGACGAGCACCTTCGTTCCGTCGACGATCACGCCCTTGTTGTGGATCTTGTCGAGGTTGTTCGCTTCGAGGTCGGCGAGCCTTGCTTCGAGTGGCAGCCCTTCTGCCGCGGCAAGCCGGTTGATGATCGCGGCCATCTCGTCGTTGTCCGCGTCGCCTTCGGTGTTGAACCAGGCGGCATCGAGAAGCACCCGCACCGCGACGCCCCGCCGGGAGGCGTCGATCGCGGCTGCGAGGTAGGGGTTGAAGTCGCAGGGAGTCTCGTTCGTGATGTAGGCCTGCTCGATCGCGATGCTCTCCTCTGCCCCCTCGATCAGCCCGAGGATGAGGACGCTCGTATCCGGGGATACGACCGGGGTTACCCGCGCCCCCTCCGCATGGCAGGGGGCGAACTCGACCGTATAATCGGGCGCCCAGGGCGTGTAGAGTTCGGCAGCCGTGCCCCCGAGCGGGACGATGTCGCCGCCCGCCGCATCGAAGAGGAAGACCTCGCGGAAGTAGGCCGTGAGTTCGGGGTCTTTCAGGAGGACCCCCCACCCGCGGTTGCCCTGCAACCCCGCCGCCGGATAGCCGCCGGGCTTGAAGTTCTCGCTCCCGAGCAGGACGGTGCTCCCGTCGATGACGAGATACTTGGCATGGTCGTAGCGGTATTTCGCATGGCCGGCATCGGTCGTCGTCATCGAAAGGACCGGGATACCGCTCCGGTTGAGGGCACCCGCGACCGCGCGCCCCTCCGGTGAGACGCCGCCCACCGGCCCGCCCTCGAGGAGAACGGTCACGGCTACGCCTCTATCAAGGGCGCAGATGAGGTCGTTTGCCATCTTTTCGTCGGTGAACTCGTAGACATTCACCAGGATCTCGCGCTCCGCCTCCGCGACGGCCGCCGAGAAGATCTCGTAGGAGCAGTCCGGGGCGACGAACGCGGTCACCGCGACGCCCTCGAATGTTTGGGGCTTAAGGCGGGACTGGCCGATGGAGAGCGGGCGCGGGTCCCAGGCACCGTCCTCGAAGTAGTGAATCTGCCCCTCCCGGGCGCAGACGTCGCCGGGCCAGGCGATCTGCTGGACGAGGGTGGTCCCCCGGTAGAGGAGGAGTTCGTCCGCCCGGTTTGCCATCAGGAGGTTCCCGTTCGGGATCACGTCCGGCACGGCCGGCGTCCGCTCCTCGATCTCGAAGTCGGGAAGATAGCCGTGCGACTGCTCGAACGCCGGCCCGCTCCTTGCCACCGTCAGCCGTCCATCGATCCGCGTTCCCGGCGGGAACCGGTAGCCGCCCTCGCCGTCCGAGAGGACGTAGCCGTCGAGGATCCCCGTCCCCTCAAGCACCAGATACTCGTCGGGATCGCCAGGCTGGTAGGGGTCCGGGCAGAACTCGACGATCTGAATACCGCCGGCCGTGCCGGCAAGGAGGCAGAGGAGTAGTATGACGGCGGCGATCCGGCGCATACGCAGGGTTATGTCATCTCCGGTTTAATAGCAGAGCGATATGAATTCGCCCGCATCCCCGCTGGTCGTCAAGGTCGGGGGGAGCCTTTTCGACCGGGTTGTCCCCCTGCTCGAGATTTTCAGGGAGGCCGGCCGCCCGGTGCTGATCGTACCCGGCGGCGGGAAGTTCGCCGACCTCGTCCGGCGGCTCGACGTCTCCGAGGACGCCGCCCACTGGATGGCGATCGCCGGCATGGAGCAGTTTTCGTGGTACATCGCCTCGCACGGCATCCCGGCGACCTCCGCCCTCGCGCTTCCCGCGGAGGTGACGGTCCTCCTCCCCTACTGCGCTCTCCGCGAGATCGATCCCCTCCCCCATTCCTGGAACGTCACCTCCGACACCATCGCCGCCTGGGTTGCTCGCGAGCTCTCGGCCGACCTGCTTCTCCTGAAATCGGTCGACGGCATCCATCACCGCCGCAGGCTCCTCTCAAGGGTCGAGGACCCTTCCATCACCTCCGACGATGTCGATCCCGCGTTCATCCGGTTCGTCTTCGATAACAACCTCGTGGCCCGGGTGGTGAACGGCAGGCACGACGACCGGGTTCGCCGGGCGCTCCGGGATGAGGCAGTCGTCGGGACGCTCGTCGATCCGAGATTTTAATTGTTGCGGCGGCGATATGATAAGTTAACATTCGAGGAAGTAACGATGACAACGAGAGACCGATGTACCTCCTGCAACGCCACACTGGCCGAGGAAGGTTCCACCTGGTTCCCGTGCCCGGTGTGCGCGCACGAGATCAGCCGATGCTACCGGTGCAGAGAGCAGAGCATAGGGTATACGTGCCCGAAGTGCGGATTCCAGGGGCCATAACCATGGGAAACGTAGCCATAATCGTGAAGATAATGCCGGAATCCCCGGAAGTCGACCGTGAAGCGCTCAAAGCGGCGGTCAGGGCGGCCGTCCCGGTCGACGATATTCAGGAAGAGCCGATCGGCTTCGGTCTCGTGGCGTTGAAAGCCGCCGTAGTCGTCCCCGACAAAGCCGGGGCTCCCGATGAGGTCGAAGCAGCGCTCCAGAAGATAGAAGGCGTCGCAAGCGCCGAGATCGTCGAATCCACTCTTGTGTAAGTGGGACTTTCGATACCCACTTTTCCTAACGAACTTCTTCGAGCCGTTCCATCACGTCGGCAGTGACCTTGCGGATCTTCTTGACCGACTCGCGGAACCCGGCGACTTCGTTCTCTTCGAGGCTGAGCGGAACCGGAAAGACGCCGTCCCGGTTGATACGGGCGGGTACGCCGATGCAGACGTCGCCGATCCCGTGGATCTCGCTTTTGATGTAACTTGAGACGGTGAGGATACGGTTCTCGTCCCCGAGGATCGTCTTTACCAGGGTTGCAATCGCTTCTCCCGGCCCGTAGACGGTAGAGCCCTTATCCCTGATGATCGCCTCGCCGCTCGTTCTGACGGTCTCGATCATCTCCTGCGCGGGCAGTCCCGAGAAGGTGGGCAGGTTGCTTATCCGGATGCCGCCGATCGTCGTCGCCGACCAGAGCGGAACCATGCTGTCGCCATGCTCGCCGATGATACGGGTATGCACCTCGCTGACGTGGACCCGGAAGTAGTGCGCGATCAGGGATTTCAAGCGCATCGAGTCGAGATGCGTCCCGAGGCCGAAGATCTGTCTCGGCTGGAACTCCGAATATTTCAGAGCGACGGCGGTCATGACGTCGACGGGATTCGTTACGAGAAAGAGAATGGCATCGGGCGATGACCGACCGATCGTCTCGGCGGTCTCGGCGATGATCTTTGCGTTCTCAAAGGCCAGGTCGTTCCTGTCCTGTCCTGGCCGGCGTGGTACGCCTGCCGTACAGATTACGACATCCGAGTCTTTTGCGTCGAGAATGCTCGTACTGTACGAGAGCCGGATGTCGGTGCCTCGTGCAGCAAACGAGTCGGATAAGTCACGGCAGCAGCCCGCGAGAAAATCTTCGCGTCCGGGCCTCCCGACGAGCAGCATATCGCTGACGTACGGGATCTCGGATATGGTATGGGCCGCAAATATGCCGACGTTCCCTGTAGCCCCGAGAATCGTTACTTTTGCCATGGAAATCGCCGTTGGGGACACGTCCTTGGTCGACCGTGCGCACAAGCATTCACCGCTGCATCCCTCCTCCACCCCGCAACCCCATGGGCGCCGAACGTCCACGGTAAGTCTGCTCCCTTCCGGGCCTGAACCGGTACCCGCGGCAAAAGGTCGCCGCCCCCTCCGGGGCATTGATCCCTTTCCGCCGACCTCATGGGACGAGGCTTCTCCGTCGGGACGCAGAGGATCCTGCAGGCCGCTGCGGCCTTCCTCAGACTTCGCCCCCCGCTGACGGCGGTTTCGGGTAACAGGTGACGCCGAGCCACCCAGGCTAGTCCCCGTATATACTGGAGTCTATGGGATAAAAATAGCTCCGCCCACCCGAACCTGCCAGACCCGGGTGATCTCCTCGACCTTGCGTCCGTCCGCCTTATCGAAGAGGTCAAGGGCGGTAAGGTCTATCCGGGGTGGGAGGACGGCCGGAAGCAGCCGCAGATCGCCCTGGTAGACCTCGATCTCCTGCGCTCCGGCGGCGGTGGCGACCAGAACAGGGTCCCGCGCGACCGGTCGGCGGCGGAGGTCGTCGTATGACCGGTGCATTGCCACCTCCCCGATACCGAGAACCTCCCGGTTCACCCCGAAGTTGCAGGCGGTCCAGAAAGCAGCCGCGTACCAGGCGTCGTTCGCAATCACATGGGGAACGCCCGCCCGGGCGGCGGCGAGGCCGAGGGTGCCGGCGCCTGAGCAGGTGTCGACGAACGTCCGGGGGCGGTGCCGTCCTATCTCGCGCTCAATCGAGAGGATCTTCTCGTCCCGGCCCCGGGGGAACTCGACGTGCAGGACAGACTGCTGTTTGTAGACGATGATAGGTCCCGCGCGGGTCGGGAAGACGTCGGCCCGGACGTCGCACCCGGCAAGGAGGGTATGCTCGGCGGGCTCCGCGTCGGTGTCGCTGAGTCCCGGTGCTCCGGCACCCGTCCTGACGACTCCCCGGACCTCCGGGACCTCGGCGACCAGACGGGCGGCGGCACGCTCCCCGGCCGACCGGGTGAGGAGGACGAGTGAATCGGGCGGGAGGTAGGGGGCGGAACGCATGGCATACCCGGGATGGACGAGCGGCGTTCCGGCGGCCGCAAGGGGTTCGGTCCCGGCGAGATCCCCTTCTGCGGCCATCATCCGGTATATGTGGGCGAAGACTTCGTCGATGAACCGCTTCCCGCAGGAGGGGCAGGGTTCGGCCGTATCGATATCGGGTGGAGGACTCCTCTTGTCGTAGACGAGCCCCATGCAGTCTGGGCACGGGGCGAATCGACCGGGAAGTTCTGCAAAAAGTGTGCGGGCGTCCGTGACGCAGTCGTGCCCGCAGACCGGACAATGCATATCGATGCGTTGGAGCCCGCGGTATATAGGCGTTTCACGCCGCCCGCGGCGCCGTGACTACGAGCCCTTCGCGAAGCCAGCCCCAGGCGTCCCGGAGGCGGGTCTCCGGGAAGTAGCGCACGTCGACCCCGTCAAACCCGACAAAGAGCCCCGGCAGGTGGTTCATCCATTCCCGCCACCGCTCTCCGCCGACGACGGCGATCCGGTCGACCTGCTCCATCCCGGGCCACTGTTTGAAGGCATCCCAGCCCTCCCCCGGCCTCCAGCTCCGGAATCCCTCGATCTTCAAGAGGATCCGGACGTTCTGATGTTCCTCTATTGCTCGTTCCAGTTCCGGGATCAGAACGGTGGCGTAATCGCTCTCGCTCAACTTTCCGTCGAACCGGAACCCGAGAACACTTCCCGAACTTTCCTTCATCCGGTCAAGCATGGGTGCTCCTATAGCCCTCCGAAGAAAAAAAGGTATGGCTGACCGCCGGTGATATCCCGGCGGGTATGTATATACCTCTGCGGGGAGATAGACGGGAACGCCCTGTTCCGGCAGGGGGTCTCTTGAGTGGAACTGTTGCTCTCGATAGGGTTCATCCTGGCGCTCAACGTCGTCTTCGCCGTCACGATAGTCTTCTTCGAGCGGAGGAACCCGACAGCAACGACGGCCTGGCTGGTTGTTCTCTTCCTGCTGCCCCCCGTCGGGTTCGCTCTCTACCTCTTCTTCGGGCAGAACTACACCCGGCAGAGGATGTTCGTCGTCAAGGAGCACGAGGACCGCTGTTTTCTCCAGGGGGTCTTCGAAAGACAGCACCGGGCACTCGCCGGCAACCATCACCGGTTCGCCACCCCGGCGGCGGAGGAGTTCCGCGATGCGATCTTCCTCCTCCTCCGGAACAACCGGGCCTACCTGACCGAGGGGAACCGGGTCGACGTCTACACCCGGGGCGAGGATAAGTTCGACGCGCTCTTTGCCGCGATCCGGGGAGCACGCCATAGCATCCACCTGGAGTATTTCGTCATCAACGACGACGAACTCGGGCGGGCGGTTGTCCGCGCCCTTGCAGAGAAGGCACGGGAGGGCGTCGAGGTCCGCCTCCTCTTCGACGCGATGGGTTCCCGGGCCGGTGGCGGGTCGCGGAAGGCGTTCTTTGAACTGGAGGACGTGGGCGGGAAGATCGGTGTCTTCTTTCCCTCGGTTTATCGGATCAACTACCGCAATCACCGAAAGATCGCCGTCATCGACGGGACCGTGGGGTTCATCGGCGGGTTCAACATCGGGGACGACTATCTCGGGAAGGGGCCGCTCGGCTGCTGGCGCGATACCGCCGTCCGGATCACGGGAGAAGCCGTCCGGATGCTCCAGCTCCGGTTCTTCCTCGACTGGAACTACGTGACCGGCGAGTACCCGGGCATCGAGACCTGCTACTTCCCCCAGGAGAGCACTCCCGGCGCGACGCCCGTCCAGATCGTCTCCGGCGGCCCGGATACCCGGTGGAACCCGATAAAGGAGGGGTATCTCAAACTGATCAACTCCGCCCGGGAATCGATCTGCATCCAGACACCCTACTTCATACCGGACGAGAGCGTCGCCGATGCCCTGCGCCTCGCGGCGCTCTCCGGGGTCGACGTCCGGATCATGATCCCCTGCAAGCCCGATCACCCGTTCGTCTACTGGGCGACCCTCTCGTTCATCGGTGACCTGCTGGATGCCGGGGTGCGGGCCTACACCTACGACGGGGGGTTCCTCCACGCGAAGACGATCGTCGTCGACGGGAAGGCGGGCTCGGTCGGGAGCGCGAACTGGGACGTCCGGAGTTTCCGGCTGAATTTCGAGGCGAACGCGTTCTTCTACGACGCTGCCGTCGGGGCCGATCTTGTGCGGGCGTTCGAGGAGGATCTCGCCGTCTGCACCGAGATCACGCCGGAAAACTACCTGGCGCGCTCCCTCGCCGTCCGGGTGAAGGAGTCGGTCTCCCGCCTCTTCTCGCCGCTCGGGTGATCTCTCTCACCGGTTCAGCCGGCCCTCGACGAACTTCCTGATCCGGGGGAGGCCCTGCTCCCAGCGGGCCTGGAGGATGGGGACGGTGTAGGGGAGGTGGTGCGGGAGGACCGCGGTTCCCATCACCGCCTTCTCGTAGAGCGGTCGCTCGTGCCCGATGATGACGGTCTTTTTTGCCCGGATGGCGTCCAGGAGCTCTTCGACGGTATCGGCCTCGGCGCAGGTGACGACCCCCCCGAGTTCGAAGAGGAGGTGGCCGTCGGTTCCGCCGGTCCGCCCGAGACCGTGGGCGGCGGCGAGCCCGGCCGCCTTCAGGTTGTGGCTCCGGGCCATCCCGCCGCAGATCACCTCGAGGGCGTCGAGGCGCGAGAAGACTTCTTCGCCGATGCACTCACCGGCGACGCACCGCTCGACCCCCCGGTTCAGGAAGGCGTAGCCGCAGGGGTGCGCCTCGGCGGCGATGCAGGTGTAGCCCTCCCGGCGGTCGAGGATCTCGGAAGTATCGAGGTGTATCGCGGTGAACGGGCCGTTCCTCCGATTTCTCTCGACATGGCGCCGGTAGAAGTCCCGCAGATCGGACGCCGAGTAAAAGTAGAGCAGGATGTGCGGGCCGTCGTTGGCGCTGACCTCGATCCCGGGGACGAGGGGAACCCGGATCCCCTGCCGCTCTGCCTCGGAGACGCCGCCGACCTGGTTATGGTCGGTGATCGCAAGCCCGATCCCCCGCCGTGCCGCGAGTTTCAGCGCGTCCCGCACGCGGGTGGGGGAGTCGGAGTGCCGGGTATGAAAGTGAAGGTCCGCCGGGAGCAGCCCGAGATGCCGGATCTCTTCAGGCAGAGGTTTCTGGAATATGATGTCTTTATAATACCGCATGGGGGTTCTGTCTGATCACCGGTAGGTGTCCCGGGATGAAAAAAGGTTGCCTCTTCTCCGGGAACGGGCCACAACGGCGCCTATCTCACCTACAGTTCGGCGGGTATCGGCTCCCGAAGCCAGCCGATGGCGGTGTCCAGGTGGCCTTCGGTGAAATAGCGGACGTCGATACCCGTAAAGCCCGTGAAGAGTCCCGGCAGGTGGTTCATCCACTCTTCCCACTTCTCCCCGCCGACGATCGCGATCCGGTCGACCTTCTCCATCCCCGGCCAGTCCTTGAGCTTCTCCCAGTAGCCGTGCGGCTTCCAGCCGTGGAAGCTCACGATATGAAAGAGTATCCGGAGAACCGGGTGGCTTCTCTTTGCGTCCTCGAGCGCCGGAATCAGCGTCACGTCGTAATCTCCTGCCGTCATCTCGCCGTCGAACCGGAACCCGACGACGTTTTCCGCACCTGTTGCCATCCCTTCGAGCATGCCGCCCCCTCTCCGGGGCGGATGAGAAAAAGGTTCCGGTCGTCATTCGGCCGGGGACTCTTCCGGGATCACCAGCCTGCCGGTGATCTCCTCCTTTGAGAACCGTGGGAGGTAACGGTTCCCGGCGAGCGCGACGACGACCGCGCCGATGAGGACGAAGATCATATCGAGCATGGTGTCGTCGAGCCCGTACTGGAGGTTTGTCCCGAGGAAGGTGTCGAAGAGCCATTCGTAGATCTCCCAGAACCCTTCCATCGCCATCGCGGCGATGACGACGAACCCGACGATCATCAACCGGGAGAGGTTCAACCTGCTGAACCGGTCGAGCAGCAGGACGATGACGAAAGCGAGCACCGAGACGGTTATCCCGGAGATGAGGTGGGCGATCTTGTCGTAGTAGGGGTAGTAGAGCATGTAGAACCCCCGGATCTCGCCGGCGATGTGGAGGTAGAGCGAGAGAACGATGAGGAGGTTGACCTGCCAGGGGAGCGTGATGTTCCACCTGTGGGTGACGACGGCGGGAACCAGGGTCAGGCAGAACGCGACGACGCCGCCGAAGACCTGCGAGTATTCGCCGAGCGAGAGCGCGAGGAGGACGTTCGCGGCGATGAGGAACTGGAAGAGGTAGGCGAGGTAGAGCCCGGCTGGTCTCTTCATGGATCACGGGTTGGTCGTCGTCTCGTAAACATCTTGTGCCGCCGCTACCCCTCCCAGTCTCCGTTGCCCATCATCTCCCCGATCCACCGGGTCTCTTCCCAACTCTCGAGGAAGAGTTTCACCGCGATCGTCAGCGGTATGGCGAGAAAGATACCGACCGCACCGAGGATGAATCCCCAGAAGATGACGGAGAAGAGGACGACGAACGGCGAGAGGTTGAGTTCCCGCCCGGCTATCCGGGGGAGGAAGAGGTTTTCTGCAGCGGCGTCGATGAGGGCGACGGCAGCGATGACGGCAACCGCCCCGGCCGGCCCGAACTCGATGAGCGCGAGGAGGGTGGGGGGGATCGCGGCCACGACCAGGCCTATGTAGGGGACGTAACTCAGGACGAAGGCGATGAACCCCCAGAGCACCGCGAAGTCGACCCCGAGGAGGGTGAGAAAGAGTCCGGTACCGACGCCGGTGATCAGGTTCACCTTCGTCCTGACCACCACGTAGTCGATCAGGATCTTGCCCGATTGGGATAGGTGCCGGTAGGGGGCGCTCTCCGGTCCCAGGTGGCGCGCGAGAACGGCCGCAAGACGGGGTGCCTCCAGGAGAAGGAACCCGATTCCGACGAAGACGAGGAAGGCATCGACGGCGATGTTCCCGATCTGCCGGGCAAGTTCGGTCGCCTGCTGGAGGATGAACCCCTGGTCGATGTAGTCCCATATCGTGAACCTGCCGATATCTATGCCGTAATCGGCGAGGACGGCCGCATGGGCTTCGAGGCTCGCCTGGTACTGCGGAAGAGTTCGGATAAACCCGGTAAAGGCCGCACCGAGGAAGATGATCATTCCGGCGAAGATCCCGATCAGCCCCGCGACCACCGTTGCGGCGGCGAGGAGCGGGGGAACTCTCCGCCGGGTCAACCATTTCATGGCGGGAGCAGTGATCATGGCGAAGAAGGCGGCGACGAGGAGCGGGCCGAGGATCGGTGTGGCCACCCGTATCCCCGCGAGCACGATGACGACCGCCGCCCCGACGATCGCGATGCGGGCAGGGGGAGGGAGGTTCCCGGCGATGTTCACAGGAACGGTATGGGCGCTCCACAGAGAAAGAGTTTTCCGGCGGGGTTATCACGTTCCGGCCTTCGCCGCCCGGATAGCGGCCCGGAGCGACTCGCCGATGACCGGTGTCGCGGGGAAGATGTTCCCGGGGCCGATGGCCTCGACGACGCCCCCTTCTTCAAGTCCTGCAAGGAGCCGGGGATTGACTTCGGCGAGGATGAGCCGGTTCCCACCGGCCGTGACCTTCCGGGCGTAGCGTGTCAGCATCCGAAAGAGCCCGGTTCCTGCCTCGACCCTTCGGGGGAGGGCAAGGATGACGACGGCGCTCTCTGCCCCTCCCGGGGACGGGAGCGACCGCTCGATGGCACGGAGGGTGGCGAAGTAGACGCTCCCGGAGACCGAGAGGACGGTGATGCTGTCGTCCAAAAGTCGTTCGGGCGCCGGTTCTTCCCGGAACATCCCCCCCTCGACCGGGGCGAGGCGGACCACGGTCGCCTCCCGGGTGGAGGTGACCAGGTAAATGGCAAGCGAGAGGAGGACGCCGATGTAGATGCTGTACTGGAGCGGGAGGACCTGGGTGGAGATGAACGTGGCGAGCATCGCCCAGCGCCCGGGGCGGGAATATCTCCAGATGCAGGCGATTACGTGGGGCTGGTTCATGAGCTCGGCCCCGATGAGGATCAGGATCCCGGCGAGAGCCGGGAGCGGGATCTGTTCCGCGAGCGGGCCCGCGACAACGATGACCGCCCCGACGAGGATGCCCGAGATGAGGTTTGCCGCCCGCGTCTCTGCCCCGGCGGCGACGTTGAGCGCCGTCGCCGAGAGGGAGCCGGCCGACGGGGCGCACTGGAGGAAACTCGTGAGGATGTTCGTGATCCCCTGCCCGGAGAAGTCCCGGTTCACGTCGGCGATGCTGCCGTCCGGCTCGGGGGTCGTCTCGGTGACCCCGACGGCCATCACGAGCCCGATGATGGCGAGGGCGAGCGCCGGGATGAGGAGGCCGGGCGCGAGGGCGAGGTCGGGGACAACGGGGGCCGGGAGGCCGGCGGGGATGGCGGCGATGTCGCCGACGAGCGCGACCCCCGGGAATGCGGTCCGGACGAGGAGGGCCGCGATGATGACCGGGAGGAGGAGCGAGAAGGAAGTGAGGCGCGGCACCCGCTGAAGGGCGAGGGCGAGACTGATGGTGAGGAGGCCGACGAAGAGCGCCTGCGGCTGGATCTCGCCTGCGTGGAGGAGCAACTCGGGGATGGCGAGGACCTGGATCGCCTCCCGCGGGAGCCGGTAGCCGGTGAGGTTCCCGAGCTGGCCGAGGACGATGAGGAGCGCCGCGCCGGTGACGAACCCGGTGAGGACGGCGGTGGAGATGAACCGGGTCAGGCTGCCTGCCCGGAGGAGCCCGAACCCGAGCTGGAAGGCCCCGACGAGGATAGTCAGCACGAAGAGGGTGGCCGGGACGTCGGCCTCGGGGACGGGGGCGAGGACGGAGTAGATCGAGACCGCGAGGACGTTCGAGAGCATCACCTTGAGGTAGGAGGAACCGGTGAGGAGCGCCCCGATCGCGGTCGAGAATGCGGCGGTATAGAGGCCGTAGACGGGGTTGACCCCGGCGACGAGGGCGAACCCCATCCCCTGCGGGATGCCGACGAGGGCGGTGGTAGCCCCGGCGGCGAGGTCGGCCGGGAGGCTCCTCCTCCAGTTTGTCTCACCGGCGGGCATGCCCGGTTGTGGGTGCGGGGTGCGGGATATAGGTTGCCCCGGGATACTGTGGTCCAGGTGGTTACGACGTCGCCGTGGAAGGGCGAGGGTTTTAGCTAGATCACGAGGCTCGAGGGGCGTAGTAGATCGGTGTGGAACGGCGGCCGGGCTGTATATGCGGCGTTCAGGGCGGGTAGGCACACTGGTCTAGGCGGTTAAGGCGTCGCCCTGATCAGGCGGCGTCACAATCAGCTAGACCACGACTCGACCGCCACATCCCGGAACACCGGATCTGCCGCATTGAATATTTTAATATATTTTTACACATATGAGTAATAATCGAGGTGATACACCATGCCAGGATTTGATGGAACCGGCCCGGCCGGCCGTGGCCCGATGACGGGTGGCCGTCGGGGCCGGTGCGTCCTGCCCGGGACGTCTGTGGCGGAAGGCGAATCTTCCACGCCGGTGCTTCGCGGTATCGGCCGGGGCGGCATCCCGTGGGGGTGCGGCCGCGGTTTTCGTCGCGGCGGCCGGTGATAGCGGCCGGTGCCGGAGCGAAGGCACTATCTGTACCGGAGACCGATCTCTACTCAGGAGATCGGTAGCATGAACGAGAGAGAACCCGGCGAGGGGCGTGGCCGCCGCCAGCGGGGCCGGCCCCGGGTTCGCCGGATGATCGGGGACCAGGGGGCGTTCCGGTGTTTCGGCCCGCTCTGCGGGGGACCCGACGAGTTTGTCGTCGTCCTCCCCGAGGAGGTGGAGGCCCTGCGGCTCGTCGACCTCCAGGGACTCGAGCAGGAGGAGGCCGCCGCCGCCCTCGGCGTCTCCCGAAAGACCCTCTGGCGCGACCTCCACGAGGCGCGGACGAAGGTCGCCGACGCCCTGGTGCACGGGAAGACGATCCGGATCGTCGGGTGCGATCGCCGGCGGGAGGAGGGGTGCCCGGATGACGAGGACGCCTCCTTCGATCCGGCGCCGGGATGAGGGCATACGCCCTGTACCTTTTTTGGGACGGTTCAAAACCCGATCCGGCAGTGGATGACTAGTTCATTCCCATATCGCGCAGTTGATTGGCGCTTTCATCAAACGACTGGTGGATGGTGAAATACTGCACCCGCCCGGCTTTGATGCACTCCCTGACGGCACGTTCCCGTTTACTCAGGTTGGCGGCTTTACCCGTTTTGATCTCGACGAACACTACGTTCTGCACCTCGTCGGCGTCGGACAACCCGTCAAAGATGATGAGATCGACTGGAGTCCCCAAAAACCGTGCATCCTTTGGATTGTAGGGGAAGTCCGGGAAATACGGGATGAGGCACTCCGTGACCCTCCCCCGGGTCACCGACTGGCTGCGCTTGATGGCATCGGTGCGGATGTTCCCCTCTTCGTCCTGTCTCCACGTCTCAAACAGGATCTTTGCTTTTTCGTCCGAAAGGCGTTTGAGCTCCTGTTCTTTCCAGTTCTCGATATCTTCTCGTTCTCTCTGGCGCCAGGATTCGAATATCTCGCGTGCTTTTCGCTCGACCTGACCCTGGATCCTGGAGTATTTGTAAAATAGAACCAAAACAGCAAGAAACAGCAAAAGGATGACGGCCCATTCGATCATAGTCCCAGGAAACTCTCACGTCCCGGTAAATAGGCCTTTCTAACGGGTTTTCCTGCGATGCATTGGATAAGCCCTCATTCGTGGAACTGCTTCGCAGAACCGGCCCTTCACGTAAGCGTTTTCTCACGGAGTACCTGTAAAACATGGGCCCGGAGGGATTCGAACCCACGACCGCCCGGTTATGAGCCGGGCGCTCTGACCGGACTAAGCTACGGGCCCGAGAATTGTGGTGCAGCCGACCTGAATTCGGAAACGGCGCATTCAGTTCAGATCTCCGGGGTATTCCCGGAATCTCACTGCATATAAATATTGTTCTTTGATCATAAAAACATTGTGCGCGTTCTGCAGGGCGTCAGCATACCCGACAGGCGTAACGTCCAGAAATCCGCCGTCCAAACACGTGGACGGACATCCGGCACCTGGAGTATGCGGGACTGCCTGCAGAATGCTCCGGGAAACTCCTTACTGCATCTTCTGGTGCTGCTCTTTCCACCGCATCCAGTTGTTGTAGGCGTCCATATCCTTCTGCTTGAGGATATCCTGGACACTGTTGTCGATCTCGGTGGTCGTCATCCCGCTGTGCGTGCTCCCCTGGATCTGCTGGGTGATCTCGTCCGCCAGTTGCTGGTTTGCTCCGGCGTTCTGCACCGACCTCCTGATCTTGTCAGGGTTGAACTGCTCTTCCTGGTTGTTGGTCTTCCGGACCATGGTCTGCTGCCAGGGCCGGGACTCCATCTGCTGTCCTGCCATTTTCATCACCACATCAATTACCCGTTCTCTCTTCCCGCTCGAGGCCCGGGTGCCCGTTGCACCCCGGATAATGGTTTCCGGGAGCTCCGCCCGGCCCCGTTTCGGTTGCAAGCTGCAGCCTGCCGGGCAACAGTGGGATATCGGGTACTTATAAGTTGCGGCCACCGGCCATCGTCTTCTTCCCGTCGAAGCAATGGATTAACGGCGCCTTCTTGGGCGGTGAAGAATCGAACGGCTCTTTTTCGTGGGGCATGCCGGCGGCGCTGCGATCCCGATCCGCGACCGCCCGGGAACAAACGTCCGATCCACAGAATCCGGGAATGACAGCGCTGGTGAACCACCCCGCCCTGAAGGGGGGCTTCCTGCTTTACATTTCTTCGGCCACACGCGAAGCCGCGAAGAACGCGAAGCGCGACGGCCCGGGCTCAAGAAACCCGGGGGGGTTCGCGCCTTCGCGCCTTCGCGTGAGTAGGCAGTTCGCGCCGCCCCTCGTTCCGTGCCGGGCCGGTCCTTACGCACCTTCGGCCTCCCGGATGGCCGCGAGCACCTCCCGCTCCTTCTCGTCGAGGAGGCTCCTCGTGTCCGCCTCGATGTTCAGCCGCACCACCGGCTCGGTGTGGGAGCGGCGGATGTTGAACCACCAGTCGGGATAGGTCGCCGTCAGCCCGTCGAGCCGGTCAAGCTCCGCGTCCCGGTAGCGCGCCGCAAGCACCGCGAGCACCGCCGCGGGGTCGCGCACCGCGAGGTTGATCTCCCCCGTCGAGGGGTAGCGGTCGAGAGGCCTGATGAGCTCGGAGAGCGTCCGACCGCTCGCGGCGAGGATGTTTGCAGCCATGACCAGCGTGAGAAGCCCGTTGTCGGAAAACCCCATGTCCCGGTAGTAGTAGTGCCCGGAGAGTTCCCCGGCAAAGAGGGCGTCCTCCTCGCGCATCGCGGCCTTGATGAAGGCGTGGCCAACCCTCGAGCGGACGCCCCGGCCCCCGGCCCGCTCGATCGCCTCGCGGACCGCCCGGCTCGACCGGAGATCGTAGAGGATCGTCGCCCCCGGGTTCTCTTCAAGCAGGAACTCCGCGATAAGCCCGGTCACCAGGTCTTCCCGGACGCGCTCGCCCCGCTCGTCGATGAGCCCGCACCGGTCGCCGTCGCCGTCGAACGCCACCCCCATATCCGCGCCCTCGGCCACGACCCGTTCCTGCAGTTCCCGGGTGGTCTCCGGGTCGAGCGGGTTTGCGTGGTGGTGGGGGAACCGGCCGTCGGGCTCGAGGTACATCGGCACAAGCCGCCACGCAGGGATCCGGTCGAAGAGCCGGGGGACCTCCGGGCCGGCCATCCCGTTCCCCGCGTCCACGACGACCGTGAGCGGCTTCGGCGCCCGGACGAACCCGGCCATCGTCCCGATGTAGGCGTCCAGCATCCCGGTCCCGCGGCACGACCCCCCGGCGCGGGCGACCTCCTCCTCCCCGGTTCGTGTTTCGAGGAGCGGCAAGTCGCGGTCGCCGGAGAGGGGGACGGCGTTCTCGCGGGCGAGCTTGAACCCGTTCATCTCTCCGGGCAGGTGGGAGGCCGTCACCATCGCCCCGCCGTCGAACCCCCCGGCAGCGATCGCGTAGTTGAGGAGCGGCGTGCTCGCCATCCCGATATCCGCAACCTCCGCCCCGGCTTCGACCGCACCCCGGATGAACGCCCGCGAAAGCGGCTCCGAGGATGGGCGCATGTCCCGCCCGACGACGATCCGCTCCGCCGCAAGAAGGGCTACAAATGCGTTCCCGATCTTCTTCGCCGTCGCCTCATCGAGCTCGTCCGGGTAGCGCCCCCGGATGTCGTAGGCCCGAAAGATCCCGGTCATTCACGCCTCCCCCCGGAGCGGCGAGATAGCCCGCAGCCGCTCGATGATCCCGGGGAGCACCTCAAGAACGTAGTCGACGTCTTCTTCGGTGTTCGCGTACCCGAGGGTGAGCCGGAGCGAGCCGTGGGCGTGCTCCGGCGCCAGACCGCACGAGGTCAGGACGTGGGAGGGCTCGAGCGACGCCGAGGTGCAGGCGCTTCCCGTCGAGGCGGCAACCCCGAGGGCGTCGAGCATGAGGAGGATCGACTCCCCCTCGACGTAGCGGAACGCGACGTTCACGTTGTTTGCCAGCCGCTCGGTCGGGTGGCCGTTCAACCGGGTGTCCGGGATCGCGTCCAGGATCCCCCGGATCAGCCTATCCCGCATCGCGGCGAGCCTGGGGGCGTTCCGGGGCATCCCGGCGACCGCGAGTTCGATCGCCCGCCCGAGCCCCACGATTCCGGGAACGTTCTCGGTTCCGGCCCGCTTCCCCCGCTCCTGCGCCCCGCCGTCCATGAACGTCCCGATGTGGGTTCTCTTTCTGATGTAGAGTGCTCCCGTCCCCTTCGGGCCGCCGAACTTGTGGGCGGAGAGGGCGAGGAGGTCGGCTCCCATCTCGTCCACGTCCACCGGGAAGGCCCCGATCGCCTGGACGGCGTCGGTATGGAACGGGATTTTGTGGTCGTGCGCGACTTCCGCGATCGCTCTGATTGGCTGAATCGTCCCGATCTCGTTGTTCGCGGCCATCACCGAGACGAGGATCGTCGCATCCGTGATCGCCTCCTCGACGGATCCCGGCTCCACTCGCCCGAACTCGTCGACCGGGAGGTAGGTGACCCGGTAGCCCTGTTTTTCGAGGCTCCGGCAGGTATGGAGGACGGCGTGGTGCTCGATCGCGGAGGTGACGATATGGTCGCCCTTCTTCCGGCTCGCCGCCGCCGCCCCCTTGATCGCCCAGTTGTCGGCCTCCGTCCCGCCCGACGTGAAGAAGACCTCCTCCGGGTTTGCCCCGATCGCGGCCGCCACGCGTCCCCGTGCCTCCTCGACCGCCTCCTCCGCCTCGCGGGCGAGGGAGTAGAGCGAGGAGGGGTTCCCGAACCGCTCCGAAAAGTAGGGGAGCATCGCCCGGGCGACCTCCGGCCGCACCGGCGTCGTCGCCGCATGGTCCATGTAGACCGACCGTTTCCGCTCCATCCCGGTCACTTCGCCATCGTCGGCTGGAACCCGCGCATCGTCTCGGCCATCTCCCTCAGGCGCCGGTCCACCAGGTAGTTCACCGTCCCCTCCTCGTAGGTGCCGTCTTTTTGGCGCACGCCCGCCGGAACTCCCGTGAGGACCTCGATCCCCTCGTCGATCGTCCGCACCGGGTAGATCCGGAACTTTCCGGCCTTCGCGGCCTCGACGATCTCCTCTTTCAGCATCAGGTTCTGGACGTTGCTCGCCGGGATCAGCGCCCCCTGGTTCCCGTCGAGCCCTTTGGCCTTGCAGACCTCGAAGAACCCTTCCAGTTTCTCGTTCACGCCCCCGATCGCCTGCACCTCGCCCTTCTGGTTCACCGAGCCCGTGACGGCGAGGTACTGCTTCAGCGGAAGCCCCGAGAGCGCCGAGAGGAGGGCGTAGAGCTCCGTGCTCGACGCGGAGTCCCCCTCGATCCCCTCGTAGCTCTGCTCGAAGACGAGCCGGGCGGAGAGGGAAAGCGGCTTATCGTGTGCATAGTTGTTGTTGAGGTAACCGTTGATGATCAGGACGCCTTTCGTGTGGATCGGCCCGCCGAGCGCAGCCTCCCGCTCGATGTCCATGATCCCCTCGCGGCCGACCCCGATACTCGCGGTCACCTTCGATGGCCGGCCGAACGCGAAGTCCCCGAGCCCGATGACCGAGAGGCCGTTCACCTGCCCGACCTTCTCGCCCTCGGTATCGATGAGGAAGATCCCCCGCCGGATCGCCTCCTCGATCTTTTTCTGGATCAGGTTCGAGCGGTAGATCTTCTCCTCGATCGCCTTCGTGACGTGCCTCCTCTCGATCCGATCGGTCCCGTCGCTCACGGCGTAGAAGTTCGCCTCGCGGATGAGGTCGGCAACCGCCGAGAACCGGGTCGAGAGTTTCTCCCTGTCAGCAGCGAGTCTCGATCCGTACTCGATCACCCGGGCGATCGCCTCCCGCTCGAGGTGCCGGAGGTTCTCCTCCCTGACGAGGTTGCAGATGAAGTCGGCGTATTTATTGGCGTTCTCATTGTTTCGCTCCATCACGATGTCGAAGTCGGCCTTGACCTTGAAGAGCTCCTTGAAGTCGGTGTCCATCCGGTAGAGGAGCTGGTAGATCATCGGTGTCCCGATGAGGGCCACCTTGATGTCGAGGGGGATGGGTTCGGGCTTGATCGTCTTTGCCGTGATGAACCCCATCCGTTCTCCCGGCTCCTCGATGACGGCCTCCCCGGTCTTCAAAGCCGTCTTGAGCCCGTCCCAGGAGAGCGGGGCACGCAGGAGGTCTTCGGCGTCGAGGACGAGATAGCCGCCGTTGGCCCGGTGCAGCGAGCCCGGCCGGATCATCGTGAAGTCTGTCGTGAAGATCCCGAACTGCACCTCTTTCTCGATCTTTCCAAGAAGGTTCTGGTAGGTGGGGTTCTGCTCGAAGATCACCGGCGCGCCTTCTGTCGCGGCGTTTTCGACGACGACGTTCACCTCGTACTTCCGAAACGGAATCTCACGCATGAGGGCCTGGAACTGGGGCGGGACGCCCTGCTGCTCGGGGAGACCGAGGAACAGCTGGGTGTTCTCGAGGATGTCGTTCTGGACGGCGTCGATGTACCCGGGGACTTCCGGGACGTCGGCATACTTCTCCTTGAGTTCGGCGACGAGGTTGCCTATCGCGTAGAGGGCGATGTCGTGGTTTAAGTCCTTGACCGTCTCGGCCCCCTGCCGCTCGATATCCTGTACCTGCCGGAGCGTGCTCCGGAGGTCGGCGTTCAACGCGTCACGCCGCCGCTGGACCTCCGCCCGCACGTCGTCGGGAAGGGTGATGAACTCCTCCTCGGGGACCGGCCTCCCGTCGATGACCGGGATGGTCAGGAGGCCGATGGGGCTCATCTGGATGACGAACCCCGCCTCCTGGGCTTTCTGGTTGATCCGGGCGATGAGATCCGTCCTGTTCCCCTGGAGCGCCTGAAGCGTTTCGTCCCGCCGTTTGGCGTACTCTTCGCTCTGGAACGCCCGGGGAAGCGCCTGCCGCGCCTCCTCGATGAATCGTTTCATCTCCTCCCGGAACTCCGTTCCTCTCCCGGCAGGGAGGGCGACGGCGTTGGGCTCGTACTGGTTCTCGAAGTTATGAACGTAGACCCAGTCACGCGCCCGGGGCTTGGCCTTCGCGAGTTCGTCGAGGAAACTCCGGACGGCCCTCATCCTGCCGGTTCCCTGAGCGCCCGCGGCGTAGACGTTGAACCCGGCCTCCCGGATCTCAAGGCCGAACTGCAGCGCCCGGAGCGCCCGTTCCTGGCCGATGATCTCCTCGAGCGGCCGCATCTCCTCGGTGCTGGCGCACTCCACCTTTCCCGGTTCGTAGACGTTCCGGTACTCTCCGATATCCAAGGGCTGAATCATCAATCTCACCAGGTTTCTGCAACTCACACCGCAGGATGTCGCTCCCCTTAAAAAAGGTTCCCCGGCCCGGCACCGGATGGTACGATAGGTGGTTTTACTTTCTTTCGCGCATATGTGTAGTACGTTTGTCTGCGGCCGGCGGTATGCACGAAGTCGCAAGGAACAGGAGATATTATGAGAATAGCAATTGCACAGGACGAAAACAGGGTATCCGAACACTTCGGGCACTGCCAGGGTTACGCCATATTCGACGTCGAAGATTCGATCATCTACAGGAGGGACGATCTCCCGAACCCCGGTCACGAACCCGGGCGGCTCCCGGTCTTTCTCGCGGAGCACGGTGTCAACCTGATCCTCGCGGGCGGGATGGGGCCGCGGGCCGTCGAACTCTTCAACGAAAACGGTATTCAGGTTCTCCTCGGCGTCAGTGGAAACACTGATTACGTGGCACAGGATTATATTGCTGGCCGTCTTTCTCCGGGGAAGAGCTCCTGCCACCACGAAGACGGCGGCGAGTGCGACGGGCACCACTGAGGCGGGTGCACCAACCATAGTATTATGCTCATATGAGCAAAAAGCAACAGAGGAGTGTATTAGCATGATAGTCGGTATCACGGCACGTGCAGCAGGCACGGACGCCCCGGTCGAGCAGCGGTTCGGCCGGGCACCTTACTTCGTCTTCGTCGACACGGAGACGGGGAAAGCGGAATCGATCGAAAACCCCCTCGTTGACGCTGCCGGGGGGGTCGGCCCCCGGGCGGTCCAGATGTTTTCGGAGCACGGCGCGACGGTGGTCATCACCGGTCAGGTCGGCGGGAACGCCGCGAAAGCGCTCGAAGTGGGCGGGCTCAAAGTCTACGCCTACCGCGGAAGCGGCAGCGTGGCCGATGCCCTCGCGGAATATACCGCCGGGAACCTGCAGCCGCTCCCCCTCGCCTGAGCCGGGATTCAGCATGAAGATCGCGATTGCAAGCGGGAAAGGCGGCACCGGGAAGAGCACGGTGGCGGCGAACCTTGCCTGCACGCTCTCCTGCTCCCGCGAGGTGGCACTCGTCGACTGCGACGTCGAGGAGCCGAACCTCCACCTCTTCTTTCCGGCTCCTGCCGTGGACGTGCCGGTGACGACACCGGTCCCGGAGATCGATCCCGCCCGCTGTAATCTCTGCGGTGAGTGCGGGAAGTTCTGCCGGTTCGGGGCGCTTTCGGTCCTCAAAGACCGCGTCCTCGTCTTCCCGGAACTCTGCCACTCGTGCGGGGGCTGTTCCCTTGTCTGCCCGCAGGGAGCCGTCCGGGAGGTCCCGCGCACCGTCGGCCGGGTCGCGTGCTCCCGCCCGCTGCCCGCCCTCACGCTGATCAGCGGCGTCTTGAACGAGGGTGAGGTGATGGCCCCGGCGGTCATCAGGGCGGCAAAACTGCTCGCGGAGGGGCACCCGCTCACCCTCTACGACGCTTCCCCGGGGATCGCCTGCCCGGTGATCGAGACCCTCGAGAGGAGCGATGCCTGCATCCTGGTGACGGAATCGACCCCGTTCGGGCTGCACGACCTCCGCCTCGCGGCCGAGGTGGTGGAGAGGGTCGGTATTCCCGCTGGCGTCGTGATCAACCGCAGCGACGGAAAGGACGAGGAGACCCTCGACTTCTGCCGGGAGCGCGGGCTTCCCGTCATCATGACCATCCCGTTCTCGCGGGAGATCGCCGCCGTCCAGAACCGTGGCGGCCTCATCTGCCGCGACCTTCCCGGGTGGGAGGAGCGGTTCGCCGCCCTCTTTGAAGCGATCGTAAAGATCGCGGGGGTGAGCCCGTGATCCGGCTTGCGGTCGTCAGCGGCAAGGGCGGCACCGGGAAGACGATGGTGGCCGCGGCGCTCGCGGATGTGAGCGCTGTGCCCCAGGTTCTCGCTGACTGCGACGTGGACGCCGCGAACCTGGAGCTCCTCTTCGAGCCCCGGCGGCTCACCACGGAAGAGTTCCGGGGGCTTGCGGCGGCCCGGATCGACCCGGAGCGGTGCCGCGACTGCGGTATCTGCGCCGACCACTGCCGGTTTGGGGCAATCGTGCGCCGCGACGACGCCTGGGAGGTGGACACGATGCACTGCGAGGGCTGCGCTGTCTGCACGTATGTCTGCCCCACGGGAGCGATCTCGATGGAACCCCGTGTCTGCGGCGAGATCTACACCTCGGCGACCGACCGGGGCAACCTCGCCCATGCCCGGCTCTTCCCGGGCTCCGGGAACTCAGGATTGCTCGTCACCGAGGTGAAGAAGCGGGCCGCGAGCCTTGCGGACGGCGCCGACCTGCTGCTTGCCGACGGCCCGCCGGGAATAGGCTGCCCGCTGATCGCGACGATCAGCGGCATGGACGCGGTTCTCATCGTCACGGAACCGGGGGTCTCGGCGCTCCACGACCTCGAGCGGCTGGTGACGGTCTGCCGCCGGTTCGGCGTCCGGATCTTCGTCGCCATCAACCGGTTCGACCTTGCGGAGGATATCTGTGCAAGGATCGAGGACTACTGCGAGAAAGAAGGTATCGCGGTGGCCGGGAAGATCCCGTTCGATCCGGCAGTAGTCGACGCCGTCCGGAACGGCCGCCCCGTGACCCGGGGTGACTCGGCGGCGGGGGATGCTCTCCGGGCGCTCCGGGACAATCTCTTCTCTGAACTCGGGCTCCGGTGAGCCCGCTCTCCCGGGGTTGTCACGGTACCCCGGGACGCTCCGCTCCGGAGGAATTGGGTGTTGCCGGTGATCCGGCAAGACTGTCTCGTGACTCTCCGGTCTCGACCGGAACCTCACTCTAACGATTCTCGAAAAAGAAGAATGTATTGGTTTAGAACCGGGGTTTTCTGTGCTTCGGGAGGCAGTCCTGGCAATACACGGGTCTGCCTTCGGTCGGCTTGAAGGGGACTTCGCACTCTTTTCCACAGTCCGAACAAACGGTCTTCGTCATTTCACGGGGGCCGCCGAAGTTTCTGGGACCGCCAAAATTTCTGTTTCCTCTGTTATAATCCATTGGATTGCTCATGCAGATAGAACACTGCCTGTAGAGATATGACTGGATAGTATATATTGTAGCTCATCGGGACGGGCAGACAGCAGGAGAGCCGTAAAAAGAATGCGCAGTCAATCCCCTTGAGCTTCTCTCATCAAGCGTTACGCCGGGAGATGATTGGTGTTCGGGGCGATGCCGCGCGGTGGAATCCGGATCGCCCTCTCCAATCTGCCCCCGACACTTTCCCGACCCACTGGATTCCGGCAGGACGCCCCAAGGTTTATGGATCCGCAGGCGATTCTCCCGTCCGGTGAATGACGATGAACGTTTCCCGACTGAAGTACAGGGTCGAGGTCCTCGACGACCGTGACGGCATCAGGCGCTACGGCCCGTTCAACGCGCAGAAGGCGCGGGAGTTCTTCGAGGTCGAGGAGAGCCTCGGCGGGACCGCCCGGATCGTGCGGCTGGAGGAGGAGAGGTTCAGGGAGACATGGCTGACCGTCACCGAGTGCGGTGACTGGGACGGCGGGCCGAGAGCGGAGGCGCCGCCGCAGTAAGGGAGAGGGGCTCACTCCCGCGGCCTCATCCCGGCGGCTGCGAAGATGATCCCCGTCCCCACGCGCTCCATCATCTCCCCGAGCCGTTCGCCCGGCAATGCGTTCTCCCGGAAGCAGTCAATCAACCTTCCGACGATCGCGACCGCCTCTTCTTCGGCGACGAGATCGTCGGCCCCGGTGCCGACCCGGAGCACCCTGCCCGACCTCCCGCCGAGGAAGAAGCGCACTCCCTCCGAAGCGGTACCGATCGCCTCTCCTGGACAGATTGTGATACAGTCGCCGCAACCGATGCAGGCCTCCTCCGAGAAGAGAACCTTGCCGTCGGTGACCCGGACGGCTCCCTCCCGGCAGACCTTCTCGCACGCCCCGCAGCCTTCGCATTCATCGGCAAACAGGGGGAACCGCCTCCCCATGATCCCGATATCGTTGAGTTGAACCCTTGCGCAGTTGTTCGGGCACCCTGCAACGGAGATCTTCAGTTTCCGGGGGAGGTCGCACCCCCCGTAACGCTCCTCGATCGCCCGGGCGAGCCCCTGGGTATCGTAACACCCGTGCCTGCAGACGGTACCCTTGCAGGCGACGACGGATCGAAGGGTGGCCCCGGTGCTCCCCGGCTCTATCCCGGCCTGCCGGAGCCGCTCTGCAACCACTCCCGCGTCCCGCCGGTCGATCCCGGGGAGTTCCACGTTGAGCCGGGCCGTCAGCCCGACCGTGCCGTCCCCGAACTCCTCTGCGATCCGGGACACTGCCGCCATCTGCGGCGCGGTCATCACGCCGGCGAGAACCTTTCCCCGGATGGCGATCTTCCCCCTCTCCCGGAGGCTGATGACCCCCGAAGTCCTGGTCTTCTTTGTGTCGATCATATCCTGGCTGAGTGGTATGGCGGGACCCCTGGTTAAATCATCCCGTTGGGGGCGAGCGCAAACCGCATATACCCGGGCCCCCGATAGCAGGGTGTGGAACTCATCCTGCAGGCGTACGACGTGCTCCTCTGGGCCGCCCTCCTCAAAGGCCTCCAGCTCGCCCTCTGGCCCCGGCTCCGCCCGGCACTCGGGGACCATGCCTACCCGGCGGCCTACCCGGCCTCCCTCCTCCTCTTCGCCCTCGCGACCTGGTACTGCGGCCTCCTCCGCGTCCCGGTCGCCCTCGCCCTCCTCCTCTTCGTTGGTCTCGCCGTATACGGCATCCAGCGGGGCGATTACCGGTTAGGGGAGCTTCGGAGCCTCCTTTTCTGGGACGCGGTCTTCCTTGTCGGCTTTTTATTTGCGCTTGCGGTCCGGTTCGTAAACCCGCCCATCGGCTACTTCAGCGAGCAGTACATGAACCACGCCTTCCTCGCGAGCGTCATCCGGGAGCCCGTGGTGCCGCCGCTCGATCCCTGGTTTGCAGGCGGGCACCTTACGGTCTACTACTACCTCGGGCACTGGCTGATGGGCTGCCTTGCAATCGTCACCGCCATACCGTCGGAGGTGGCCTTCAACCTCATCCCGGCCACGGTCTACGGGACGTCGTTTGTCGCGCTCTATGCCCTCGGGCATCTCCTTCTTTCGCGGTGGCGGTGGCTCCCCCTCGCGCCCCTCCTCCTCGTCCCGCCGTCGGTCGTCTGGTTCCTCGCCGCGGGCGCCGACCTCTATAACGCGTTGCAGGACGCCAACTGGATCATTGCCGGCGCCCGGTTCGAGTTTCCGGCCTTCTCACTCCTTCTCGGGAACGTCCACGCCTTCGAGATGGCCGTGTTCAACCAGGCCTTCCTTCTCCTCCTCCTCGGGTTTGCATGGTGCCGGTGGGGCGGGCTCGATCTTCGGGCGCGTGGGACCCTCGCCCTTCTCCTGGCCCTCTCCATCGGCTCGATGCCGCTCCTCTCCTCCTGGGACGCCCTCGTCTACGGCCCCATCGTCGCCGCCTTCCTCCTCGTGCTCTCTCTCCGCGACCGCTCCCCCCTCGTCGCCGCCGCCGTGGTCCCCGCGGTCGCCTTCCTCATCTATCTCCCCTACTACCTGTACCTCGAACCCGCGGGTATCGGCGGGATCGGGTGGGGCCTTCCTCCCACCGACCCGCTCGCCTTCCTCGCGGTCTGGGGCGGGTTCCTCGCAATCGTCTACGCAGCCGTCGTCCGGGATATCCGGCGATTTCCGGTGGCGCTCGCCGTCGCCGTCCCGCCCCTCGTCGCCGGCTACGCCGCGCTCGCGATTCTCCTGGTGCCGCTCGCCTACCTTCTCCTGCGGAGGCGTCACGCGTTCCCGGACCTCCTCTGTATCGCCGGTCTTTCGGTGCTCATCTTCTGCGAGGTCTTCTACCTTGAGGAGATGCTCGGGGGCGACTACAGCCGGTTCAACACCATCTTCAAGTTCTACTTCGACGCCTGGATCCTTCTCGGCACGGGCTCCCTCCTCCTCGCCGGGAAGTGGCTTGCAGGACGGCGGCCGGCCCTCCCGGCGGGGCGGTGGCTTGCCGTCGCCGCAGCCGTCGCCCTCATCGTCGCCCCGTTCGCTCTCGACGTCGATATCGGCCGGGGCCTCCTCGGGATCGACTACCCCCCGGCGGGCTACACCACTCTGGACGGGCTTGCCTACCTCGAGGCCACGCGGCCGGGTGAAGCCGCGGCGATCGACTTCCTCCGGACGCTCGACGGCGATCACCGGATCGTCGAGGCGGAGAACGGCGACTACGGCTACTACTCGAGGGTCTCGTCTTTTTCCGGCATCCCGACGATTCTCGGGCAGATCGGCCACGAACTGACGTGGCGGGGAAACGGCGCCTGGTACACGGAGCGTCCGGCTGATATTCGGGCGATCTATGAGAATCCGGAGGAGACCGTCGCGCTGATGGAGAAGTACAACGCGACCCTCCTCTACGTCGGCGAGCCCGAGCACGAGCGCTACGACGTCCGGCTGCCGGACCGGGAGCTTCGTCTCATCTACGACGAGGGGGGTGTCAGGATATACGAACGGGGAGGGTAACGAATATATGCTCGTCCCCGACAGGAGGGGCCCATGACACGAGTAACTGCAGTCATGATATCCGTCCTCGTGCTCCTTGCCCTGGCAGGCGTTGCCGGGGCCGGGGTGTACCCGGACGGTGGAACCGGCCTCACGCAGACTTCCGCTCCCGAAGAAGAGGATATAACGGCCTTTGCCGGAAACCTGACGAACGCCGGGTCGGCGTACGCGGCGGAACTCCTGAACAACACCTCGTTCACCCGATTTGCCGGGGAGAACGAGACGATTAACGTGAGTCTCGAACTCGTAGCCGAAGGCCTCGTCGCGCCGCTGATGCTCACGGATGCCGGCGACGGCACGGGCAGGCTCTTTGTCGTCGACCAGGTCGGGACGGTCTCGATCATCGACGAGAACGGCACACTCATCAAGGAACCGTTCCTCGACGTCCGCGACCGGATGGTCAACCTCACCCCGTCGTTCGACGAGCGCGGGCTCCTCTCGATCGCCTTCCACCCCGACTTTGGGGAGAACGGGCGGGTATTTGCATTCTACAGCACGCCCCTCCGCGAGGAGGCGCCTGATGACTGGGACTGCACGAACCGCCTCTCCGAGTTCAAGGTCGACCCCGCAAACCCCGACCAGGTCAACGCGACCTCGGAGAAGATCTTAATGGAGATCGACAAACCGCAGTCCACCCACAACGGCGGGAGCATCGCCTTCGGCCCGCGTGACGGCTACCTCTACGTGCCGCTCGGGGACGGGGGCGCGGCGAACGACAACGGCACCGGCCACACCCCGGAGATCGGGAACGCCCAGGACCTGACGAAGATCTACGGCAGCGTGCTCCGGATCGACGTGGACAACGTCACCGCCAGGAACGTGACGGAGCCGCTGGAGAACGCCACCCGGACGACGGCGGCGGGTCCCCTCTACGGAATCCCGGCGGACAACCCGTTCGTCGCGAACGAAAGCATCCCGCCCGAGATCTACGCCTACGGTCTCCGGAACCCGGCGTACATCACGTTCGACGCCGAAGGCAACCTCTTTGTGGGGGATGCCGGCCAGAATCTCTTTGAGGAAGTCTCGCTTGTGGTGAACGGCGGCAACTACGGGTGGCGCCTCCGGGAGGGAACCCACTGCTTCGATCCGGAAAACCCCCAAACGCCCCCGGCGACCTGCCCGGCAAACGGCTCCTCCGGCGAACCCCTGATCGGCCCCGTCATCGAGGGCGGGCATGACCTGGGTGTCGTCTTCGTCGGCGGCCGGGTCTACAACGGCACGGCGCTCCCGGATCTTATGGGACGCTACATCTTCGGCTACTGGAGCACCGGCTTCGGCGTCGGGAACGCCACCCTGCTCGTCGCGACACCCCCGGCGGGGTGGAACGCATCGGCGTTCCCGGACTCCGCGGAGAACCTCACTCCCGAAGACGTCGCGATGTGGAGCCTGCAGAGGCTCAACGTGACCGGGACGCCCGCGGGAACCCTGGACGCCTACCTCCTGGGATTCGGTGAGGATGGAGAGTCGGAACTCTACGCGCTCACGTCCAAAGACGCGGGCCCGGACGCCGCCAATGCGACCGGGACGGTCTGGAAGATCGTCCCGGCGAACGTGACGGAGACGCCGACTCCGACGGCGAACGTGACGATGGTTCCGGGTGCGGATATGACTGCAACGCCGACCGTGACCGGGAATGTGACCGTAACGCCGACTGAAAACGTTACGGCGGTTCCGACTGCGAACGTGACCACGACACCTGCCGTGACCACGAACGTGACCGCAATCCCGACTGGAAACGTTACGCCGGCCGCGGCCGGGAACGTGACCGTGGGGGTTGTGGCCGAAGCCTTTGCCTTCAACACGTCCACCATCACCGTCCCGGCGGGGGCGAACGTGACGATGGTCTTCGATAACCAGGATACCGGCATCCCGCACAACGTCGCGGTCTACACGGACTCTTCCGTGGCCGAGGAGATCTTCGTCGGCGAGATCATCGACGGCCCGGGCCAGGTGACCTACACCTTCACGGCGCCGGAGGAGTCCGGAACCTACTACTTCCGGTGCGACGTCCATCCCCCGATGGACGGAGAGTTCGTTGTTGAGTAGAGGGAGCCTCCCTCTCCTTTTTAGAGCGTGGTCGCCGCACCGGGGGGTTGCTATAGCGCAGGCAAGACAACCTTTATGCCTCCCGGCCGCCTGGAGGGGGACTCATGGCACGAATAACCGTAGTCATGGCGTCCGGTACGGGGGTGCGGGCGTGACCCCGGAAGCGGCCCGCGTCGTCGCGAGGGTGACCGTCGCAATCGCGGCCGAGAACTTCGGCTTCAGTACGGAGACAATAACGGTCCCCGCAGGCGCGGAGGTGACGATCGAGTTCGACAACCGGGATGACGGGGTTCCGCACAACGTCGCGGTCTACACGGACTCCTCAGCAAGCGATGCGATCTTCGTCGGCGAGATCGTCATGGGCCCCACCCGCGCCACCTACACCCTCACGGCGCCCGAGACCCCGGGAAACTACTTCTTCCGGTGTGACGTCCATCCTGCGATGCACGGGGCGTTCATCGTGACGTAGGAGGCCCCGCCGGCAACCTTCGGGTTCGCGGCGATCGCACCCGGTTCCAGAACGTCGGAGCCGGGCGCGAAGTTCCCTCTTCGACGTCGTCTGGATGCAGAAGAGCCTCTAAAGAACGGCACCCGCGATGATCGCCGCGGCGTAGATGAGCAGCGATGCGTGCATGAGCGGGAGCGCCCGCATCGCAGCGTCCGCGGTCTTCCCCCGGAGGATGAGGTAGTTTGCAGCCCCGAGGAGGATGAGCCCCGCACCGAACCCGGCGATGGCGATCGGCCCGAGCGTGAGGCCGAAGACGAGCGCCATACCCGCGTGAATGGCCGAGAAGCCGAGAACCCAGGCGGCCGCGCCCTTCATGCCGTAGAGGACCGGAGTCGGGTCCTCCGGAGCCGACCCGGTCAGACCGAAGGTCAGACTCGGGATCGTCGCCATCCCCCGGGCGCGGTCGTTCACGATATCGGCGATGTCGTTTGCCCCGAGGTGCGCCAGCGTCCAGGGGTAGAAAAAGAGGAAGAAGAGGAGAGCGGTCGCGTCCGGATTCCCGTACACCAGGTAGCCGGCGACGGGGAAGAGGGCGAAATCCGTCCGCCCGACCATCTGGGCGACGGGAACGGTCTGATTCCGTTTCTTTGTCTGGTAGAAGTACTCGACCAGGTATGAATAGCCCATGATCCCGAGGACGTAGAGGTTGTGCGGCGAAGGAAGGGTTGCGGCGAGCGCGGCCGCGAGGCCGGCGAGGACGAGAAAGACGGCGAATGCCGCCCCGGGGGAGAGTTTCCCTGCCGGTATCGGCCGTTCGCCGAACGGCCGCCAGTAGCGGGTGAGCGAGCCGTCAACATCTCTCCTGTCGTACTCCCGGTCGACGTAATCGTTCAGGACGAACCCGGCCTCGAACCCAAAGAGGCCGATCAGCGCCGCACGGCCGACGAGTTCCCACGAGAACCCGCCGTAGTTGGCGAACGCGAGGGCGAGCCCCGAGCAGAAGAGCAGGGGCCAGACGAAGAAGAAGTGGGCGCGGGTCAGGTCCGCGAACGCCGCGAGGGTCTCTCTCATGATCTACCTCCTGAGATCTACGTTCCGGGTTAAAAAGCGTTGCAGGCACACCCCACGACCATGCAGACCTGCCGCTGCTCGATATGCGGGCACATCTATGACGAAATGACCGGTGATGCGGGCTCTCCGCCGTGAGCCGCGTTTGAAGTCCTCCCGGGGGACTGGCGCTTCCCGCCCCCTCTTGCCGGGTGGGCTCTCCAGTTCGTCTCGTTTTCCGGGCATTTGTACGGATCCAAACTCATTTCGGGTGAGAATCATCTCTCCCGAACACCTTACCGGATATACCGGGAACGGGAGGCCATGAAGATGAAAGGCACGAGATATGAGAAGACGAAGAAGAGTTTTCCGCTGATACAGAGTCGGAATTCCTGTTCAGGGGGGGTTGAGATGAGCAGCGGCGCTTCGATCCGCGGTGTCCGGGATCCAGAGGCGATCCAGGAGTTCGTCCGACGCCTCTCCTGCCTGGACCCGGAGCGGCGGGAAGAACCACGGGCCGGGTAGCCCGGGTCGAACCCCTGCCTCCGGGGGTTTTGGTTTTGGCGATGAACCGAACAGTTCTCTCGTTTTCAGGGCAAAACCGAACAGGATGCGGGGAGAGTACATGCCCCCCGAACAACACACAGGGTATGTGGCGGCGGAGTCCGCCAGGAGACAAAAAGTGATGAAGCCGAAAAAAGCAGCCCCACAGAGGGGCGGAGAACCCGCGCAGGCGTTCGCCGTGATCGCGCGACTCGAGACGGGTGACGGTTGCGCGGCATTCTCTGGCCCGGAGTCCCTCCGGATCGTTCCCCTGGAGGAGGGAACCTGTCCGGCACCGAACCATGCAGGCCGAAACCCCGGAGGTGATCCGGTGTAGCTGTTCGCTGAAGTCAGCATTCTCCCAGGTTATCACTCGGGTCAGGGAGAGGATAGAATAACCATGGTAGAGCCTCACTCTGTACAACGTACCAGATCTTACATCATCCGATAAACGACTCTTTTTTGAATTCCCGTGAGGCTGAGACTCACGCTGCAGGGTGGACGGGATCCTGTTTCATATCTTGTTGAGCGCATCGCATTCCCATGAAAGGGCGTGTGGCGCTGCTCGCCAGAGAGCCGGTCGGCTTTCGGTTCACCATCTTCTTCCGAAACCTCTCCGGGGAATCCCCGGTTTTCCGAAAAGTGTTCGGCTCTGGTTGATTACGGCCGAATTGGATACCCGTTTTACGAGAAAATGCAACTGACTGACTTGTTTCCGAATGAACGTGCCCGGGTTGTTGCGATCGAAGGCGGGCAGTGCCTCTGCCAGCACCTCGCGCTGCGCGGGCTTGCCGGGGGGTGCACCCTCACCGCCCTCTCCGGCCGATTCGGCCCGGTTGTCGTTCGGATTAGCGATGAGACGCTCGTCCTCGGCCGGGGGATGGCGCGGAAAATTCAGGTACGGAAGGTGTAATTTCGTGAAAAGATTGTCCGAACTGGAATATGGCGAATCCGGGTTGGTCCGGGAGATTCGAGCCTCGCAACACGAACTCAACTGTCTCGGCATCAGGATGAAAAAACAGGTGAAGATGGTCACCCGCCAGCCTATCAAAGGTCCCGTTGTCGTCGTCGTCGACGACATGGAAGTGGCGATGGGGCTGGAGATCGCCGAAGGGGTCGTCATTGAGACCGATGGCCACGGGGAGGCCGGGGTATGACGGAACCGTTCGGAACACTGCTGATGGTCGGCAACCCGAACGTCGGGAAGAGCGCGCTCTTCAACAGGCTCACCGGGGGAGACGCGGTCGTCTCCAATTACCCGGGAACGACGGTCGACTACACGAAGGGAGTCCTCGTCGTCGCCGGGCGGGAATACAAGGTCATCGATGCACCGGGGACGTACTCCCTGGAGGCACGGGACGCCGCCGAGAGCGTGACGGTCCGGCTGATCTCGGAGAATTCGGATGCGGCGGTTCTGGTCGTCCTCGATGCGACGCGCGTCGAACGGGGGCTCTACCTGGCTCTGGAAGTGATCGAACGGGGCCGTCCGGCGGTCATCGCGCTGAACATGATCGACGCCGCACGCGACCGGCAGATCGTGGTCGATACCCACGTGCTCCAGAAGATCCTCGGCGTGCCGGTGGTGCCGACATCGGCCGTCAGCGGCGAAGGCGTCCGGGACCTTGCGGAGATGATCCGCAAGGCGCAGAAGGCCGATATAGAGAAGGTACGGGCTCGGGCCGACGGACGGTTCGATGAGCCGGAACGGTCCGGCAAGTGTGCCGGGTGCGGCCTGTGCGGGGGATGCTAGGATGGCGCTTCCCGTGCAGGAACGGTGGGACCTTGTCGATGCAATCGCCAGAAAAACGGTGACCGCCGGGGTCTACCGGCAGAACCTCGGCGACGTTCTCGGTGACCTCACCGTCAGGCCGCTCACCGGCATTTCCGTCGCGGTTGCGGTGCTCTACGCGTTCTGGAGTATCTTCTCCTCGTTCGCGGGTGCCCTCGTCACGGACGGTTTCATGGTCAAGGCCTTCGACAACTACTGGCTTCCGTGGCTCCAGGAAGTCTGGCCCGATCCGGCAAGCATCCATTACTTCCTCTTCGTCGGTGACCCGCTGGCGGAAAACTGTTTCGAGGCGTTCGGGATGCTCACGTCGGGGCTCTTCGTCTCGATCGGGGTGGTTCTGCCGGCCGTCCTCATCTTCTACCTGATGATGACGGTCCTTGAGGACTCCGGCTACCTCCCGCGCCTCGCCGTCCTGATGGACACTGTCTTCCACCGGATCGGGCTGCACGGCTACGCCATCGTCCCGGTGATCCTCGGGCTCGGGTGCAACGCCCCGGCGGTGACGGCGACCCGTGTCCTGGAGACACGGAAACAGCGGTTCATCATGATGACCCTGCTTGCCATATTCATCCCCTGCGGCGCCCAGCTCGGCGTGATGCTCGAGGTCATTCCCGATGCGGTAGGGTGGGTCATGCTCTTCCTGCTTATCGGATTCGGAATCTTCGGGTTTATCCTCGACCGGATCATCCCCGGCAGCAACCCCGAGATCCTCATCGACGTCCCGCCCTATCACTGGCCGTTGTGGGAGAACGTCGCTAAAAAGCTCATGAACCGGACGAAGAGTTTCCTCAAAGATGCGGTTCCGTTCGTCCTCTTCGGGGTACTGGTCGTCAACGTTCTCTATCTGGCCGGTATCATCGGCGCACTCGCCGATCTCTTCGAACCGCTCTTCGTCACCTGGTTCGGGGTGCCGAAAGAGACGGTGGGGCCGCTCATTGCGGCTTTCCTCCGGAAAGACCTCGCTGTCGCTCAGCTCTCCGCCATCGCCATGACGCCGTATCAGATGATCACCGCCGTGGTGCTCGTCTCCATCTACTTCCCCTGCGTGGCCACCTTCGTGGTGATGCTGCGGGAGGGGTGGAAGGAACTTGCCGCGGCGGTTGCAGTGCTCGTGGCGACGGTCTTCATCTACGGCGGACTGATCCATGCCGTCGGCATCCTCATGGGGGTTGCATAAATGAACCGGAATTCCAGTATGTTTACACTCTACACCGGGCTGCTCGGCCTCGTTACGCTTGCGTTCGGCCTCGCCGACATCCTCGTCTGGGCCGGGGCGAGTCCCGGCTTTTCAATCGGCATTCTTGAGATCGCCGGCGGCGACTTCTTCCGCTGGGCATGGGGAGGCGCCATTCTGGTCTTCGGCGGCCTGTTCATGCTCGGCAGCCTGAGGGGCCGTGGAACCATGGAACAGTTCGGGAAGACGGTGCTCGGCGCGATCATGATCTGGATCATTGCCGGCACCGATATCTTCGCCCGGTTATGCGAGAGCATTCCCGCCGGCGAGGAGGCGCCGGAGTTTTTCAACTCGGTTGCCGGGTTCGTCGGCGGGTTTGCCCCGCCCTACTCGCCGGCGATCCTCCTCCTGCCGTTTACGCTGGGGATCGTCTACTTCCTCTTCAACGGGAGGTTTGATGAGGTATGAGGAGAGAAGGATTCATTGTGTTGATTGCCGCCCTGGTGCTCTGCCAGGGCGCTCTTGCCCACATGCCCGGCGCCGATCCGGCGCCCGAGGCGGATCTCGGTCCGATTGTTGTTCTGGATAACGGTGTCCCGGTGGAGATCGGCATCGACGATATTGCGGCATACCATGGTGGGCTGGAAGGAAAAGAGCCCGATGCCTGTATCTGTTGCGTCTGCATGTACAGGGTCCTGCTGGCCGGTATTAGCGAGGTTTGGGGCGATGAAATCCCCGAACGGTCCGATATCGGCGTGCAGAGCCGCCTGGTTTCGGACGGAGCTCTCCATACCGCCTGGTACGTGACCGGCACCGGCCCCGGGATGGACGCCGGTTCCGCCGGTCGGTTGACGCTGGTTGCCCCCAACGGGTCTGCACTGACCGACTATTCAACACAGGCGAGGATGGGGATTGCAAAGAACCGGTGCCTTGACGACTACCGGTTTGAAGTAACCCGGCTTTCCACGGGTGAGTCCGCGACGCTCACGCTCCGCGAGGACGTCTTCCCGGAAGACTTTCTTGAACTGCGCAGGGCGGTGAACGTTGATAAGACTGCGACCGAGGCCGAGAGTGCCGAATTCCTGGAGAAGTGGTCTTCTCTCAGGGCCGATCTCCTGCAAAAACCGGACTATGAGTTGTTCATCGAGATCGAGCCTCCTGAAGAGGAGGAACTGGATGTCCTGGGCGGCGGGGTATTTCTGGCCCTGCTCTGCATAATGGGTGCAGGTATCGTGCTGATGGGGAAGAAGCGCAGGTAGTGTGCATGGATACCCTGGATGAGGGGGTCCACAGGATCGCCGCCTCTTTTTAACGCAACAATTCCGAAAGGGATCGGATAGAAAGGCGGGTGGAGATGACCCGGTAGAGGGATCTCGGATCGTGCCCTGACAAAATGCACTGAAAACAGATTACGTTTCATCAAACTGATGGAATGCTGATATATGGGTTCGTCCCAAAAGATCATATATCGTTTGCCGTATGAAACATATGTGCCGTATGAGACACCGGGGATGTGCAGTAAACCTCAGCAGGAGGGTCGAGGATTACCTCGAGGCCATCCTCAACGTCACGCTGGAGAAAGGATACGCCCGCACCAAGGACGTGGCGTGCGAGCTGGATATCAGCCCGTCCACAGTCGTGGAGATGTTCCAGAAACTTGACGGTATGGGCCTTGTCGAGTACCGGCGCTACGAAGGGGTGGTGCTCTCCCCTACCGGGCGCGAGGTTGCCGAGGCCGTCAAATTCCGTCACGATACCTTAAAGGAGTTCTTGATGGCCATCAACGTCCCGGAGAAGATTGCCAACTCCGACGCCTGTTATATGGAGCACGAACTCCACCCGGAGACGATACGGCAGATCCGGCTTCTGGTCGAGGTACTTCAATCGGATTCCGGGATCTGCGAACGTATCCGGCGAAAAACGCCCGGGCAGGAGAAACAATCTGCGTGACCCCTGCTCTCGCCGCGATCGCGGTCTACCTCCTTGCAAACGCCGTCTCGTTCATCGCCTATTACCGCGACAAACGGTCGGCGAAACGATCGGCGTGGAGAACGCCGGAGAAGACGCTCCTCGTCATCGCTCTCTTCGGGCCGTTCGGGGCCTTTGCCGCGATGCGTGCCTTCCGGCACAAGACCCAGAAGCCGCTCTTTCGGCTCGTCCCCTTCTTCCTCTTCCTCCACCTCGTGCTTGCCACCGCGCTCGTCACGGGATTTGTGTAACCTCTCATCAACTGATGAGGGTTTACATGGGGACAAAGTTATAATCAATCCGTTATCCCACCATATCGTATGGCGTACGAGTACGGGGCGCTCTCCCGCCCGCTCGAGGAGGTCTTCGCGGCGTTGCAGGAGGGGCTCATGCGCGAGTACCGTCTGGATTACCTCCCCGCTCACCGGCGTTCGGCCCGCCGATCGCGGCGGCTCCGGCGGATACGCGGGTGGTGGAGGGCGACCGGCCGCCTGGCGGAGCAGGCCGCCTGTGTGACACAGCGCACCCTTCCCCGCATCGAGCAGGAGACCGGGCATGCCTTCCGCGGCCCGGACGGGCTTGCCCGGGTTCTGATGGCCCCTCCTACAAAGCAGCTCTTTTCGGAGATACTTGCCGGGTTCCCCGAAGATGCGCTCCCGATCTGTGCAAACGACCTGGCAATGCTCGGGAACTTCGCCGACGATTCTCACGCCCTTGCTCTCATCGGTGACGTCACCCTGCGGCTGAAGGTCCTCCCCGGCGGAGACGTCGGGGCGGCAGGCCTCGCCGCTCTCTGCGACCGGTGGGGTCTTCACGAGAGCCGGATCGGTTCCGGGTTCCGCTGCTCTCCGGACGGCGAGAAACTCGAGCAAGAGAAGGAGACCCTTGCCCGGGCGGTTCTCGGCCTTATCTACGTCGAAGGGGGTGTCGATGCGTTGCGGGCCGTGGTGCCGCTCCTCGCGTACGGCCGGACTGGGTAGGGACCGGAAAAAGGCTATATACCCGCTCCGCCCATCCCGCAACGGGAGACTCTTTCATGGACACCCGTTCCCTCCGCGAGTTCATCCGGCTCGGCCGGTTCCCCTTCCTCCTCTCGGGCTTTATCCCGTTCACCGCCGGGGCGCTCCTCGCGTTCCTCCTCGGGGCGCGGTTCACCCCGGCCCAGTTCCTTATCGGCTACGCGGCCATGGCGGCGGCGCACCTCTCCGTCCACTACAGCAACGACTACTTCGACGCCGACGCCGACCGGTTCGTCGAGACGACGCCGATATCCGGGGGGAGCGGCGTCCTTGCCGCCAACCCGGACCTGAAACCCGTTGCGTTCCGGGCGGCCGTCGCCCTGATGGCGGTCTCGGTCCTGATCGGGTATTTCTTCGTGACTGTCTACGCCTACCCGGTTGTCTTCCTGGTCTTCGGCATCGCGGGCAACCTGCTCGGCTGGTTCTACACGGCGCCGCCGCTCGCCTTCGCCTACCATAACCTCGGCGAGGTCACGAACATGATCACCTTCGGCCTCCTGATGCCGGGGGCGGGCTACTTCGTCGCGATGGGAACGCTTGATGCCGCCTTCTTTGCCTTTGCCGTTCCGCTCTGCCTTTACGGGCTCGTCTTCATCACGAGCGTCGAGATCCCGGACAGGGAAGGCGACATCGCCGGGGGCAAGCGGACGCTCGTCGTCCGGAAAGGCCGCGTCTTCGGGTTCTGGCTCATCGCCCTCGCGGCGACCCTCGCGACCGCGTCGCTCGCCGTTTTCGCCCTCACCGATTTCTTCGCGCCCGTGGACTTTTGGCCGGTCGCGCTCGTATCCCTCATCCCGCTCGGGATTGCTCTGTGGGGGTTCTTGCACCGGTGCGCCGGACGGGCGTGTACCCTTCCCTTCGCAGTCGCGAATATCGTGGGTTACTTCCTCTTCCAGGGGCTTGTCGTCATCTATTTCATCTACGCGGCCGTTTCGGCCTGAAAAAGAGGGGTGTTTTACTTCCTCGTCATGAAGTAGTAGCCAACCGCCGCGACGATGATGACGGCGGTGACGACGAAGAGGATCATTGTAATGGGCAGTCCTTCAGCAGGCTGTTCTTCGCCCGTTGCTGTTGTCGGGGTTGCTGAGGTCCCTGTATCAACTGGCGTGGCCGTCGTCACCGGTTCGGTGAAGAGCGCGAAGATGCTGAAGTGAGTTAACGTTGCATCAACGCTTCTTGTGCTCTGAGAGGTGGTTGTCGGGACGTCCTCCCATTGGCCGGTCTCCTTGTTGCACCACTTCACCGTGAGTTGCTGGTCGGGGAGGTCGAGCGTGTTCCAGACATCCTCGGGGAGCTTAAGGGTCAGGGTGATCCCCGGGCCGAAGGTTGCGGCTTTGGGTTTGGCTTCGTAGACGAATCCGGCGAACTGGAACACCGCTCCGCCCGGGACTGCGGGCATCGTATCGCTGCTGAGGGGGGTGAGGGAGATATTGGTGAGTGGGTTGCCGTTCGCGTCGAGCGCTTTGACACCGATCGGAACGAGGAGGCTCCCGACGTTGTCCCCGGCCTTAACTATGATGGACCGCAGCACGGTGCCTGAACTACTGATCTTCAGGGTGCCGGTCTCCGTGTAAGAGGAGGGTGCGCTGCCGCCACCGCCACCGCCACCGCCGTGGTGCTGGGTGGATGTCGGTGTCGGTGTCGGTGCGACGGCAGCGATGGTTATGGACTTCTGGTCGATTGCAATGACCCTGTTGTCGTCCAGGCCCTGGGCGTAGAGAGAATAAGTACCGGGTTTGAGTGTCTTGAGGGTCGCTGCCGCAACGGTCACCGAAGACGCGTTCGCATACCCGGAGCATCCGTAACCTTCGGCGGTGACGAAGCCGGAGTGTACGTCGACGTCGACCGGGGAGCCGTCGCAGCACAGGGTGTAGGTGACCGGGCTCGCCTCACCCGCGATCGTTCTCAGCATCTCTACCAGATCTGCAGCCGAGACCGGGATGGATTGCTCTGCGAGTTTCCCGGTATCGACCGTCATCGAGAGAGCGTACCTTGTCCCCTCCTTGACCAGGGCGTAGGCGACCTTGTCCGCGCCGGAGAAGGAGACGTTCACGTCCTTGTTCTGGTCCTGGTAGTAGGGGTCGCCACCGTCCCAGCCGACGGCCTGGTTCCCATCGAGGATGACGACCGGCATGGCGGCAAGGAGATGCATCGTGTCGCAGTCACTGTCATACTCCACCGCCGCGATGAGGTACTCCCCGGCCTCGGGCCGCGTGTAGGGCTTGGCGTCCATCATGCTCCGCGCGAGGTTCGCTCTTGTCTGGAAGCAGTTGAGATTGACCTCGTTCTTGAGCAGCGTGTAGGTCAGGTTGTTCACGTCGTAGTCATCGCTGGAGATGGTGCCGTGGGCCGTGATGCCCGTCTGGTTCATGTAGATGATGGCGTCGCTCTTGAAGAGGTAGCCTTCCTTCGACGCGGCCTTGAAGAGCTCGGTGAAGGTGGCGCCTTCAGGAAGGTTCTCCGGGACTTTGATCAGGAGGACGTTGCCGCACCGGCCGGGAACCTTGACGGTGAAGCTCGGGATCGTCGGTTTGACATAAACCCGGTACTCGCACGGGAGGGTGCGCCCGTCGACGGTCTTTTCCGGATAGTGCACGGTCACGTCCACACCGTGGTAGGTGCCGCTTGCCGGATCGAACTCACGGACGATGTCCCCGAACAGCGGGTACTCGAATTCGTCGAGGTCGCCCGTTTCGGTGCTGCCAAGGGTCACCAGTGTGTTGCTTACATGCAGAGGATCGAGGGCATCGACAGTGCCGATGCACAGTTTTTTATACTCCTTGACGTCCCCCTCCACTGTGATATAAGTCCCTCCCGTGGCTGCTGCCACCACGGGGAGGAGTAGGAGGGCGAGGATAACGCCCGGGAGGAGATACCTACGTTGCTGAGTCATGAGCCTCGCTTTTCTTTCCCATAACATAAACCTTTTTATTTGAATCGGTTGTCTATAGGTTGTTCAACCAAAACGGAGTTCCCCTATGTCTAGACTTGGTTTGCCTCTATTGGTGCTTGTTCTGTTGATTCCCGCCGCAACAGCGGCGACGATCTCCATCACCCCCGACGCGATCGACCCCGGTGACGTGGTTACCGTGGACGTGCAGAGCCTTCCCGACGGCGCCGCCTTCTCACTCGGGATCCGCGGTGAGTTCACCGTGATCCCCGGCGAGCGGTTTGCGTTCACGGCCCGAAACCTCGTTCTCCCCTTCTCCCTCGGCTCGGGCGAGGTGAGCGCCTACAGCAGGGGTACGGAGTGGACCGGGCTTGCGGTGCAGATGCCGGACGGGGCTTCGGTGAGCCTGAGCAACAACGCCGACGCGAACGGCGAGTTCCGGACCACCCAGGCCTACAACATCTCCAGCGGAACCTACGCGGCGATCACCCTGGATGGGCGGGCCGCGCCCACGACCGAGCGCGTCATCGCCGAGGTGGTGATGCAGGGCGTTAAGCAGGGGCCTGACGATGGCACAATCTCCTTTGCCGTCGAGGGGATCGAACACGGCACCGCGACGGTCACCGTCTACGTCGACGGGAGCGAAACCCTTGCCCGGACGATCGCGATCGGGACCTCCCCGAGACCGCCCACCACGCAGGGCGGCGGCAGCGGCAGTGGCGGCTCTCCCGGCAGCAGCAACGGCATCAGTAACGGCAGCAGCACCCCCGCGCCCGCTGCCGGGTCCGCGACGGTGGCCTCAACCGACGGGAAGGTCTCCCTCACCGGAACCGATCTCGAGGACGTCGGCCTCCTCCCCCTCGCCGTGGAGGGCATCGTCCCCGGCGGCTGGTCCGCTCCCGAGAGCGCCTACGCCGTGACTCCGGAGGGCCGGGTGTTCGACCCCGCCGCGACCCTCTCCTTCCGGCTCCTGTCGGCCGACGCGACGGCAACCCTCGCCCGCTACGAGAACGGTGCCTGGACGCCGATCCCCTCGAAGATCGGGGGCGACCGGATCACGGCATCAGTCTCCCGGGCGGGATCCTATCTCCTCCTCGTCCCCGTATCGGCGGCTGAGCCGGCCGCACCTGTGACGACGACTTCGGCACCCCCCGTAACGACGACCCCCGCCGCCGCACCTGTCACCCCTCTCCTCCCCGCCATCGCTCTCGCCATATTGATGTTCGGGTGGAAGAGAAGAGACTAACAGACCTGCCCATGACTACGAAAGACCAGAACCCCCTGTTCCTCGAGATCGCCGGGTACCGTCCCGGTGACCTCCTTACGGTCGTTGCCGTCACGGTCGCGGCCCTTGCCTGCGTCTACGTCCCGGTGCTGAACGAGAGTTTTCTCCGGATTCTCCTCGGCGTGACGATGGTTCTCTTCATCCCCGGCTACGCCCTGATCGCCGCGCTCTTCCCGGCGCGCGGGGATCTCGACGGGATCGAGCGGGTCGCCCTCTCGTTCGGGCTCTCGATCGCCGTATCCCCCCTGATCGGGTTTGCATTGAACTACACCCCCTGGGGGATCCGGCTCGACCCGATCCTTGTATCGCTGACCCTCTTCACCCTCGCGATGACCCTGATCGCCTGGTACCGGCGGCTCCTTCTCCCGGCCGACGAGCGTTTTGCGGTTCCGGCGAGGGAGATGATCGGCGGGGCGTGGGCTGAGTTATATGACCCCGCGGCATCCCGGCTCGACCGGGGGCTCTCCGTTCTCCTCGTGGTCTCGATCGTGACGGCACTCGCGACGACGGTCTACGTCGTCGCGGTGCCGAAGGAGGGAGAACACTTTACCGAGTTCTACATCCTCGGCCCGGGTGGGAAGGCCGCAGACTACCCGACTGACTTCCCGGCAGGCTCGACGCAGACGCTGATCGTCGGGGTCGGAAACCACGAGCATCGGGAGGTTCCCTACACGGTCGAGGTGCTCGCCATGAACCGGACTTTCGATCCCGTGACGAATACGTCTACGATTCACGCGACCGTGCCGCTCGATCGGTTCGCGATCACGGTCCCGCACAACGAGACAGAAGAGGTCATCTGGAATTTCTCCGTCTCTTCGCCGGAATACAACCGGATCGAGTTCCTGCTCTTCAACGAGACGGTGCCGGGGGAGGGGGTCACGGAGCAGGACCGGATCAACGCGAGTTACCGGGACCTGCATCTCTGGGTGCGGGTCCGGTGAGAATAACCCGGAGTACTCCCCTATTTTCATCGACGGCGGCGTGCTCGATCTTTGTCGGGGCTCCGGTCCCAAGGGCGGCGATCGAGGCAAGCAGGCTGCAGACCGGGCAGCCGACCATGGTGCAGCACTTCGGGGATGCCGCCCGGACCGCCCGGCATCCGGGCACGAGCCGGTAGCCGGCGAGGGTGACGACGATGTTTGCGCGGTCTTTCACGGCCCCGGTCTTGCCTGCAATCTCGAGGAGGTCGTCGCAGACCTCGGTGATGCAGGCGAGGAGGTCCTCCTCCTCTTTGGGGATCTCGAGAGCGTGCTTCTCCCGGAGCCGCGCGAGGAGCGGGGCGCATGTCGGGACGAGCCGGACGGCGCATCCGCCCTCACCGGTGATGTAGGAGTAGTCGTCATCGGCCGCCGCCGGGAGGCTGGTCGCGACCGGAACGATCTCGATGACCGCTTCCCCCTCCGGAACGAACCAGGCGTCTCCCTGGACCCCGAGGTCCGCGCAGAGGGTGGCGATCCCGATCGTCCCCTGGACGGGGAGGAGAGCTGTGATCTCGGGGTCGAGGGGCTCGCCTTTGTGAAGCGCGAGAAGAAAAACCCCGGCTATGAAGCACCCCGTGCCTGCGAGGACGAGGGTCGCGGTGGTGAGGTCACCCCGGCCCGTCCCGGTCGCAAGGGCGAGGAGGGCTGCGGCCGCGACGATGAGGAGGAAGGCCGCCCGATAGGGGCTGTTTACAATCATGTCTCACCTCCCGCCCACCGGACGAGTCGGTAGTCCCGGAGGGCGAGGACAACGTAGCCGCACCCGAGGGCGGCTGCGAGAGCGAGAAGGGGGAGGAAAACGGTGCCGCTGACGGCGAGGACGACACCGATCAGACTCACTCCGAAGACGAAGATCGGGTAGCCCCGCCGGTCTTCGAGGAATGCACCGAGGACAAGCGCCTGGAGGAAGAGCGTTAAAAGAAGAAGGTTGCCCGCGGCAACGACCAGCACTTCACCCGCGCAGAGGAGGAGAAATCGACGATCGACCTCCATCAGAGCGCCTCCACGGCATCGATTCCGGGAATTGTACCAGCGCCGGAGGGAGCCTTCAGGACGACCCGCATCCCCCGGACCTTCGCCTCATAGGTAATCTGGATGAGGTGACTCATGTCTCCGGCCGGGAGGAGGGAGTAGATCCAGGCCTCCGTGGTCCCCGCCCGGCCGAGCGCCGACCGCACCGCCGCCGTGAAAGGCGCCGGGCTTTCTGCTGCAAACGCCGAAAGGACGCCGCCGAGCCTCTCCCCGTATGTCCTTTCCCCCGGGCTGCCCTTTGCACCGGAACGATGGACCCGGGCTGCGAGGACGGCGGGTCCCGGCGCCCGGTAAAGAGGAGTGCGGGGCTCGACCGGGGCAAGCCCGCCGAGAACAGCGAGCGCTTCCCGGAGATCCTGTGTCAGGGGAAGGTACCTGACAATCTCTCCGCCGGCGACGACCATGAGGGAACAGCCGTCATGGGAATCGATCGCACCCTCGACCGCGCTGCAGGCGGCCATCGAGAAGCGGGCGAAGCCCTCCGGATCATCCTCGATCCGGGCCGGGAGGTCGACGACGATGAGGGGCGTGCCGCCTTCAAGGGCGGTCAACTGGCGTATGTAGGGTGCGTTGCGCCGCGCAGAGAGTTTCCAGTCGATCAGCCCCGGATCGTCGCCTGTTTGGTAGGGCCGGAACCCGCGTACGCTCTGGCCGGAAAGTTCCGCTTGCCGGTCCACCTCGGCGTCCCCGCCGCTGGAACCCTTACCCCGGCCGGTTTCCGTGGCTCCTGCAGGGAAGACCCGGAGATGCGGGGCACCGAACCGGCGGCAGACGAGATCCCGCGAGAAGAAAGCGTCGCTCGCCTCGAGGACGACTCCGCAAAACGCTGTCTCGCCGGGGGCCATGGGTCGGAAGGTGTAGGCCGCGGTTCGCCCGGGGTCGCAGAGGGCGCCTTCACCAGCCGCGATCGCCGGCGGGAGGTCGCGCACCCTGACCTCCATCCCGGTCGGGACGGCAAGGGTAACCTGCACCCTGACGTTCACGGTCGCCCCCTGCCGGAGGATCGTCCGGTCGACCTCGCGGTCGACGGCAAGAGAGGCGACTGCAGACATGAGGTCGCACTCGAACCGCCAGCCCCGCCAGAGGAGGAAGAGAGCGAGAGAGCCGGCGGCGAGAGCTGCAGCCGGCATCAAAAGGAGAAGGGCGACGACGGTGAGTGCGAGCGCGAGGGCCGCAATTCCCACGCTCGTGCGGGTCGGCCGGATCATATCTAGGACACCCCGACGCTCTCGACGATCTCGCTGACGACCGCCTCCGGCGTGACCCCCGTGATCAACGCCTCGCGGGTGAGGAGGATGCGGTGCCGGAGGACCGGGAGGGCCAGAGCCCGGGCGTCGTCGGGGATGACGTAGGTCCGGCCGTTCAGGGCCGCACGTACCGTCGAACCCCGGAAGAGAGCGATGGACGCACGGGAACTCGCACCGAGTCGGATATCGCTGTGGGCACGTGTGGCGAGTACGAGGTCGCGCATGTAGCCGAGGACCGTCTCGTCGACCCGGATCTCCCGGATGGTCGCGGCCATGGTCTTTATCTCTGCGGGGCCGAGGATGGGCGTGATCCGGTCCCGGTAGACACCCCAGTCCAGTTCCCCGGAGCACTCCCGCCGGAGGACCTCGAGTTCGTCCTTCGGGTCGAGATGGGTGAGGACGGTGCTGAACATGAACCGGTCGCGCTGCGCCTCGATGAGCGGGAAGGTCCCTTCGGCCTCGTGTGGGTTCTGGGTGGCGATGACGAAGTAGGGGTCGGGGAGCAGGTATGTCGTCCCGTCGATCGTCACCTGGCGCTCGCTCATCGCCTCGAGGAGGGCGCTCTGGGTCTTGGGGGTCAGGCGGTTCATCTCGTCGACCATCAGGAAGTTCGTGAAGATCGGGCCTCTCTGGAGGACAAACTCACTCCTGTTCCGGTCGTAGACCCGGACTCCGATGATGTCGGCGGGCTGGATGTCTACGGCCCCCTGGACCCGCCGAAACTCGTAATCTATCAGGCGGGCAACGATCTTGCAGATGGTGGTCTTGGCCGTTCCCGGAACACCTTCGATGAGAAGGTGGCCGCCGCTGATCATGCTGATGAAGATCTCCTCGATGAGGGTCGCATTCCCGACCACCACCTGCTGGGTGATCTGTCTGATGTCTTCGTAAGTTCTGGCAATTGTTCCGATACGCTCTCTCAGGTTTTCGTCACTCATCTTCCTTCCTCCCGAACCGGTAGGCAACCGGCAGGATGGCCAGGCCGACAATTGCAGCCGCTGCCGGCGGCGTCTTCTGTAGCCATATGACCATGTTGATGATTGGGTTTTTAGTGCCGGTCCTGCTGTGGACGCCGTCGATGAGGGCCGGCTGAAGGTTCTCAATGAACCGCGGGTTTTCGCCGAGCATGGCATTGATGAAGAGACTCGGGTCACCGAGGACGGTGAGGTTGCCCTCCTGTGCGCAGACGACCATGGTCCCGAAGGTTTCCCGGGCACCGGGTCGGCCGTCGCCGTCCGCGTCGTCCCAGGTGAGGACCGAGGTCTCGAGGACCGGGTCGCCGCCTTCGACCGCCGCCGGGCGATTGACCAGGACAGTCTCGGCCCCGGCAAAGAGACTTGCGTTCCCGACGACCCTGGTGGTGAAGAGGCCCGGGTCGATGTGATCCCTCTCAAGGCTCGCGAGGTTTCCGGGCCGAACTCTCATCGTGCTCCCGAGATCGGTGAGGAATCGGTTTGCCGCCCCCTCCTCGTCAGCAACGACAATCCGCCCGCCTGCATCAAGGAACGCCCGGCAGTACCCCACCTCGTCGGCCGTGAACTCCGTCCCAGGCGCGAGGATGAGAAGCGTCTCCTCCGGGTGCTGCCCGAGGTCCCGGAGGTCGGAGAGCTCCTCCCCGGCAAAGCCCGAGGTGCCGTTCCAGCCGATGTTGTAGCGGCTGTACTCTTCGGCGGTGGTGGTGACGTGGACGTACGCCGCGGCACCGGCGAGGAGAAGGATGAGGATGACCGCCCAAACCTCACGCCGCACCTTCATCACTCCCGAGAGTTTCTCCCTCCATCGCGTGAAGTTCCTCCTCCGACGGGATCTCTCCCGCGTACCGGATCCGCTCGTAGCGCTCGAAGAATCCGGCATGAGCCGGGCAGAGTCGGGTGCAATCGCGCGGGGTCTTCGTCTCGGGGAGGCCGAGCCGGGTACGGAAGGCGCAAAAGAGGATGGTCGCGGCCTCGCGGGGAGGAAGCCCCGCGATCTCCACCTGCGGCGGGGTCTTGACGGCCTCGTCCTCCACCACGATGTCAGGCGGCTCCACGGCAGGATTCTCCTCCGTCGCACGATACCGGCGCCTGAGGTACCAGCCGGTACCGAGCACGGCGCCGACTGCCGCGGCGAACGGGAGGGGGGAGAGGTCTTCTCCACGGACGACGGTCGTCTCCATCGGGCTTTCGGAGGCGTTCAGGGGGTATCCTGCAGGGTGGAACTCAGCACGGACGGTATGTTCCCCGGCGGGGAGGACGATGTCCCGGGCATACGTGCCGTTTCGATCGGTCTCCGTGTTGACCAGGGTTGTCTCGTCGATCCGGAGGAGGACGGGGGCGCCCGCGACCGGCCGATCTCCCCCGGTCGTGAGATTCCCGGTACAGGCGAATGCCGTCCGGTTCACCTCTGCAAGGGCAAGGGTGATGGCGGTATCGCCCGGGTGGACCCGGAACGTCGCGATATCTGAGTAGACCGCACCTGCGGTCGCATAGGCGAGGTGTGGCCCGGCGAGGAGCCGGTCGATCCGGTAGGGGTAGATGTAGTTACCGCTCTCGTCGAGGCTGACGTTACCTGCGATCCGGCTATCGACGTAGATCTCGATGGAGGCCCCCGGGAGACCGCCGGTGTAAGTCCCGGTGATCGTGAGGAGGTCCCCGTAGCGCCCCTCGCCCGGGGCGACCGCGATGTCGAGGGGAGACTTTGTATCCACCCTGGTCCCCGCCTGCCAGTCGTCCGCTGCGTCGGCGATCACCGCGAAGTCTTCGATGCTCTTCTTATACGGGGTGGCATTGATGTTGTAGTGTCCGGCTATCCCGGTCATCGTGGCCTCGCGATCCGCGTAGGCGGCAAACCCCTCCCGCATCTTCTGCCGGAGGGCCTCGCCCTCGTAGACGACGGCCATGTGCTGGTCGTCGTCTCCCCGGACTTCGATCTCAAGCCTTTGTAAGTCGTCGAACCGCCGGGTGTCGTTGAGGAGTGTCTCAAGGGAGGCAAGGTTCTGTCGGTTGTTCCGCTGGAATTCGCCGATATCGGTGCCGGAGACGTCCAGGGTGACGACAAGCCGGTCGAACCGGGCCGACAGTTCGCTGTAGCGGGCGAGGTCGCGCTCGGCGCTCTCGTAGTCCTTGAGCCGGATCGTGAGAGCGAGGGTTCCGGTCTCGCCGAGGAGGTCGTCCATCAGCGGGACGGCGGCGGCGGCGTCGCCCGGGGATCGTTTCTCGATCGTTGTGGGGTCGGCGTGGGCAGCGGTCGAGATGTTTGCCGCAGTGTAGAGGACCGGAGCGGTCGCTTCTCCCGCGAGGAGGAGAAGGGTCGCGACGGTGGCGACCGCGAGGATGGCATGCGATGTCCAGGTTTTCATGCAGCAAGGATCTCCAGGATTTTCTCTGTGATGATGTAGGCGAAGAGGGCGACCTCGGCGGCGATGAGGTACCCGAGGTAGCGCATGTAACGCGGGCGCGAGAAGGCCCCATCGATCAGGACCGCGACGACGAGGAGGCCGATGAGGGAGAGGGCGAAGAAGACCTCGAGGTCGAGCGTACGGTTCAGGACCATGAAGAAGGCCACGACCATGAGCCAGGCTGCGAGTACGGCCACCGCAGAGTACTTCTTTGTACCCGCCATCGAACCTTACATTCTCACTGCGGCAAATAATGGTATTGAATTGTTGTTGTCCCGGATGCGTGCGGGCCGGTGCGTCCCGGACAATATCGTCGGTCCTCCACTGCCCTCCACCCCGTACGCCGGGGATAAACAGGCTTCCCGGAATCGCGGCAGCGAACCCTCTGATCTTTCTGCCCGGCCCGAGCCGGAGAGCGCGGCAGTTCAACCCCGGGAGCCAGCCAGAGCACTCCCGGCCTTGCGTAAAAAAGGGTTCAGGCCTCCTGTGTTCTCCCACCGGAGCGTATGAGAATCGGGAACGCTTTTTTTAACTCACGGGTTCTGGAGAAGGTGCGGCTCCGAACGACAGGGGAACCTACAGACCCCGGCATGCAGGGAGCGAGCCGGTACGATCTCCCGCTCGCAGGCGATGACGGGCATGCCGCGGGCTCGGGGGCTCCCCGCACCGGGGACATTCCGAAAATCGTTGGATATTGGTCTCATCTCAGATTGGCGCCGATTCGGTGGCGCGCATACTCATCAAACCCCGCAAATCCGTATTCCGCTCCCACGGGGGGATCCGGCGGGTCCGCCGGGTTGCCGGTTCCGGCCAACCTGCCGCCGGGTCATGAACCGGACCGCCCTCATCGTCGCTCCGCGGCTAAAAATCGTTGTTGACCCGAGTTTTCGGGTTATAACAGTTATACATCTATCTTCCGGGCCATCCCTGCAGAGAGCCCCGTCGAGACAGGGCAAACGAAACAATTTTCCGCGAACGTTCCCTTAGAGGTAATTTTATTCGAATCGGCTACGGGTATGTCCTCGAATGATTTGGAAATATATTTATACTGTATGTTCCGGATCTGCTTATATTTACAAATTGTGTAAATCGTTTTATGAGCTTCTTTTATCTATAGGGCGGATCCCGTACCTCTAAATCAACGGCGACTCCTGGGGAAGGATCGAAAAATTTTTTAATAAGGCCCGGGTATTCACCTATATCGGTACGGGCCCATGTCTGGAGTCCTGCGACTGTCCGGTCCCCTCAGAGAGGCCCGTATCCCCGGATGGCCTATGACAGAGTCGGTTAACTTCAAACACCTCTCGCGAAGAGGAAGCACCCATGCGACACACGTTGCAGAGTCGGTGCGCAACGAGCGGCAGGTCACCGGACTCCCGGTGAGCCGCAGGCTCCGGGGACCCGGCTGCAGGAGATCACGAGGACAGGGTCGGTTCACCACATCTGCGGGGGGATCACGGTGACCGGCCGCATGAGTGCCACCCCTGTAGCGGGTGGTGTGGATACGGTCCTCGAATACGGCGATAACGGGGGAAGGGCAACTTTCCCCTTCGGGAAAAACGCAGGCCACGCCTCCGGAAAACAATCCCGGAAACAGGCCGGCAGCATCCGAACCCTCGTCGCCATGCCGGCCTACAACGAGGAGGCGTATATAGCAAAGACCGTCATCGGTGCCGGACAGTATGCCAGTGCCGTCCTCGTTGTCGACGACGGTTCGACGGACGACACCGTCCCGATTGCGGAGGCCCTTGGGGCACGCGTAGTCCGGCACGAGACCAACAAGGGTTACGGGGGGGCGCTCCAGTCGATCTTTGCCGCCGCCTGCGACCTCGGCGCGGAGGAGCTCGTCATCATCGACTCCGATGGCCAGCACAACCCCCGGGACATACCCCGGCTCCTCGCCGAACTCCGAAAGGGGAACGATGTCGTCATCGGCTCCCGGTTCGTCGAGGGCTCTGCAGGCAAGATCCCGGCCTACCGTAAGGTCGGGATGAAGGTCCTCGATACCGTGACCACGATGGCCGGAAACAACCTCGCGATCACCGACTCCCAGAGCGGTTTTCGGGCCTATGGGAGGAAAGCGATCGAGGCGATCCGAATCAGCGGCGAGGGGATGAGCGCGGGCTCGGAGATCCTGATCCAGATCAGCGACCACCGCCTGAAGGTCGCCGAGGTACCGATCAAGGTGCGCTACGACATCGAAGGGACCTCAAGCGCGAACCCGATCTCCCACGGTGTCGGGGTGCTGATGAACATTGTGCGGCTCATCAGTCTCCGCCGACCGCTCCTCCTCTTCGGGATTCCCGGGGCGCTCTTTGTGTTTATCGGGATTATTGCGGAGATCTACACGTTCTCCGAGTACTACCGCACCGCCCAGTTCCACTACATAGTCTTCACCGGCGGGTTCTCCATGCTGATCCTGGGGCTCCTGCTCGCGACGATGGGGGTCGCCCTGTACTCGCTCGTGCAGTTGATGCAGGGGGGCGGGGGAGCAGTAATCGCTCCCGCGGTCGGAACCGCAGTTGGAAAGGGGGCCGGAAAGGCTGAGCAGGGGAGCTCCCACTAGGGAGGATCTGCGAATGATTGCGGTTGTACTTGGAACCCGACCGGAGATCGTCAAGATGTCCCCGATCATCCGGGAATGCGAAGCACGAAACCTCGACTACTTCATCCTCCACTCCGGGCAGCACTATTCCTATGAGATGGACTGGGCGTTCTTCGAGGATCTCGAACTGCCCGAGCCGAAGTACAACCTCGATGTCGGATCCGGGACTCAGGCCGAACAAACCGGGAAGATCCTGACCGGCATCGAGAAGGTCCTCATGCAGGAGAAGCCCGATATCGTCCTCGTCCAGGGCGACACCAACACTGTCATGGCCGGGGCCCTCGCTGCCGCGAAACTCCACATCCGGGTCGGCCACGTCGAGGCCGGCCTCCGGAGCTTCGACCGGACGATGCCCGAAGAGATCAACCGGGTGGTCGCGGACCACATCTCCGATTACCTCTTCGTCCCCACGGAGAATGCACGACGCTACCTCCTGAACGAGGGGATCGAGGAGAACAAGATCTGCAGGACCGGGAACACTATTGTCGACGCGGTCTTCCAGAACAGGGAGATCTCGAAGAAGAGAGCAAACATCCTCGATACTCTTGGACTGGAGCCCCGTGAGTACTTCCTTGTTACCTCCCACCGGCAGGAGAACGTCGACAATCCCGAAAACCTCCGGAACATCATCACGGGGCTGGAGGCAGTCCACCGGGAGTACTCGCTCCCCGTCATCTTCCCGATGCACCCCCGTACCCGGAAGATGGTCGAGCAGTTCGGAATGTCCCTGGACGGGGTATCCGTTATGAACCCCATCGGTTTCCTCGAATTCCTGCAGATCGAGTCCAACGCCCGCCTCGTCATGACGGACTCCGGCGGCGTCCAGGAGGAGACCTGCATCCTGGGGGTGCCCTGTGTCACCCTCCGGGAGAACACCGAGCGCCCCGAGACGATCGAGGTGGGGGCGAACGTCCTGGCCGGGACGGGGGCCGGTAAGATTCTGACATCTGTCGGGCAGATGCTCTCCCGAACAGGGACCTGGGAGAACCCCTTTGGGGACGGTATGGCGGGCAGGATGATTGTTACGATTTGCGGGGGTTTGCCTGGAATGAGGAAGGTACCGATCAAATCCAATACACCGAGCTGCATCGACCAGGTCTAGACATGTCCTCGTCAATCTTTCCGGATTTCAAACACGAATAAGCGCCGTCAAGGGAGATTATAATGAAAATCCTGGTTTCATCGATCATCGATCTTAAAAACTCTGTCCATAACAGCAGGCTCCACCAGTTTTTGAAGTACCTTTCACGCGATCATGACATTTCCGTCTTAAGTGTAAACGACTGCTGGAAAGCCAGGTGGGACCGGACGGCAGAAAACTACAATCAGAGCTTTAAGGATCTCTTTGAGAACATCGATCTTTTTTACCTAACCGATAGGCAGGTAAGCCCGGTCGTCCAGGAAGCTCTATCGGTTGCAACTGTGGGAGGCACCCTTGATAAGATCGGGATATCGGACTACGATGTGCATTTCAATTACAATGGCATGGTTTCTGGGTATGCAGTTGGAAGATCTACCCACTCCCGCGGAATCCCGACGGTATACGACATCGCTGACGATCTGCCGGAAATGGTCCGGACGTCTCCCCAAATTCCCTCATTTATGAGGTCTACTTGCGGCTGGGTCGGGAAAGCGATCCTGAACTGGAGTATCCGTACTTCAGAGAGAGTCACGATAACAACGGAATCACTCTGCCAAACCTATGACATTCCGTGCGAGAAGTGGGAGCTGCTACCGAACGGAGTTGATATCGAATTATTTTCGCCCCGGCCTTGTGGCCATATCAAAGAGAAATACGGCCTTGAAGATTCATTCGTTGTTGGTCATGTTGGTGTCCTCAGAGAGTGGCTGGATCTGGAGCCGCTTTTCATTGCGATCAGAGAGTTAGCCTCGAAGAGCAATGTCAAGTTACTTATTGTCGGTGGAGGCGCAGGTTATGATAAAACTGTCGAGATGGCAAGAGACCTGGGGATACAGGAACATACTGTCTTCACCGGCACGGTTCCGTACTCTCAGGTACCTGAATACATATCGTGTATGAATGTGGGCGTGATTCCGTTCAAACAGGATAACGTTTCAAACAACTCACTCCCCCTGAAATTGTTTGAATACATGGCGTGCGGCATACCGGTCATTTCCACTCACGTAGATGCTATCGAGAAAGGCTTCGGTCAGACGGTTCGGTTTGTCTCCGATGTCAACGAGTATGTACAGGGGATCATGGAACTGTATCAGGACCCCAAGTTATGTAGCAGGTTGGGAGCAGAGGGTAGCCGCATCGTCGCGGATGAGTATCAGTGGGCCGCCATCGCAAAGAAATTAGATCGTATTTTGATTAAAGCGGGGTGCTAGTTATGAAAATATACATGCTCAATCCACCGTTCGTTGAAAATTTTGTCCGGTGCGGCAGATGGCAGGGTGCTGCAGCCCGCAGTGGCGGCCTTGATTATCCGAAGTGGCTTGCATATGCAACCGGGTTACTGGAGACGGAGCACGCGGTAAAACTGGTCGATGCACCAGCGAGTCAGTTACACACAGCCGATATTATCAACGATGTGAAGCAGTTTCAGCCTGATCTGGTCGTCGTTGAGACAAACTTTTCCAGCCTTGGAAATGACATCGGCGTTACGCAGAAACTCAAGGAAGCGTGCGGTGCAACGACAGTTATGGTCGGTCCCCCGACAGCACGGTTCCCGGAGAAGATCCTTGGCAATGGGGGGGTAGATATCCTTGCTCTCTATGAATATGATTTTACGTTGCTTGATGTTGCCAGAGCTGTGGGGCGGGGTCTGCCACTAAAGAACGTTCACGGCATCTCGTATAAAGAGAACGGGCAGATCGCTCACAACCCCATCAGAGAGTACACTACTTCCGAGGATCTTGACCGGATACCCTTTGTATCGTCTGTCTATAAGAGGCACCTGAACATCAAGGATTACTATTTGAGCCAGACTCTCTACCCGGAAGTCCAGATCTTCACGGGGAGAGGGTGCCCGTTTCACTGTACGTTCTGTTCTTGGCCTGAGAATTTGATGGGGAGGAAATACCGCTCAAGAACAGCTGACAACATCGTTGACGAGTTCGAATATATCTGTCAGAATCTTCCGGAAGTCAAAGAGATCTTCATCGAGGACGATACGTATACCATAAACAAAAATCTGGTTCTCGATGTTTGCAGGAAAATAAAAGAACGAAAACTAGATATTACCTGGTCCTGCAATGCCCGGGCTACCCTTGATTACTCAACATTGCAAGAGATGAAGAGCGCCGGTTGCAGGCTCTTGATCGTGGGGTATGAGTCTGGGAATGATGAGATCCTGAAGACCATCAGGAAGGGTGTGGGTACCCAGCAGATGAGAGCGTTCACCAGGGATGCAAAGAGAGCCAAGTTGATGATTCATGGTGACTTCATTATCGGCCTTCCCGGTGAGACAAACGAGACCGCAGAGCAGACGCTTAAGTTCATCAGAGAACTAAAGCCAAATATTCTTCAGGTGGCTGTGGCAACCCCGATACCTGGAACGAAGTTCTACGACTGGGCCAAAGAGAATGGGTACCTGCTGGTTGACAACCTTGAGGAGAGTATTGATCAGAGTGGTTACCAGAAATGCATCCTTTCGTATCCTGATTTCACCAAGGTCGATATCGAGCACTACGTCAACAGGGCGCTCAAAGAGTACTATCTAAACCCATCGTTCGTGCCCGTCGCGTTGAGCAACATCTTGCGGAGGCATGGTCTTCACGAATTGAAGATCATGCTCATGTCTGCAAAAGTGTTCCTCGAATACCTCGGTGCAGAGAAGCGCCAGGCGATTCGGAGCGTATGAGGGCTGTTGAGAGGGATGACGATGACGAATGTTCTCATAGCGGGCTACTATGGGCTCGGCAATATCGGTGACGAAGCGATACTCGCCGGGATGGTGACCTCGTTGAGGAAGTACATCGACGATCCGCACGTCTCGGTCATAACAAACAACTTGGAGGAGACCCGGACGCTGCACAACGTCAGGCCCGTGCGGCAGTCCTTCAAGAAGGGAGTTCTGAGGTTCATCGGAAGGACGATCCTCGAAGGGGAGCTTGCGGCCATCCAGCGGGAGATCAGAAACTGCGATATATTCATCCTCGGCGGGGGCTCCCTTCTGCAGGACTTAAGGGTCTACTATCTTCCCGCCCTCCTCTCCCTCGTCAGACTGGCGCAGAGATACGGGAAGAAGACGGTTATCTATGGCATCGGTGCAGGCCCCATCGATACCCACCTCGGCCGGAAGTTGTGCAGTTCCATCCTGAACGAGGCCGACCTCGTGACCGTCCGCGACTCGATGTCGAAGGAGGTTCTCGAAAGATGCGGCGTCCGGGACGTCATCCGCACCGCGGACCCGGCGTTCGGGATCGAGGTGCCCGATCCGACGGTGATCGGCACCTATCTCACGTCACTGAACATAACCAACGGCGACCGTTACATCGCGAGTACTGCCTACAACTGGCTGCACGATTCAGATCTCTCCCGGAACGCGGTTGAGGCAGCACAGGATCTTCGGGATCGGAGAGAGAGTTTGGCCGGGATCTTCGAGTCCATTGTCCGCGAACACGATCAGAGGATGCTGCTCGTCCCGACGGTAAAGGTGGACCGCGAAGGCTATGCGGCCATCCGGGACCTCATGCCCTCGTCGGAAAAGGCAGATGTCTTGGAGTACAACCCCCACTTCACCGCGGTCTTCGCGGCGCTGTCCCGTGCCGATGTCCTGGTGGGGATGCGCCTCCACTCGCTGATCCTCGCCACCATGATGGGGGTGCCAGTCGTCCCGATCTCCTACTGCGGTAAGGTGAAGAGTTATCTGGAGTTGGTCGGCCTTGAGGGCTTCTACCTTGATGTCGAGGATCTGGGTACCGAGACCTTTGCTGGACAGTTCTGCAAGAACTTCGAGACGGTCTGGGAGAACAGAGCGCTCTATGCGGCGAAACAACGGCAGGCAGCAGAGGTACTCCGCGAGAGAACTCTCCTCAACGCGAGGCTCGTTGCCGAGTTGATTGGGTAGGTCTTGGTCATGAAGGTACTGCAGGTCATTCCACGATTCAACCCGAGCCTCGGTGGTGGCGTCGACGTAGCCTACAACCTCTCCAAGCACCTCGCCCTGCGCGGGCACGATGTGACAATTGCGACGACCGACTACCTCTTCGATGCGGACTACGCGGCGACGATCAAGGAGATCGGTGTCGAGGTCATCCCGTTCGAGCACCTCTTCAACTACTGCCTTTACATCCCCTCTCCCAGCCTGAAGGCTTGGTGCAGAACGCATATCGGCGAATACGACGTCGTGCATCTGAACGGGGCGCGCTCTTACCAGAACTCCGTGGTCATGAGCCAGGCCACCAAGAACGACGTTCCTATCGTCCTCCAGGCGCACGGGTCGATCATGCGGATTGTGGAACGGAAGGGGATCAAGTGGCTCTACGACCAGGTGTGGGGGAGCAGGCTGCTTGCGAGCGCTTCGGCCTTCATCGCGCTCTCGCAGAGCGAGGCCGACGCGCACCGGCGGCTCGGGGTTGCCGGGGAGAAGGTTCACGTGCTGCCGAACGGGGTCGACTTGGAGCGGTTCAAGGACTTACCCGGTCGGGGTGAGTTCCGGCGGAAGTACGGGATCGAACCCGATGCGAAGGTCGTCCTTTACCTGGGGCGACTGCATAAGAGCAAGGGGATTGACCTCCTCGTCGAGGCGTTCGCAGATCTGGCGCCGCGTATAGAGGACGCACGGCTTGTGCTCGTTGGGCCCGATGGCGGGTTCGAGTCTGATCTGCAGAGACAGATCACCGACCTGGGTATCGAAGAGAAGGTCCGGTTTACCGGGCTTGTGCCGGAGCGGGAGAAGTATGCGGCGTTCATTGACAGCGACGTCTTCGTGACGCCCAAATTCTACGGGTTTCCGATAACGTTTGCGGAGTCGTGCGCCTGCGGGCTCCCGATCGTCACGACCAATGCGGGAGACTACCTGGATTGGATCGATGGCGTCGCGGGGTTCTCGACGGCGTATTCTGTGACTGAAGTGAGCGAAGCCATGGCACGTATACTGAGCCAAGATGTGCGGACGTCGCAGTTCCGCGAGAATTGCAGGAGCCTCGTGTCCGAGAAGTTCAACTGGGAGAGGATCTGTGCGGATTTAGAGGTCATATATGCCCGCCGGTACTCCGGCTCCTGACATATGACTTGATTCTACAGACAGGTGTTCGTCGTTGGCATGGAATGATCCTGTGATGGCCAGGTAGAGTATGGAAAACAGTTCTTTTTCCTCAATGAGAATCACTTACGTCTCAATCATTGTGTTGTGCGTCTTCCTATCGTTCTTTAATCTCTTCTACTACCCTGTCGTATCCGACAACTTCGACTTCTGGCATGTGGGAAAGGCAATATCCGTTGGTATGAGCGGGCATATAGAGCCGGACTATCAGAATGCGGGCTACTACGTCTTTGGAGTCATGATAGCCGAGTTGGCTTCCCTGCCCTATGAAGCGTTGCCGACGTTGCCGCTCCAAGCAGTTGCGGTCATCATCGTCTCTATCGCGCTGCTGAGAGGGGTCGTCGGCCGGAGATCTTACTCTGCCCTCGCCCTCATTCTGGCTATGCTGGTGTTCGTCTCGAAGTATGGGAACAAAAGTTATTTCATGTATTATTGCCACGGGTTGGGGTTTGTACTGGCAATAACTCTGTGCTTGACTCTTTTGCTCTACTTAAAGTCGCTCGCTCTCGAAAAACGGCAGGCGTTATCGATACTCATCATTTTGATCGTGTTCAGTCTGAACTACATCTCGTACAAACTGGTATTCTTCAGTGTTGTTCTCGTAGTTGGCGTTCTGGTCGTCGACTGGCTGTATAACTTCCGGTGGAGGGGTGAGTCTCGCTTCCGCCCGGGCCTTACGAAACTGGCCCTCTTCTCGATAGTGTTCACCTTTGCCTTTAATCAGATCCTATACCAGGGTTTCATCCCCCGACTGCAGGAAGCCTCGGAATCGCCGTTCTCGGGCTTGGATAAACTAATTCTTTCGTTTTACAACCCGAATGCAACGCCATTCGACGCATACTACTTCACATACCCTGCGGGCGTGCGGAATGCCCTGACCGTCTGGCTGGCACTGCTACTGCTCAGCGTACTGGTGACCACGCTGTACCTCGCATATAAATTCTACCGGGGCGAGGAACTTTCGAACGGTGAAAAAGTCACTTTTGGGTTTATCCTCGCTGGTATCAGCGTATTTGGCATTTATAATCTCCTGGGGCTGTCCGTCTTTGAGTACCTTGTATACTCGGGGTTGATCGGTTACCTCTTGCTATACAGTATAGCGAGAGGCTCAACGATGCATCGGCACCTTGTTGTAGCCTCCCTGCTCGTCCTGCTGGCGTTGAACGGCTACATTACGATGATGTCATATGAAGATCAGTACCGGGGGATTCGGGACTACAACAGCTTCGGATACGTCACTGTTCCCGCCGACTGGTATGTAGAGAAAGCCCCTTACGATGACCCAAGTGTAGAGGGGTCTCTGTATACGGACGTATTTACCGGAGGCCTTATAGCGGCCGGGATGAAGAAGACGGAGCTGGTCGATAGGTACTACCCCCGGACGTTCTCTGAAGACCAGATGGCGTTGCTCTTGCTGCATGATGATGAAGGGCTGAAAAATCCAGACGATGTTTTCATCATCAACTATCGGCTGACCTACTTTTCCGCCGAGAGTTGGGTGACGTTCAACTCCTGGTCCAACTACCGGAGCACCCTCGACGAGAATCCTCTTCTGAATAAAATATACTCTTCCGGTGACATCGGCTGTGTAAGCAGGTATGCATAAATTGGTTTGCTGCTCTTCGGATCTGTGAGGAGGTACTTCCTCCCATGCATGGACGCGCCTCACTAGACGTGCGATCCGGTACCGGCCGTTGCAATCCGCTCCCAGAGTGTGCCCAGACCGATCAAAAGAACACCGACGGCGTAGCTGATCACCCAGGCGTAGCCGATCCCGACGATCCCGTACGCCGTCGTACAGGTCTGGGCAAGAAGTATCAGCGACGCGAAAACAACCCCGTTCAGCAGTACCAGATCGCGCACCCCGTTCTGGACGCGCTTCACCGCGGAGTAGATGTAGGTCACGGGCAGGACGAGGCTCGTGAAGATCATCACCCGGAAGAGCTCAAACCCGTTCGCTGCATACTCTTTTCCGATGAGCCCCAGGATGATATCCCCGGAGAAATATAGGATTACCACTGCAGGAATGAGCAGCGCGTAGATCGCGATCGAGGATCGGATCGTGCTCTGTCGCAAGGATTCACCATTGCTGCCTTCGACAAACAGTGATGTGCTGATTGCGTTTGGGACGATGAACAGAATGAAGGCGACGGAAAATGCAATATAATAATACGCGGCCGCATCAGCTCCGAGGATGTTTAACACCATGATTGGCAGGACCAAGTTTGGGGCGGTCTGAAAGAGCCCGACAAGATAGTTTCCCAATGAGAAGTGAAAAGATCCTGCTATAAATTCCCTATCCACACGGAACGAGTGCTTTATGCCGGACTTCGCGATCAGCAACGACGAGAATACGGCGGTGAGTATGAACGAAATACCAACGGAACCAAAGATCCCGAACGCTCCAAGGTACGCCAGTGGGAATAGGAAGAGAATTTTCGACCCTGCAAGAAGGTTCTGAAGCAAATAGTATTCTGAACGCCGAAGCGCTACAAATGCGATTCCCGCTAAGTTGGCTGTTGCATTTGCAATGATGAATATGAACAGCAATCCTGCTGATTCAAGGGTATAAATGTCTTTTAATTCCGGCGAGAAGAGATCCGCTCCGAGGATGAAGATCAACCCGAAGATCAGGGAAAATAGTGTCGTGATGACTATAGATGTGCTGTATACTACGCTCTTATCCCGCGCAGGAAAATACCGGATGATCGAGAAGTCCAAACCCACTTTTGCTAGGAGAACGATCAGACTCATAGAGGAGATCAGAGCTGTAGCGATCCCGACTTCTTGTGGGGTATACATCTTCGCGGCAGCGATCCAAAAAATGAACCCAAAAAACGCACTTGATAGATATGTAAGTAAAATATAAAATGAATTCAGATACAAGGGATGTCTGAACAAATTATGGAGATCCCTTAGTTGTGCTATAATATGAACCATGATTTGCCATTCCGCGGGGGCGGTGCCCCTATTTTTTATTGATTGTTCCTCTATACTGCTAGTCTTAAATCAATATAACGTTATGACCGAGACGATGATCCCAGGATGTCCCCGCTAGGAGCGATGCATCCCTCCTCAGCCACTTTGTGAGACAATAACTTGGAAGTAGCCTGTACTCATATTCCGGCTCCGATAGATTCCAGGGTTGTCGACGACCAGCCGGAGCGAAAGGTCGATGCACCCCGGGGTGACATTCTCGGACCGCGACCCCGCCGAGGGCGATGGTGGGGCGCCATATGCAGGCCTTGTATACTTTTCCTGGATATGGGTCTGCCGCAGCCTTCTGTCCCCTATGCGTCGTCCGCGTAGGAGAGCACCGGCGGGGCGGGCTCGTACTTCCTGACGACGACGTTGTCGGCGTAGAAGTGGTGCGGATTGCCGGAGTACCACGCCGAAGACCCGATCAGGGCGAAGTCGTCAAAGACCGTATCCTTCGGCACCGGTGACCCGTCGGAGAACCGCATGGGGGCGCTCCCCAGGTACTCGCCGTCCATCCAGGCGTGTTCGGTGGCGTTCGGCGTATCCAGGACGACCCTGACGTGGTACCAGGTATCGGTCTCGGCCCGGGCATCGGCGGAGAAGTTCCGGTGATCGCCGTCGTAGTGCTGCACGGAGCCGTTCCGGAGGTGGAGGGCGTAGAGCCGGTTGGTCCCGTTCCAGGCCTGGATGTAGCCCGAACCGCACCATCTCCCGAACTCGCTGACCTGGAAGTCCCCCTCGATGACCATCGGGCCCGCGGAGATGTCTGCAAGGCATATCCGGTTGTTGGAAAACTCCGGGAGATCCGGCTCGGAGACGTTGATATCCCCGGCGTATGCACCGTCTCGGACAACGTCGGACTGAATCCCGGCGTTCGAACCGCAGAACGACCACCGCGAGAGGCCGCCTCTCTCGTAGTCCTCGAAGAAGAGGAAGACCGCGTCGGGATCGCCGGCGTCCCGGGCCTCTGGGTTGCTATAAAGCATCGTGACCGCCGTCGCGTTCGCCGGGAGGGCGAGCCAGATGCGGGCATGGGAGCCGGCGCTCGCGTTCTCGATCCAGTAGGGGATAGGCGTCCCGTCTCTTTCCGTAAAGCGAATGTCGGCGAAGTCCGGCCGCATCCCGGGAAGGTGGGTTGCGTTGAAGAGGACCGCAAGACCATCGACGTCGGAGGGGTTGTCGATCGACACCGTCCGGTGGTGGGTGAAGACCCCGGGGGTATCGCCGCCCAACCAGTAGTGCGGGGTCACGTCCGCGGGTGTATCCGTAACGGGGACGGCGGCGTCCGGGAGCTCTGCAGCAGCCCCGGCAACGGCCGCGAGGAGCAGAGCGGCGCCCCCTCCGACGAGAACAATCCAGATGGCATCCATGGTAATCCGCCCCCCGTGGGAACCCGCTTCTATATGCAACTAGCGGCTGCCGCACCCCAACGCTGATGCTTCGTGGAAGAGCACGGTACACCGGTTAATGCCGTGAACGAGATCATCGCGATCATCGGGGGAGGCCCTGCCGGGCTCTTCTGCGCCCTGCAGGCGATAGAAGCCGGGAAAAACGTCGTCCTCTTCGAGAAGAAGCCCGTAGCGGGGAGGAAACTCCTCATTGCCGGGTCGGGGCAGTGTAACATCACCCACGACGGCGATATCGCTGACTTCCTCTCCCATTACGGCGATCACGGGGCGTTCCTCCGGCCGGCGCTCATGAACTTCACGAACCGGGATCTCATTGCGTTTTTTGCCGACCGCGGCCTTCGGATGGAAACCGAGCCCGGGGGTAAGGTCTTCCCGGCGACCCGGAAGTCCGCCGATGTCCTCGCCGTCCTCCTCGCGGAGTGCGCCGCCCGTGGGGTGGAGATACGGTGCAACGACCCTGTCCTTGCCGTCGAACGCGACGGCGACGGGTTCATCGTCCGGACGGCGACGGCGGCCGTCCGGACCGGCGTCCTCGTCCTCGCCACCGGCGGGGCCTCTTACCCCGCCACCGGCTCGACCGGTGATGGCTACGCCTTCGCCCGGGCGCTCGGGCAGCCGACAACGGAGGTCGCCCCGGCGCTTGCCCCGGTCTACGTCGAGGACTACCCGTTCGCCGACCTTGCCGGGATCTCCTTTCAGAACCTCACCCTGGCCGTCTACCGCGACGGAAAGCGGGTCGGGCGGCACGCCGGCGATCTTTTGCTGACGCACACCGGGCTCTCGGGCCCGGGTATTCTCGATCTCTCCCGCTCCATCCGCCCCCGCGACGAACTCCGGGTCACGTTCCTCCCCGGGGCGAGCGCGGAGGAGGTGCGAAAGCATCTCGCCGACGCGATTGCGGCGGGCGGGGCCCGGCAGGTAAAGACCGTGCTCTGCGATCTCGCCCTCCCCGAACGGTTCGTCCGGCGGCTGCTCGACCTCGCCGGGATTCCGGCGGGAGAGACCTGCGCCCAGCTCCGGAAAAATTCCCGGAACGCGCTCGCCGCATCCCTCGCGGAGTACCCGTTCCGGGTGGAGAGGCTCGGCGGGTTCAACGAAGCGATGGCGACGCGGGGCGGGGTCGCTCTCGAGGGAATCAACAAAAAAACGATGGCGTCAAAGATCGTCGAAAACCTCTACTGCATCGGCGAGACACTCGATATCGACGGCGACACCGGCGGCTATAATCTCCAGGCCGCCTTCTCCACGGCAGCGCTTGCCGCAGGGCATATCGCCGGCGTTTACGCTTCCCGGTGACCTCCGGGACCCCCGGTTCTCTCAACCGTACATCATAAGATCCATCTCTCGCGGGGTGCGCGTGTGGGCCTCTCTCCTCGATCATAATCCGGCAAATCATATATCCGCCATATATATCTCTGCAAGAAAAATAGAATGCCTGATATATCTGAGACATCATTAAAATATATTGGGAAAATAACGTGGTTTGGGGCATTCTTAACGCGATTTTCCTTCTCTCTCTCCTCATCCCTCAGGGTTACCTGATCTATGACGGGGGAGAAGGGGGTGATGGGTTCAGCACTGTGAGCGAAGCAGAAATAGACAGGATTGCCCTTCTTTCCGAACCCCTCCCGGAGCAAACCCGGGACACCCTCATCGACCGGGTGGACAGAACGACGTTCGCCTGCGTCGACGGTTCCCCCCGCCTGTTTCCTTCGGGTCTCAACGCGACCCTTGCCTGCGGGGTAGGCGACTGCACCGATCTCGCGCTCCTCAGGGCGGAAGTTCTCTGCCGGAACGGCGTCCCTGCCCGGCCGGTTCACGGCATCATGGTCTGGGATACGGAAGCGTTCCGGACAAACGCCCTCCACGTCGAGATCCTCGGGAAGGGCGTTGCCGTCCACGACTGGGTCGAACTCGGCGACGGCCGGACAATGGGCGCTTATGAAGGAAATCCTGCGGTCCGGTGCGTGAAAATCGGGGAAGGGGTCTGTTTCCAGCCCGTCTTTGAGGCGCTGGGCTACCTCTGAATGGTCTCCTGGCCCTCGCGCAGGAACGTTCAATACCAGGCGCGTCATATGAGCGGTATGAGCTTACTCACGGGACTCCTTGCTCTGATCCTGGTGATCGTCCTTGCGTTCGTCCTCTACAAGGCCGTGAAAAGCGTGACCGGTCTCATCATCAACGCCGTCGTGGGCGTGATCCTGCTCTGGCTGATCAACCTCCTCGACCTGATGCAACTCCTCGGTCAGCCCGACGACATCCCGATCAACATCATCACCGTCCTGATCTGTGCAATCGGCGGGATATTCGGTGTCATCATCACGGTGGTGCTGCACCTCCTCGGGATACCGCTGACGCTCTGAGAACTACGAAGCCGGGGCGGCAACCCCCGCGATCGTCCGGGCGAACTCCTCGATTGTCGGGCCGAACCGCCCGGCATCGACCTCGCTCTCGACGGTCACGGCCGACGAGACGAACCGCATCCCCTTTGCTTCAAGGCTTTTTCTCACGATCTCGACGGCGTTCTCCCCCCCGGAACCGCCCATCTCCGCGAGCACCGAGAAGGGTTTTCCCGCGGCGTTCTTGACCCCGGCGAGGTACTCGTTCACGTAGGGCGGAACCTTCCGCGACCAGACGGGGGTTGCAACGACCAGGAAGTCGACGTCGGAGAGATCCGTCTTCATCGGCCGGATCTCCGCCCGCGTCCCGAACATCGGCATCATGCCCTTTCGAAACATCCCCACCTCGGATACCGGCTCTATCCTCGCAAGCCGGCCCCCGACCTTTTCTGCAAGCACCGTCGCCACCTTCTCCGTATGCCCCTCGCCGGAGTAGTATACGATGAGGATCATCACCATCCCTCCGGGCGGGGTAGTGCACTCATCCCATAGAGAGCAGCAGGACGCGGAACCATCATATCCTTCGCGCCCACATTCTCAGGGTATGCAGGAATACGGCCCCGGCATCGTCGGAGAAGTCCGGTTTGCCCGCCAGGACGGCGGCTATTACGTGGAACTCTATGACCGGGACGAACATCCCGTCGGGAAGACCGGGTTCTGGATGACGGAAGCGAAGGCAAAAGAGGCGGCCCGGCGGCTCGCCGCGAACCTCGGCAGGGAGTGATGCGTCACCGCGCGTCCGGGTGCGCCTCTGCGTAGCGGACGAGGCCGGCGATGCACCGGTTTTGCGGCGTTGCGATGCCGTGGCGTTCCCCGAGGGCCGCGATATACCCGTTGAGGAGGTCGATCTCCGTTCGGCGTCCCTGCCGGAGGTCGTGGTACATCGAGGGGTAGACCGCGGCGAAGTCGGGCACCTGCACGCGGAAGAGGTAGTCGAGGTAGTCGTCGGCGGTCGCCCAGGGGAGCCGCACCCCTTCGGCGCCGGCGACGGCGAAGGTCTCGCGGACGAGGCCGTCGACGATCTCGCGGATCTCCTCGTCGACGGCCGCCCCGACCGGGGCGCGGAGGAGAGCGCAGATCGGGTTCACCGCGATGTTGAGGAGGGCTTTCGTCCATTTGCCGGAGCGGATATCGCTGTCGGCCTCGACCGGGATCCCGGCGGAGCGGATGATCCCGATCAGCCGTCCGAGGGCCTCCCCGCCCCCGCCGGACCAGACCCCGAGGTGCATCGGGGCGCTCTCGCTCAGGACCCGGACGTGCCCCGGGCCCGCGACCGAGAAGTTCGTCGTCACGGTTCCGCCGATGACGGTATCGGTGTACTCAGCGATGATCTCTTCGTTCCCGATCCCGTTCTGGAGGCTTGCCGTCGGCCGGCCCCGGATCACCCCGGCGTACTCCTCGCAGATCGCCCGGGTGCCGGTGCCCTTCGCGGTGACGACGACAACATCGACCGCAGGTGGAACGTCGGCCGGCCCGGAGACGCAGGCTACGGTGCCGACGGTGCGGTCCCCCCAGACGCCCTCCATCACGAGGCCCCGGTCCCGGATCGCGCCGGCATGCACCGGTCGGCAGGCCGCGTAGACCGTCGCGACCTGGCTCAGTCTTCCGGCGAGCGAGAGGCCGACCGCCCCCGCGCCGAGGATCAGGACGGCCGGGCGTTTTAGTGACTCCATTTTTCCCGTAGTTGCTGTTGGATCCAGAAGATGATAACGGTGCGGTATCGCGGGCCCGGAGCCCCCGGGAACCGGATGGCGAACGCTTTTCGTCCCTGGTGCCGAGCTACCGTACCTGATGAAGCACGTCACGAAGGTCAACGGTGCCCGGCAGCCGTTCGACCGGGGGAGGGTGCAGCGGACGCTCCGGAACATGGGCGTCGGCGCGGAGGATGCAGAACGGATCGCCCACGAGATCGAGGAATCGGTGCCGGACGGGGTGAAGACCGCAACGGTTCTCCGGATTATCCGCTCCCGGGCAAAGGCAGTCCGCCCCGCCGCCGGGCACCGGACGAACCTCAGGAGAGCGCTTGGCCTTCTGCGCTCGAAACCGGACTTCGAGGAGTTCGTGCGGGTCCTCCTCCGGGAGCACGGCTACCGGGTGGAGACCGGATGCGTTCTCGCCGGACTGTGCGGAGAGCACGAGGTGGACGCCATCGCAGAGAGAGACGGCGCCACCATCTTTGTCGAGGTGAAGCACCACGCGAGCCACCACCGGGTGACCGGCCTGGACGAAGGCCGGATCGCCCGGGCTATCATCGAGGACCTTCAGGAGGGGTTCCGGGCGGGACGGTGCACCGTCTCGATCGACGGCGCCCTGATCGTCTGCAACACCAAACTCTCCGGGCATGCGAAGCGTTACGCCACCTGTCGGGGGATCGGGCATATCGGGTGGGACTACCCGGAGGAGCAGAACCTCCGGACGATGATCGAGAAGACGCAGTCCTACCCGGTCACCATCGTTACCGGGGTGAGCCGGTCGGTCTCGGCCAGGCTGGCCGCTGCCGGGTTCGTCACGGCAAAACAGGTCGCCTACGGCGACGCCGCGGCCATCGCACGCGACACGGGCATCCCCCTCAAGAAGGTGCTGTTGATCGCCGGGCGGGCGCGTGCCATCCTTGAGGCGTGAGATCAGGCGAGCGCCCGGAGTTGCTCCCCGGTCGGGTTGATGAGGACGATCTCGGGCTGGCAGTTGAACCGGAGTTCCACTCCTGCAACACTCGAGGTGCAGACCCCGCGGGAGATATAGGTGGGCGTCCTCCCGTCGCCGTCGAAGAGGCCGGCAAGTTCGATGACGCCGAAGTCGTTGAGCTGTTTGACGACCGGGAAGAGGAACTGACCGCCGTGGGTGTGGCCGGCGAGGATGAGGTCGGCGTCCCAGTCCGCCCGGCACGAGGGTTCGTGAACGAGGTAGACGGTGAATGCATCGGTTGCCGGGACGTCGGGCGGGTCTGCCATCCCCGCCCACCCGTCGTCGACGCCGACGATGACGATCTCCTCGTTTCCGACACTGGTGCGGACGTAATCGTTCCTGAGGACGCGCACCCCGTTCTCCTCCAGCGCTGCGGTGAGATTGTCGGCAAACGCGGTGTCGGCGGAACCGTCGTTCAAGGCGGAGACGTCGTAGGCGTCGGCGGTGACCACGGCCGACGCCCGGGTGGCGAGCGTCCTCTCGATGCCCGTCGGGCCGTCGATCCCCACCCGGTAGTCGTGGTTCCCGAGCACGGCATAGGCCGGGGCGTCGAGCGAGTTCCATACCTCCTGCGAGGCGAAGTCTTCTTCCTCGCCGGTGACGAAATCGCCGCCGATCAGGACAAGCGAGGGGTTCAGGCGGTTGACCTCATCGATCACCTCCCGGACGTGGTCGATGTTGGACGCCCTGACGTGTGGATCGGTGATATAGACGATGCCTTCGGGCGCCCCCTCGATATCAAGAACGGTCACCTCGACGGCACGTGCTTCCCAGGCCATGTAGCCCGTCATGGAAGGAAGCACGATAAGCATGAGTATCGCCATATGTCGCGCACCGGGTGCCTTCAGATTCACTGCATTTTATTCTACTTTTAGAATATAAATACGATCCGCAGGATCGGATCCGGGCGGGTCAGCGGCTGCGAGCCGGATCGATCGGATCGCCCATGATCTCGGAGGGTTCCGCACCGGAGGGCGGTTCGGTGAAGAACCGGACAAATCGATGTTCTTCGCCCCTCGCGAGGACGATAGCGGCGAAGGCGGCGACGATCGCCCCCCCGACGAGATCGACGATGAGATCCGACATGGTATCGGTGTTGCCGAGCTGGAGGCTCGTGCCGAAGACCTGGTCGACCGCAAACTCGTAGATCTCCCAGACCGCCCCCGCTGCCAGCGTGGACGTCAGGATGAAGACGGCGATTGCCGGACCCGTCAGCCGGATCTCCCCCTGGTGGTCGGCAAGGAGCGCGAGAAAGAAGGCAATAAGTGCGACGGTGACCGAGGAGACGAGGTGGGTCAGTTTGTCGTAGTAGGGCGCGAGGGTGACGTAATACTCCCCGACGTGCCCCATGACGTGGAGGTAGAAGGAGACGGCGACGAGGAGGTTGATCTCCCAGGGGAGGCAGAGGCGCAGATTTCTCGTCATGAGGGACGGCGTCATCGTCAGGAAGAACGCGGTGCCTGCCGAGATCCCGAGGAAGTACTCGCCTGCCAGGATACTCGAGACTGCGGCGAGGAGTATGAGACCCTGGATGATGTAGGTGAGGTAGATCCCGCGCGGGGGGTTCGGGCATGCCATGGAGACGTTGAATGGATACTCCAGACAAATATACATAACCGCTCCGCCGGCAATCTCCTGGAATTGTGCTCAGGCTCCATCGCGGTCAACCGGAGCGGGTCCGCCGCTCGTTGGGCTCGCGGGAGAATATTTGATAACCTAGCAGTTGTATAAATTTGACACACAAAAGACCGAATACTCTGGAACATGGGGTTGATTAACTGACAGATCCTACGAAGCGCAAACCCGGGTCCAATGGAGGGGAAGCGGGGGATGAAGTTATCCGTGTGCGCCTGCCGAACAAGAGGAACCGCGAGATGTTCGGGAGCGCCGAACTGATGCTCGGGGCAAACCACATCCGGATCCGCTGCTTTGACGGGGTGACGCGCACCGGGCGGATCAAGGGCAAGATCAAGAAGAAAGTCTGGATCCGGGAGGGAGACGTCCTGGTGATCGTCCCCTGGAGTTTCCAGGACGAGAAGTGCGATATCGTCTACCGATACACGAAACCTCAGGTGGAGTGGCTCCGGAAGAACCGGTACCTCTGATATCTTTTTTACATCGTATCTCCCTGCCCGGCGAAAAATCGGGCAACAGCAGCAGAAGTGCTGTATCGGGTTAAAAAAGTTTAGATGTCGTGAATCTTGATCCTGTACTCTTTTATGACGAGTTTGTCGACGTCGTTCCGTTTGTAGTTGTCGGGCGCGGTCTTCTGCATCCCGACCGAGCTGCCGGTCAGGTAATTCTCCCACGCCGTCGAGTAGTCGCCCGACGAACCGCTCGTATACTTTACCGTCACGTTGCCTCCGGGAACAGGTACCGACTGCGTCTCCGAACTCTCCAGGCTCATCCTCACCGTCGTCATCCCGGACTTCGCCATATACGTGTCGGTGGTGATGTTCATGATGTAGATGACGAACGTTCTTTCGCTCAGTTCGTCGTCATAGAACCACCGCGGTTCGGCAAGCATCGCCGACCCCGCCGCCCACTCCTGGCGTATCATCACCGCACCGTTCTCGAGGGTGATCACCCCGGTGCCCTGGTCGGAGCGGTAGGTCAGTGCACCTACGGTGTAGTTCTCCTGAAACAGGGTGGTGCCGTTCGTGACGTTGATGTAGCCGCCGTAATCGCTGGCGTTGATCACCTCGAACGTCCCGCCGCTCACCTGGAGCGCCGTCTCCTTGTAGGGCACGTTCTTGAAGCAGAGGCTCTTCATGTCGTTCTGAATGACGATCATTGTCCGTTCCATGTTCCTTACGTCGGTGTTGCTCTGCTCCTTGACGAGCACCGGGTAGCCGTAGAGCGTAACCAGCCCGATGCCGGTGATGACGATCCCGAGGATCAGGATGAACCCGATCGCCTCTGATACCGCCTTCTCATTTATCTTCACGGTTATCTCCTCCTAAACCCCGCTTGAGTCATACTGGATCATGTTCCATCCGGCGCCGGTGGTGTTGCCGATGACGCCTCTCGTCGCTCCGATGCCGGCGATGGCGATCTTGCTCTGGATTCCACCGCCCTGCACCTGGATCACCTGGTTTGCACGTGTCATGTCTACATTCACGAAGTAGTCCGCCCCGGCAACGTCGTCGGGGATATCGAACTTCGTCGCTATCGTCCCGTTCCCGGGTGCGATCACGTAGAGGTCGACGATCCGGGTGCTGACCCCGTTCCCGATATCCACGAAGGCATGGTAGCGGAGATTGTTCGCCGGCCCTTCCATGAAGACGGCGTTGACGGTGAAGATCATGACGACCATCAGCAGGAGGAGCATGCCGCTGATGATGACGTACTCTATCAGCCTCGTGACGCCTTCTTCGTTCGGCGGCTCAGTAATACACGGTCTCATCGTACTTCGTCACCCCGTTGTAGTAGTGGATGTGTATCGGGCAGAGCGTGCGCCCGGAGATCTCCTCTGGTGTACCGTTCCAGAAGTACACCACGGCGTTCTTCCGCTCAAGGGATATCCTGACGATGTCCTCCACGTTGTTTGGACGATCCAGAGGGCCAAGGCTCTCGTAACGGTCATAGTGATCAAAGATCTCCGACCGCAGGTCCCGGATATCGTTCTTCGGGAACTCGAGCACTCCTTCCGCGGTCGTCTGCCCGACGAGCGCCGACTGGTTGATGATCAGCGCGAGGAAGAACAGCCCCACGGCGACGAGAAGCCCCATCAGGACGATCCACTGGCCGTCCTCGTTCATGCACGCCATAGCAGCACCTCCAGGAGAACTGTCCGGGGGCGGAAAGGCCCTATATCCGAAGGAATTCCGGGGGGATTCCCAGGGGGGTTCTCATTCAGGTGCACCCACCGGGTCACCCGCACCGTGTTCTCACGCCCGGTGAACTCCGGGTCCAGTAAAGAGAGAGGCGTTGTGTTTACGCTGCCGCTCGTTGTCCTGTAGGAAAGGTAGACCTGGGCCCTGAGGTCGTTGTCGTCGCTTCCCGCTCGCATTTTACAGTAGTCGAGGAACTGTTCCCTGAGTATCTCGCCGTCGGGGACTCCCCCCTGGACGAGCGTGGTGAGCTGACTCTCGCTCCCATCCGCATCCGGCGTATCCATCATCGCGAGCACGTCGCTCCCGAGCTGCTCAAGCTGCATGTCCGGGATGTGGGTATCTCCTGGGGTGTAGACGCTCGTCGTGCTGATGACGATGTACGCGGTGAGGAGCATGATGACCCCGGCCGCGACCCCCTCCATCGTGTAGAGTTGTCCTCCATCGTTCACCATATCGCCACCTCCAGGGCAGCGGGCTTCATGTCGGGACGGGTGACGTTATTGTAGTCATACAGGAACGTGCCGTTCATGAAGGTTCTCTGTGGGTTGCCGTCATCGAAGGTGAACCGGATATCCAGAATGCTGTTCTGGTCCAGGGTGAAGAGCGAGATGGCCGCCGGTTTCAGCACCAGAGAGATGTTGGATTCGACAGCGGCATCTGGTCTGAGCGAGTGCTGGATGTCGGTGCCGTCGATGCGCAGGGTGTAGAGATCGGGATCGAGTGTAGCATACAAGAACGGAATATTGCTGAACCCCGAGTTAGGATTCGTCGGATCCTTCTTCAAAAATGCCACGCTCTTGAGCTTTGCGTTCGTGACCGAGGGTTCGGTCCTGTTCAGGTACCTGTCGAATTCCGTGATCGTGACGTTCACCGGTTCGATCCTCGGGTCGATCCGGTAGGCCGGGCTGATGTTCTGGTCAAGCAGCTGGCTGAAGTTGAGCTGGACGGTGAACATCCGTGGTTCCGAAGGGCCGAGCGTGGTCTCGTTGAAACTGCTGTTGTAACTGATATTCGCCACCCCCGGCTCCTTGATCTTCACCACCCGGCGGATGTAGCCGTAGCCGGAAGGGGGTGTGTCGCCGACCTGCTTGACTTCGCCACCGCTCCGGAGCGAAAAGTTGTAAGAGTAGGGAATGTCGCCGAAGATCGCCTTGCCGCGGTAGTCGTCCTCTGTGAAGAACGAGTCGTTGAAGAAGGCGTTAACCTTCGTCGAGAGGAGGATGTTCGGGGTCTCCTTCGAGACCGCGAGCCCCATCCGCTCGATCTCGTCCTTATAGGCCTCGGTCTTCATCTCCCATGGTGGGTATACCGGCCAGCCGGGATCCTCCACCAGGATCACCCCTGTGCGGTAGGCGACCGCATCGTAGTCGATCCCGCTGCTCTCCAGGCTCGCGAGGAGCCCCGGCACCATGCTCACCACCATGATCAGGGCGAGCATGAAGATCGTGAATCCCGCGAGGAAGTCAAGCGACATCACGCCGTCATCTGTTGCTGGTTTTATACGATCGCCTCCCCGTTATCTGCCCGGAACGTGAGAACCTCCACCCCGGCGTCCGAACGAATCGTGATGGTGTAGATTCCCTCCGCGAGCACGAGATCGACCGTGCTCGCATCGAGGCGCACCATCGCCGGCCGGATCGCCTCTTCCTGCGCCGCGAGGAGATCCTCCGGGGAGAGGATCCCGGTCATATTCACCTCCTCGTCGGGCAAGGGGGCACGAAGCGAGGTCTCCCTCCAGCCCGTGACACCGGAGGTCAACCAGCGCGCCTCTTCGCCGTCCTCAAGGCCGATGGCCCAGGCAGCTGCCCGGCCGTCGAGGGTTACGCGGTTCCCGAGCACCTGGCGCATCGAAGTGCCGGTGATGTTCAGGCCGCCTTCGACGCTGAGCATATCGAGTTCCGCGAGAGCCTCGGTGAGGGTATAGCCCTCCGGCTCCGGCAGATCGATGGAGGTGATGCCGCCGCCCGGTGGCGGCGGCGAGGATGCGCCGAGACAACCACACGCGGTGCAGAGGATACAGGCTGCGGCAAGCAGGGCTAGAACTCCCCCGGGAACTCTCATGTAAAGCAGTCATTATACCCGAGGGCATATAAATAACCACCACTCTTGTATCTTCAAAGATTTGCCCCTAAATCGGGATATTGGAAACGTGCAGAGAACTTAGCGCAAAAATATTTCATTTTGCATGCAAGCTCGCCGGACGGAGTGGCTCCTCCCTTATATGCCCGGCGTTCCGGGCCGCGGGTTCCGGCGCGCTATCGTAACATATATCCGAAAGATAGTAACAACATCTGATGCAGGGTAAGCATATGTGTAATACCATTCCCCCCGGCACGCCGGGAGAAGCACATGACCGGTTCGCCGAAGCGGCCGCCTTTCACGGCCACGTCTGTCCCGGTCTCGCGACGGGCTACCGGGCGGCAGAGGTCGCCCTCGCGCGGCTCCGCTCCGGACGCTCGGAGGACGAGGAACTCGTCACCATCGCCGAGACCGACGCCTGCGGCGTCGATGGCATCCAGGTCCTGACGGGCTGCACCGCAGGAAAAGGAAACCTCCTCTTCAAGGATCACGGCAAGCACGCGTTTACGTTTATCAACCGCAACACCGGGGCCGCAATTCGCGTGGTGTCAAACCCGTCGTTCAACATCGACTCACTCGACCCCGACCTTGCGCCGCTCCGGGCGCGGGTGATGCAGGGGCTGGCGACCGATGCGGAGCACGCCGAGTTTCACGAGCGGACGAGGCGGATCGTCGAAGCCATCATGAAGGCGCCCGCCGAGCAGCTCTTCATCATCCGCGAGGTCGACGCCGAGATCCCCGAACGGGCCCGGATATTCCGGTCGGTGCCGTGCGCAAAATGCGGCGAAATGACCGCCGAGTCCCGCGTCAGGGTCGAAGACGGGAAGTTCGTCTGCTACGCCTGCTCGCGGGAGTATTCCCGGCACCTGTGAGGGCCCACCCCTCAGCGTACTATTTTTGCAATCGGGATCTCGAGGATGTCCTCAGCCCCCGCGGCCTTGAGCGGCGGGATGAGGCCGTTGACGAGCCCTTTCTGCACCACCGTCTGGATGCTGAAGTAGTCGATGCCGTGCAGCCTGCCGACGGTGGGCTTCTTCATCGCCGGGAGGACCTCGATGACGCGGTCGAGCGCGGCCGACGGCACGTTCATCGTCAGGAGCACCTGGTGGCGCGCCTCGATCACGCCGAGGAGGAGAGTCGTGATCTCCTCGATTTCGCGGCGCTTCTCCGGGTCATAGAGGGACTCACGGTTCGCGAGGAGCGCGGTGTGCGACTCCATGATCTGCCCGACGATCTTGAGCCCGTTCTTCTTGAGCGTGCTCCCGGTTTCGGTGAGGTCGACGACGACGTCCATCAGGTCGGGGACCTTCGCTTCGGATGCCCCGTAGGAGGGAAAGAGGGTGACCGGGACCCCGAGGTCCGCGAAGAATCGCTCCGTGATCCGCGGGTACTCGGTCGTCACCCGGCTGCCCGGGCGGATGGCGGCGACATCTTCTATCGGCTCGTCGCGGTGGACAGCGACCACGATCTTGACGTTCCCGTCGCCTGTCTTGCTGTAGGAGAGATTTGCGACCTCGACGACGTCGGCACCGCTCTCCTGCACCCAGTCGAGCCCCGATATCCCGAGATCGAAGTAACCCATCTGAACGTAGAGCGGGATCTCCTGCGGGCGGAGGATCTTCACCTTCCCGATCCGTGAATCGTTGATCCGGGGGTTGTAATCGCGGTCTGTCCGCCTGACCTCGAGATCTGCCTCCTTGAAGAGCTGGAGCGTCTGCGCCTCAAGGCTCCCCTTCGGGAGCGCAATCGTGATCATAAGAGATGATCGGGCAAAAAAGAGTTTAAAGATGATGATATGGATCGTTCAGTCGATGGTGTGGACGACGAGCCCCGAGAGGAGTTTCGGCTCGAACCAGGTGGATTTCGGGGGCATAACGCCGTCCATATCGGCGATCGCGAGCACCGTCTCGACCGGCACCGGCTGCATCGCTACCGCGAAGGCGTATTTGCCGGTGTCCACGAGCCGCTCGAGTTCACGGAGGGGTTTTGCCCCGCCCATGTAATGGAGCCGGGGATCGCCCCGCGGGTCGGAGATCCCGAGCATCCCTTCAAGGACGTCTTTCTGGAGGACCGAGACGTCGAGGGACCCGATCAGGTCGGCGGGGTCCGCGACCGGCCGGGAGACCTCATACCAGGTTCCTTCCAGGTAGAAGTGCATGACGTGCACCGGCGCATCCCGGGCCGCGAGCGGCTGGATCTGGTAGCCCGCTGCATCGACCTTCCCGTAGGGGCGGACGGTCCAGCCCGCCGTTAAGAGCGCATCGATGAGCCCCGGAAGGGTGTAGCCGCCGAGGTCGGTGACAAGCCTGCTGTAGCCGTGGATGCGGACGCGGTCGTGGGCGAAGAGGACCGCCATGAACTTCCCGGCCTCTTCGGTGAACCTCCCCTCGCTTCGCCGCCGCTCGGCCACGTTCACCGCCGATTTGGCGCGGTGGTGCCCGTCCGCGATGTAGGTTTCCGGCACCGCTGCAAAGAGGCTCTCAAGGCGGGCGAGGACGGCCTCGTCGGCGATCCGGTAGACCTCGTGGAGCACGCCCGATGCGGTCGTTGTGCTCCCGTCGGGCTGCACATCGTCGATGAGGGAGCGGACGTGAGAGAAGATCTCGCCCGAGTCGCGGTAGAGCAGGAAGACGAGCCCGGTATTCGCGCCGACGACGTCGATGTGCCGGGTCCGGTCTTCCTCCTTGTCGTACCGGGTGAGTTCGTGCCGCCGGATCGTTCTGTTCTCGTAGTCCTCTGTTCCCACGCAGCAGACCAGCCCGACGAACTCCTCGCCGTCCTGGACTGCCCGGTAGACGTACACCCCGGGCTCGGGGTCACGCTCCATCAGGCCGTCCGCGAGCATCCCGTCGAAGACCTCCCGCGACCGCCGGTAGACCCGGTCGTCGTTCGGCGGGAGGTCGGGGAGTTCGGCATCCGGCCTGCTGACCCGCAGGAAACTCATGGTGTTCTTCTCGATGCACTCCCGGGCCTCTTCCGCCGTCACCACATCGTAGGGCACGGAGGGAATCTTTTCGGAGTACGGCTGCCCCGGACGGACCGCCGCGAAACTATAGATCTGAACCATAAATACCGCCACTCGTATGTGCCTACTATTTTGTCTCCTGACACTATAATTAGGTGAGGCACTCCAGGAGGGAGAGGCCAATAATGATGCCGCTCCAACTCATCATTCGCCGGGCACAGCCCGCAGATATTTCGCAGGTAGTTGCCGTCGAGAGAATGGCCTTCGCCGACCCCTGGGACGAGAAGACGCTCCAGGAATCCCTTGCCTACTACCCGGAGACGTTCTTCGTGGCCAGGAACAACGGTGACGTGGCCGGCTTCGTCGCCGGGGGCGTTGAAGACACCGGGGAAGAGGTGTACGGGCATATCATGAACCTCGCGGTCGCCCCCGGATACCGGCGCCGGGGGATCGGGCGGAATCTCGTCCGCCGCCTGGAGCGGGAGTATGTTGTTTTAGGCGCGAGCGCTGTCCAGCTCGAGGTCCGCGTAACGAACACCGGGGCGCAGGACTTCTACCGCCGTCTCGGCTACCGGGAGGTCTTCCAGGTCGCCGCATACTACGCGAACGAGGAGGATGCTCTGGTCATGATGAAGTGGTTCAGGTTTTAGACGCGACGCTCCGCAAGGAGCGGAGCGGGAGAAAACGCGAAGCGTTTTCGACTTGCGACGGTTCGTAGAACCGGAGCAGCTCACCACCGCTCCAGGCCGTTCCTACTCCCCGACCCTGGACAGGATCTGGCTTTTCAGTTCCAACAGATCGTGTTCTATCACATTCCAGACCGCATCGCGGTCGATCCCAAAATAGTGGTGAATAAGGACGTTCCTCATTCCGATGATGTCCGTCCAGGGGATTCCCGGGTTTTCGGTCCTGAATTCTGATGAAATCCCCCTTACGGCTTCCCCGATGATCTGAAGGTGGTGGATCACCCAAACCTGTGCCATCTCATCATTGTAGAAGTACTCGCGTCCTCGGGCCGATACTCTTTCAATTCGTTCGATGGCTTCGATAACATCCAGCAGCCGTTCACGATCGTCTCTCATAAAGGCCGCGCTTCCTGTAAAACCCTTGATCGAATACGCTCCCGAAGTCCCGCTTCGGTCACAACATCAACCGAACGACCAAGCAGGAGCGAGAGATCCATCGCAAGACCGCCCACGTCAAGGAGACTCCGGTCGGGATCGAGATCGATCAGGAGGTCGATATCGCTGTCTTCCCGGGCTTCGTTTCGTGCCACGGATCCGAACACCCGCACGTTTCTGGCTCCCCTCCGGTGCGCGAGAGATAGGATCTCATCCCGCTTCTGGATGAGAAGGGTATAGATATCTGCTCCCGGATTCATGCCCAAGAAGTACTTACGACGATCGCGTGTCTTAAATGTTCTCATGCGCTCTTACTCCCCGGCGCTGCTGTGGTGCCGGGGAGTATCGGACCGTCACCCCCGCCCATGCTCCTGGTGGGCACGGGCCAAGTGCTGGGCTGCGAGGGCGCCGAGGAGGGAGAGTTCGCCGGCGAGCACCCCGGCGGCGACGATCTCGGCAAACGCCTTTGCGTGGGTTCCCGGCGGGTCGCCGCCCCCGGCGACCCCGAGCATCGCGAGGCACTCGTGCTGGGTGTCGACCCCCGTGCCGCCGCCGACCGTCCCGACCGGGAGAGACGGGAGGGTGACCGAGACGTAGACCCCGCCGTCCACCCGGTCGACGGTGGTGATCGCGGTGCTCCCTTCTACGACGTGGGCGGGATCCTGCCCGCAGGCGATGAACATTGCGGCGACGACGTTTGCCGCGTGGGCGTTGAACCCGAACGAGGCCGCCCGGGCCGAGCCCACAAGGTTCTTCCTGTAGTTGACCTCGATGAGCGTCTCCGCGTCGGTCTTCAGGAGATCCACGATCGCCGCGTCGGTGAGCCGCACGCCCGCGACCACGGTCTTCCCCCGACCCCGGACCAGGTTGATCGCCGCCGGCTTCTTGTCGGTGCACATGTTCCCGGACGTGGCGACGAGGCGGGCTCCGGTCTCCCGCTCGATGAGTTCGCCGACCTTCTGACCCGCGATCGTCACCATGTTCATGCCCATGGCGTCCTTGGTGTCGAACTCGAGCCGGACGAAGACGCTTGTCCCGGCAACGTAGGTGACGGCTTCACGGAACTCGCCGTGTTTCGTGGTGCTCTCTGCGACCTCGCGGACTTCCGCGGCGTGGCTCTCCACCCAGGCCGCCACCTCGCGGGCGTGGACGACGTCCCGGGCGGCGAAGACCGGCGCCCGGGTCATCCCGTCCCGCATGATCCGCACGTCCGCGCCCCCGGCCCGGGTGACGAGCGAGCAGCCGCGGTTCACCGAGGCGACGAGCGCCCCTTCGGTTGTCGCGAGCGGGAGGTAGTAGGACCCGTCGGCGTACTCGCCCTTCACCCGGAGCGGTCCCGCGACACCGAGCGGCACCTGCACCGTGCCGATCATGTTCTCGATGTTGCGCTTCACGACCCGGTCAAGCCCGATGGAAAACGACCCGACCTTCGGGAGGGCGGCGCCGGTCTCGCCCTCGACGAATGCCCGGCGCACCCGGACGGCCTCCTCGGGGGGGAGCTCCTTCTCGAGCGCGTAGAGTTTGAGAGACCCGTCTTTCAGCCTCTCGATATACTCATCCATGAATAAGTATGAGAACTCATACCTAAAGATGGCTGGTGGTCGATGTGGGGAAGGAACAGTGGTGCCTTGCGGTGCCGAGACGAGAGGCTGAAGAGAGGCGGCGCCGGCTGCTCGAGGAGGGGCTCCTCGACCGGCGGTTCCGCCCGCGTCCGGAGGGTGACGTGATCCTCTTCCCGGTGACGGAGGAAGTTCCGGGCGCCGTCCGGTGCGAGTTCGAGGCCGTGCCGGAACGCCTCGACCTCCCCCGCCACGAGCTCGTGGGCGGGATTGCCATCATGCAGGAGAACGATCCCGGGGGCGCGGAGCGGCTGCTCGCCTCCCGCCCGTCGCTTGAGACGGTGCTCTTCCCCGAGACCGCGGTCGAGGGGGAGTACCGCACCCGCCGGTTCTCTGTCCTTGCGGGAGTTCCCACCACCCGCACCCGGGTGACGGAGTACGGTCACTCCTTCGACGTCGATCTCTCCCTCGCCTACTTCTCCGCCCGGCTCTCGACCGAGCGGCAGCGGATTCTCGGGGCGATGGCGGGGGGAGAGCGGGTGCTCGATATGTTCGCCGGCGTCGGGCCGTTTGCGATCACCCTCGCCGGGAAGGCGGGAATCGTCGTCGCCGCGGACCTCAACCCCGCCGCGGTCCACCTCCTGATCGAGAACATCGCGCTCAACCGCGCCGGAAACGTCATCCCGGTGCTCGCCGACGCCGCCCACCTCCCCCGGCTCGGCTTTCCCCCGTTCGACCGGGTCGTCATGAACCTCCCCCTCGCCGCGCCGGAGTTCCTCCCGGCGGCGGCCGCCCTCTGCCGGGACGGCGGGACGATCCACCTCTACGCGCTCCAGGAGCAGGAGGGCGAATACCTCCCCCTGATCAGGGAGGTTACCCGTGGGGAGGTCGCCGAGCGGCAGGTCAGGTCGTATTCGCCGGGGAGGTGGCACGCGGTGTATGATATCGTGGTGGAGAAGTAAGGGGATCCCTTGGATTGCAGCTCTTGCATTTTCAGTAATCAAATATGCTTCTTCTTTTTTGGCTGGGCATATCTCCCACTGCTCACCGAGCATCACATTGTGGGGGGGTGAGACTGCGATGGGGGATGCTCCCCCCTCCCCGCCAGCCCCACCACCCCCAGGCGCGATATCTCCCACGGTCCAGTGTACCGGGTTTTTCCCTCAGTCAGGTTGCTCCCCTCTCTGGTGTATCGTGTAGTGGGGGTCACCAGTAACCATCCACCGAACTTCGCGCGAGGTTGTCGTAGGGGATAGCTCCTGGGTCTCACGCGATGTCGTGAAGATCGCGAAAGAGACTCCGGCAACCCTGCAGACTCCGCAGGTTAGAGCGATAGAAGTGGAGGTATAGGGATGGCGTCTCGCGCAAACGCGCAAGACGCCGTCCGGGGCTGCTCTCCGGGCAGCCCGAAAAAGTGTTTATTCCGCCGGCACGAACTTCGTGCCGTAGTGGATGGTGCCGCTCTCGCCGTCCGCCGCTATCCGGCGGAAGACGCTTTTGACCCGCATCCCGATCTTAATATCCTCGATGGGACATGCGATCTGGGTGGTGAGCCTCGGCCCCTCGTCGAGTTCGACAACCGCGAGGACGTAGGGAGTGGTGTTCTCGAACTGGTCGCTTGCCGACCGGATCACCGTGTAGGTGACGACCGATCCTTCGCCGGTGAACTTGTGGTCGACGATGTTGCCGCTCCGCCGGCAGTCGGGGCAGAGCGACCGGGGCGGGAAGAAGTGCTGCCCGCAGGTCGTGCACTTCGTCCCGACGAGGTTGTAGCGCTGCGGGATCTTTCTCCAGAACCGTGAAACCGACATCTTCAGGCCCCCAGGATGTGCACGACGACCGTCGCACCGGTGCCGCCGACGTTATGCGCCATACCGATCTCCGCGTCCACCTGCCGGCCCCCGGCCTCGCCGCGGAGCTGGCTGACGATCTCGTAGATCTGTTTGATCCCGGTCGCACCGACCGGGTGGCCGCAGGCCTTCAGGCCGCCGCTCGTGTTCACGGGGATCTCCCCGCCGAGGGCCGTCGCCCCGTCCGCGGTGAGTCTCCCTGCCTCGCCCTTCTTGCAGAACCCGAGGTCCTCGATCGCGCAGATCTCCGCGATCGTGAAGCAGTCGTGGACCTCAAGCATGTCGATGTCCTTGTGGGTGAGGCCCGCCTGGGTGAACGCCCGTTTGCCTGCGGCGACCGAGGCGTCCAGGGTGGAGATGTCCCGCCGGTCGTGGAGCGCGATGGTGTCGCTCGCCTGGGCGCTTGCAAGCACCCTGACCGGCGAATCGGTGAACTCGCGGGCACGCTCGAGCGGCACCACCACGACCGCCGCCGCACCGTCGGTGATCGGCGAGCAGTCGAAGAGCCGCAGCGGGTCGGCCACGAGCGACGAATTTAGAACAGTATCGACCGTGATTCGGTTCCGGAACTGTGCGATCGGGTTCTTCGCGCCGTTCTCGTGGTTCTTCACCGCGACCAGTGCAAGCTGCTCCCGGGTGAGGGGATAGCGGTGCATGTAGTCGTTTGCAATCATCGCATACAGCCCGGGGAAGGTCGCCCCGGCGAACCCTTCCCACTCGCGGTCCGCGGCGCTCGCGAGCATGTCCACGCTCGCCCCGGTCCCGACGTCGGTCATCTTCTCGACGCCCGCCGCGACGACGACATCTTCCATGCCGCTCGCGACCGCGATCACCGCCTGCCGGAAGGCAAGCCCGCCGGAGGCGCAGGCCGCCTCCACACGGGTCGAGGGAGTGTTGTTCGTCGCAAGACCGGCGTAATCCGCGATCAGGGCACCGATGTGCTCCTGCTCGACGAACCGTCCGGCACTCATGTTCCCGACATAGAGAGCGTCGAGCCTCTCGCCGGTGACACCGGCATCCTCGAGCGCCAGCGCCCCGGCCTTGACGAAGAGGTCGCGGAACGAGGTTCCCCAGTGCTCCCCGAACTCCGTGCACCCGACTCCGATTACTGCTACGTCTCTCATTTCTGCATCACGATCTTTCCCTTGTGTTTGGCATACAGTGCATAGTCGAGGTATGTCGGATCTGCGAGGAGTTTCTCCACGCTCGGTGCTGCCGTCCGGTCGAACTCAACGGAGTCGATGGCATCGGTCACCGTGATGTCGAAGGCGTCGCTCCCCGCTCCCGACCCGAACGAGGTGACGAAGATCCGGTCGCCAGGCTTCGCCACATCGAGCGTGGCCGCAAGCCCGATCATCGACGCTCCCGAGTAGGTGTTGCCGAGCCTCGGGACGACGAGGCCGGGTTCGATCTGCTCAGCCGTGAACCCGAGCGTCTTTGCCACCCGCTGCGGGAACTTCGCGTTGGGCTGGTGGAAGACGGCGTAATCGTAGTCCTTCGGGTTCGTCCCCGCCTGCTCAAACATCAGCCGGGCGGCGCCCTGGACGTGCTTGAAGTAGCCGGGATCGCCGGTGAACCGACCGCCGTGGCGGGGGTAGTTCTGGCCTTCGCGCCGCCAGAAGTCGGGCGTGTCGGTGGTGAACGAGCAGGTGTGGTTGATCTCGGCGATGACGTCCTCGTTGCCGATGACGAACGCCGCCCCGCCGGCCGCCGCCGTGTACTCGAGCGCGTCGCCGGGAGCGCCCTGCGCCACGTCCGCACCGATGGCGACCCCGAATGGGATCATCCCGCTCTTGACCATGCCCATGCAGGTCTGGATGCCTGCCGTTCCCGCCTTGCACGCGAATTCGTAGTCGGCGGCGGTCATGTTCGGGGTCGCCCCGATCGCCTCGCCGACCGTGCAGGCCGTGGGCTTGACCGCGTAGGGGTGCGACTCGCTCCCCACGTAGATGGCGCCGATGGCCTCGGTGTCGACGTTTCTCCGCCGGAGTGCGGCGCGTGCCGCCTCGACGGCGATCGTTGCGGTATCCTCATCGAGATCGGGGACGGACTTTTCAAAGACCCCGAGACCTCTCGTGATGTCGTCTGCGTTGGCGCCCCAGACCCGCGCGATCTCCGGGACTTTTATCCGGTATCGCGGGATGTAGACGCCGTATGAGTAGATGCCTACCATAGTTTTCCTCGTAGTGAACTGATGATCGTCTCGACATCCATCTCGGTGCAGAGCACGCTGATCCGGTCGCGTTCCGCGAGACCCGGGATCAGTGGATGCACCTCGTCCGGGCCGATGCCCTGCAGCACCACGCAGCGCGGTTTGAACGGCGTGACCCGGATCGCCACCATGGGAGACTTTCCGGTCGAGACCTCGGTGAAGATGAGGGCACGTTCCGTGCTCCAGCCGTAGATGCGGTTGAACTCGCTCGAAGAGAGCTGGAGGATCGCGTTGAGGCTGTTGATCACCGTATACCCATAGAGGGCCTGATCCGCCGGCCCGCAGAGCGTGACGGCGCCGATGGCCTCTGCAAAGTCGGAGAGGGTCACCGGGGACGCGTACTCGTGGATGTCGTAGATGACGTCTTCGTCGAATTCGCTGTACAGGATTTTCGCAAATTTGTTGATGAACCGGCCGCCGTTGTCCTCGTCGATCGAGAGGATCGTATCGACGATTTTTCCAACGATGGCAGTTCCCGGACTCTTTCGCCGTCCGCTTTCGTAGTCGCTGATAACTGAGGGAGAGACCTCCAATCGCTCGGCAAGCAATCCCTGGGGGATGTTAAAGCTCTGCCGCCACTTCTTGAGGGCCTGACCCGGTGAGTCCGAGAGTGTGATTTCTCCTGCCATTTTCTCGGCAAGTTGATGCCGCACCCCGGATTTCATACAGGTACAGTCAGCACCCCCGACTTAAATAATTAGCGTATCCCACATCGACATTTCACGAAGATCGCGAGGATGGGATCGTTGCGCAACCCGTATATAGTATGCATCTCAATTATGGTATAATGGTTGAAGCGGAAGATCTGCAGTCCCTGAAGACGATCGCCCTGCTCGGCGGGTGCCGGGGGCCTATCTGGCTCTCGTCGCAGTCGCTCGGTAGCGTACTGGGTATCAGCCCCCAGACCGCTTCGCGGCGGCTGATCGCGCTTGAGCGGCAGCAGTTCGTCACCCGATCGATGAAGCCCGACGGTCAGTACGTCGCCGTCACCCGGGAGGGCGAGCAGGCGCTGAAGCGGGAATACGCGGATTACGTCCGGATCTTCAACCCGGATCAGAGGGGGTACACCCTGACCGGGACGGTGATCAGCGGGCTCGGGGAAGGCCGTTACTACATGAGCATCCCTCACTACAAGGAGCAGTTCGGCGGGTGTCTCGGGTTCGAACCCTTCCCCGGAACCCTGAACATCAGGCTCGATGCGGCGAGCATCGCGGTCAGAAAGCATCTCGATCACGCCGGGTGGATCGACGTTCCCGGATTCACCGCCGACGATCGGACGTTCGGCGGCGCACGGGTGCTCCCCTGCCTGATCAGGGGGTACAGGTGCGCGATAGTCGTGCCCTCCCGCACTCATTACCCGGAGGATACCATCGAGGTCATCGCCGGGTGCGAACTCCGCAAAGCCCTGAACCTGAACGATAACGATACGATCGAGGTGGAGATTACCCATGATTGATGCAGCCATACAGGCCCTTGCAAGGGGCGAATTCGTCCTGCTATATGACTTTGACAACCGCGAGCGCGAGACGGACTTCGCGATCCGCTCAGACGCCGTCACGCCCGCCCACATCCGGCAGATGCGTAAAGACGGCGGCGGGCTGATCTGCACGGCGGTCCACCCCGAGGCTGCAAAGAGGCTCGGTCTGCCGTTTGCGCACGAAGTCCTGCGGGCCTGCAGCCTCGTTGAGAGGGACGGGGAGGTCCCGTACGACCCGAAGAACCACTCCTCGTTCTCCCTCTGGGTGAACCACCGCGAGACCTATACCGGGGTCACCGACCGTGACCGGGCGCTGACGGTCACCGCCATTGCAGATGAGGTGAGCAAGTCGCTCAACGGCGGCGGGCACGACTTTGCGGCGCACTTCCGGACACCGGGACACATGGCGCTTCTCCGGGCAGCCGACCGGCTCCTCGACGAGCGGCGGGGGCAGACCGAGCTCTCGATCGCGCTTGCGACCATGGCCGATATCACTCCGGCGGTCACGATCTGCGAGATGCTGGACGACGAGACGGGGTTTGCCCTCACGAAGGAGGGTGCGATGGAGTATGCGAGAAAGCACGGGCTTGTCTTCATCGAGGGGAAAAACGTTCTGGACCGGTGGGAGTCGGAGAAACTGCAATAATACCCACCTCTTTTCGATCCTTCCCCGCAAAGCCCGCCTCCCGGAAAGTATTCCTCGGGACCTTTTTGGACATCGCCCGCAACGTGCTCGGGCTCTCCGGTTGCGCCGCAAAACGGCGCAACTCGTGTATTTTCAAAAACAATATATACGATTGTACGGCACCATAAACGGATGAAAAGAGATGCTGTGGCATACTTGAATACGAGAAAGAAGGGGGATTTCGCAGCACAAAAGGGGGATGTCGAGGACTTTTGCAAGTACCGGTTTCAGATTGTTGAAATCTTCCACGATCACCGGGCAAATGCAACGCCCCCGGAGAAGCGGAAGGGTTTTTCGGAGATGCTGGAGTATTGCGCCGCCAATAACTGTCCCGATATCGTTATCTACGATCTTGCGGGCCTCGCGAGGGACCCGGACGCCGGGCTTGCCGCACTCAAAACCATGAACGAGCACTACACCGTCTACTGCGTGAATAACGATTTCTTCGGGTTCCGGGACGACCAGGAGCAGAGGAGGGCGGCGATCGGCAACTTCATCACGTATATGGAAGAGTACCGCGAGAGTGGCCGGAAGACCGCCCCTCCTGTCTCGAAGAAGACGAAGAAGGATGACGGGCGCCCCATCGGGAGGCCGAAAGCGCTCAACGAGGGGCAGGTCGAGGCTCTCCTCACGGTACGACAGTCCGGGACGAGCATCAGCCAGATTTGTCGGATGTTCGACGTCAGCAGGAGCACGGTCAGCAAGATCCTCGCGGACTACCCGGAACTGAAGGGGGAGTGGAAGGGCGCCCGGCAGGAGCCGGAGGAGTGATCCCTCCCGGAAAATCCTCTGTTCCGGCTACTCCTGATCGTTGTATCTCTCTGTTATCCACGACTCGATCCGGGTGATAACCAGGATCGCGATCATGCCCAGCACCGCGCCTATCATGAAGACGACCCGGGCGTAGCCGCTCTTCGCTCCCTCCTCCCAGATGTCTACGAGGTAAGAGATTGCCGAGATGAGAGAGAGGGTTCCGAAGGCCAGAATGAAGGTGAGTATCTTTTTTCGGTTCATGGTGAAGATGTCTCCTGACCGTTCCGCCCGTGTTCCTCGCATCGGAACCGGGACTGCATCGCCAGCGTAAGAATCGAATCTTTTGCTATATACTCTTTCTGTCCAGTCTCTTTACAGATTGGCGCTTTCATACCGCCCTTCATGGAAAAGAGCCGCTGTAACCGGGGACAAGGGATCACGCAACAGATGCGGCAGCGTTCGGGAGCATCCCCAAGAACGAATGGCAGTTGCCAGCAAAAAAAAGAGTTTTCGGAGGTAAAACCTCTACAACTGCACCTGGGTGAGCGCGTCGTAGACGATCTTTTTGTAGAGGTCGGGCTGTGTCCCGTACTCCTCCTGGGCCTTCTTCGAGTCGTCGGTGGTGCCGAAGGCATCCAACCGGTCCAGGGTTTCGCGGGCGGTATCGAGCACCCAGAGGTCGCGGGTCTCGCGGTCCACGACCGTGATCGACTCCACGCGGACCGAGACCAGGCAGTTCCCGTCCGGGGTCGTGTAGAGGTTCGGTTTCCCGACGACGGCGACGAAGGCCGGCGGCTCTATCCGGGCAAGTTGCTGCATCGCCTCGGGCTGGTAGGAGCCCGCCATGATGAAGAAGGTGCCCGTCGGGTCGACCACCCTTCCGCGATAGAAGATGTTCTGGTCGCCCTGCCGCTGCTTCTCGGTGAGCGTCCCGGCGATGAAGATCCGGTTGCTCCGGATCCCGCTCGGGAGGATGACGTAGGTCGGGCTCTTCTCGTCCTCGCCGTCCTTGAACTGGTAGCGAGTCTCGCGGAGCTCGGATGCGAAGACCCTTCGTGCCGGTTCGCGCTCGAATGCGCTCTGGGGCTTCATGCCGGTTCACCCCCGGCGCGGTTCAACAGTGCAGCCAGTTCTTCGGGCTGGAACACGATCGGGGTGCAGGAGTTGACGAGCAGCCTGCCGCCGAACTCGTTCCCGCTGCAGGTGTAGTAGCGCCCGAGCACCATGTTCCTGATACGGTAGAAGATCTCGTCCATGCCGAGCGGGTTCGTCTCCGCGATCTGAATGGCCTCATCAAGGGTGATCCCGGCGAGGGCTTCGACGACCTCGCGCTGCATCAGGACGTTTCTGGCGCGTATGCCGTCGTCGAGAACCGCTTTTATGCGGAGGTCGTAGCGGAACTCGGGCTGGATCTCGTGTACCGGGCAGTAGTTCTGCCGGGAGAGCGTCCGGTTGCAGCCTTCGACGGGGCACCGCTTGATCAGGCCCGAGCCGGGAGCGACGTGGACGAGAGCTCCCTGGATCTCGGTCTCGGTTCGCCCGACCTCGATATCGCCCTCGTCGGCGATGTACATCGCGGTGTTCAGGGCGAGGGAGAGCCTGCCGTTGTACTCGTCGACGGTGGCGTAGTAGATGTTGTAGACGGCATCGAGGTCTAACTTATCCTTCCCCGGCGTCTCCTCTGGAGCCGCCGGGCCGGCTCCGTCCTCTTTCCAGATAACGAACTTGATGGTGCCGGTTTCGTCGCCGAGGAGCCCCGTCTGGAGCATCCGGTCGTGGGAGGCTTCCCATTCCTGGACGAACTTGGCCCGCACGCTCCCGACACCGGGCTTCAGCTCGGCGATAGGCGTGATCGAGGGGAGGAGCGGGGCGTCCTTCTCCATCTGGGCGATGGTGGTGCCCGAGTGGATCTTCAGGTTCGGCGCACCCTTGTACTCGTCGACGACCGCGGACTCGAGCCGGTACCAGTGGCCGTACTCCATCGCGGGAGCGTTCGCCCGGGCCCAGGTGACAAAACGGATGGCGCCGCTCGAGTCGGCGATGATCCCGGTCTGCGCGATCGAGGGCGAGACAGGCGGGGTCAGGGCAACGATCTTCCCCTCGATCGTGACCCACTCGCCGGGAACGATCTCGTGTATCGGGCGGAGCTCGGTGGAAGAACTCCCGACGCCGGTGACGTTGTACTCACGGGCGAGATCGGCCGTCACGGTTCGTTCGGCCTCGTCGACGTTGACGCCGAACTCCTCGACGAGACGGCTGAGGCGTGATTCGATCTTCTGCCGATCGGGCTGTGCGCCTTTTGCTTCAAGTTTCCGGGAGATTCTCTCTGTTACCTCTGATAGGTTCATACTTACATCTCCAGTCTGTACTTCACCTCGCGAGGGTATTAAGAACTCGGCCCGCGATGTGAAAGTAAGTTCGGAGTCTGCCCTGAACGCCCGCCGTGCGCCCGGGCCGGAAGAGAGCACGGCAGGAGCCGGTCGCCCCGACTATCACGCGACGCACGTGTCCCCGTTGACCGGAGGGGCGGTATCCATGCGGGTCGCTGGTTGCCTGCACCTGCCGGGGTGGGCGAATGCGCCGTTTAAGTGTCCGCGAGCAAATCGGGGCACCTCTGCACCCGATACTTGAATGTATATATAGGGGCAAGGCCATACAGCTGATGCATGGCATTGACTGCGGACAGTACAATCGCGGAACTCCTTCGGGAGAAGCCCGAATCGGCACAGGTACTCTTCCGGTTCGGCATGGGTTGCCTTGGCTGCGCCATCGCAAACAACGAGACGATCAGGGAGGCCGCCCAGGCGCACGGAATTCCCCTCGAAGAGATGCTCTCCGCCCTCGGCGTCGCCGAGGCGTAACCGACTATAATCGTTCCCGGAGGCGCTTGAGTTCGGCGAGAGCGGCCTCCGGATTTCTTTTCATGTAATCTGCAATTTCCGGGATGTGCAGCAGCGTACAGCCGGCGCACCCCCAGATCCTGCCGCCGTTGGAACTATCGACCCATTCACCGAGTTCTTCGTCCGCACAGGGGTAGCATGGGCAGTAGCAGTAGTCGCACCGCTGGCCTGGGAAATGGCAGGGGTAGTAGGGGCAGTTCTCCTTCTGCCATTCCACCCAGTGATCCCCGCCGTAGCGGCTGTAAATGAAGAATGACGGCTCGCTCCGCTGGATCTTCCCCTGCTGCCGTGCGAGGGCCTCCGGGAGACCGTGCAGAACCGCCGCGTGAACACGCCGTCCGATCTCCGTCAGCGTCCCTGCGTAGGTCTGCACACCGAAGGTGTCCCGCTCGCAGGCGACGGCGACCGCGTCCGTCGTGGTCCCCGGGAAGTCGTAGCCGAGGTCGTGGAGCGCCTGGGCCTTCGCCCCCGTCGCGGTCACGATCGTCTCAAGGAGTGCCGAATCACACATCCCCTCCCGGCTGTAGACGATGATGTTGATGGTGTGCGGGGCGTCGGCCCTCGTGGGCCTCCCCGTCGGGTTGGTCACCCCGGCGGTGATGAAGACGGTGACGAAGTCGTACTGGAGCACGCAGAGGTGGTGCATCCGAACAGCGGTCAGGAGGCCGAAGTAGTCCCGGAAGATCCCGTGCCGGGCCGCGAGAAGGTCGAGATGGCGCACCGGATCGCCCGCGAAGTCGCGGGGCACGGTGTGGTTCAGGACCGTCGTGACGTCGGCGATACCACCGTTGACGCCGGTGCTCGCCGCCCTGAACCGGCCGCGAAGAAAAAGAGTCTCGTCCCTGACGAAATGTCTCATACGACGGAATAACGGGTCCGGTCTTTCAGTTCCTGCTGCTTGCCCGCGTTCCATCCCGCAACGTCCTGGAGGTACCCGGTGACCCTGCTGATCTGCATGACATCGTGGCTCCCGCACTCCGGGCAGACGGCCTTGCCGCAGAGCGGACAGTACTCGATGCTCTCGACGATTTCGTGGTGGCAGTCGCAGTGGTCGAGCGGACACATGACCTCGAGCGACGTCTCGCCGCAGTGAGGACAGGGGTTCTCGTCCACGACGAAGTGGCAGGTGTGGCACTTGTACCGCCGTTCTCCCGCGGGGATTTCATCGAGGCTCCGGTATTTCTCCGCCAGTTTAAGTTGTTCGGGACTCCAGTTCATGATACGAGTATCTGCGGGAGAATATATAATCCTTCAGATGCGGGATAAGCCGCATCCGCCTCAGATCACTCATAGGGTTCGTCATCTCCCCTGACGGGGATCAGAACGGAGAACTCATCACCGGCGGATGCGGGAGAGGCGTTCGGCTTCGGCGCCCGGGTCCTCCGCCTCGTAGATGCTTCTCCCCACGATGATCCCGTCGACCAGCCGGGCAACCGCGTCGGGGTCGCCGCCCTGCGCCCCCACGCCCGGCGAGTAGATCGCCTTGCTCCCGACGATCTCCCGGAGCCGGGCGATCCGTTCGGGGCGGGTGGCCGGAGCGATGATGCCGTCGGCCCGGCAGGCGACGGCGAGCTCCGCGAGGCGTTCGCCCACGCCGCCGTGGAAGAACTCGGTCGCCCCGGGGTGGCTCATCTCGGCGACGATGTAGGCCGCTCCGCTATGCCTGTGAGCCACCTCGACGCAGGTTCTCGCGGCATCGGCTCCCACGAACCCGTGGGCGATCACGGCGTCGAACCCGGCCGAGAAGATCGCTTCGCAGATGAGGCGGTTGGTGTTCGGGATGTCCGCGACCTTGAAGTCGGCGATGAGCGGGAGGGCGAGATCGGCGAGTTCCTCGACGATCGAGAGGCCTGTCGAGAGGACCAGAGGGTAGCCGATCTTGATCGCGTCGATGAAGGGTGCACACGACTCCGCGATGCTCACCGCCTGTTTCCGGTCGAGGACGTCGAGAGAGAGGATCAGCTCGGTCATGACCCCAGCCTCTCGAGGGTTGCCGCAACCAGGAGCGGCAGGTTGATGGTCGCGTCGCCGTAGACCGTTGCGGCGGTGGCCTCGCCGGTGAGTTTGCCCCACGACCGGGCCTCGTCGAGCGTCGCCCCCGAGAGGCCGCCGAGGTCCGGCCGGTCGCCGGTGAGCTGCACCGCGTAATCGAACCCGGTCTCGGTCATCAGTTTGCTCTGCAGGATGTAGTTCTTCGGGACGCCGCCGCCGACGAGGATGGTGCCGGCCCGTTCGGCCTCAAAGCACCGGTCGAGGAGCCCGGGCATGTCGGCAAACGCGCTGACCGTGACCTTGTGTGTCTGGGAGAAGAGCCAGTACTGCAGTCCGATCATCGAGTCCTGGATGGCCGGGCAGTAGACCGGCACCCCGGCCTTTGCCGCCGCGGAGAGGATCCCCGAGTCAAGCCTGCTCCCTATCCGGCCGAGGAGATCGGAGATCGAGACCGTCGAGCCTTCGGGGAGGGACGAGTAGGTGTCCTGCAGGAACTCCTCGAACCGGATGAACGCCTCGTTCGGGAGGAAGATGTCGTAGATCCGGTTGACTCCCTCCTCGCAGAGTTCGGTATCGGAGACCTGAGCGGTCCCGTGGTAGTGGTGGCACCCGATCGCCTCGATGACGTCGTGGGTGAGGTTCGCCCCCGTCGAGACCAGCACGTCGATATGCCCTCTCTCGATGAGGTCGGCGACGATGCCTCCCATGCCGCCGGGCACCATCGCGCCCGAGAGGCCGAAGAACTTCAGCGCTTTCTCGTCGCGGAGCATCCGTTCGTAGATGTTGACCGCCTGCCACAACGATCCCCCGTTGTAGGCTCCGGCTTTCCCGAGTTCGTCGACGAGTTCGCCGACCGTCATCCCGGGGTGCACCCGTGCCTGCTGAACCGCTTCCCCGTACTTGAAGGTCATGATACTGTTACACCAGCTTCTGTACGAGATATTGGCATTCATGCACGATAATGGATCGTCTTTTCGCCGGGCCGCCGGGGAGTGCCCGTCGGCTGAAAGGGATGTCCTGCTAAAAATGCCATGATATTGCGGGGGCCCGGTGGTCGGGCCCCCACTGCCAGACAGGGGATGACTGGTTATCCGACACGGGATGATCCCACTCGTCCCGCCGTGTCGGGATCCGGTATACCCGGACCATCTCTCTAGAGAGCGGACTTTCGGGCCGGAAACGGAAAGGCGTCCAGAAGGCCTACCTTCGTCTTCGTTCCGTGCATACTCGGCCGCGAACTCGTACAGCCTGCCGTAAAACCCCGTCCGACAAGGGTGGCACCGTCGCGGACGGAGAGGTCAGGGCACGCATACTTTCGCCGCAGATCGTCGGCACGGGATCACCAGAGAGTAAGTTAACTCACAAACATTATAAATCTTTTTTTGTAAAGTTCATTTGATTGACGTGGTGGGGGAGGCATCGCATCCCCGGCCGTGTTGCAGCACGTTCTCTTCCCATGCCGGGACGCCGCGCACCAGGGGTCGTGCGAGGTGCCGGCGGGCGGTAGGGGGTACCTCGTACCACCCGGGCCGGATCCGGCGCTCCAACGCCTCGGTCTCGGGCTCGCGACTACGCTCGCCGCAGACCCTGCACTTGTAGCCTTTGCCGGTTCCGGCGCTCGTCATCCGTTTCCCGCAGGCCGGGCAGACCGGCGGGCGGATCCGAACCGCGTCGGCGAGGCGGGCGACCCCGAGTTTCTCGAGGTTCAGGCTCCCTCCCTTGTAACTCCCGGCCGCGGCCACCACGTCGCCCGGGACGAGCGCCCTCACGACGCCCCGGAACCCCTTGGTCGGCTCGTAGGCCATGCAGCGGAGATCGACGCCGCAATCTTTCAGGAGGAACGTGACGTGGCCGCCGGCCCCGGTGGCCGCGATCTCCGCGACCGTGCCCACCACCAGGTACGACCGCCCCTCCCGGAGGGTTGCGGCCGATCCCGGCACCAGGTGAGCGTCGGTTCCCTGGTTGGTGGTGTAGACCTGCTCGCAGGCAGGCTCCTCTGAGCGGACAAAAGAACGCGCCTCTTTTACCCATGCCGGGCTCTCCCCCCGGATGCCGAAGAGGACAGGGTCGGGTGTGTGGGGTACCCCGACCACCACGCCGTTCTCCCGGTCGACCGTGTCCCAGGTATGCGGGTAGGTCCTCTCCTCGGCGCGAAAGAGGCTCGCCGCATCCACCTGCCGGTGTGTCCCCCACGCCGGGCGCTTCCGGTAGGCGAGCAGTTCGTAGGTCAGGTCGGGGAAATCGCTTGAAATCGCCGCCGTTGCGCCGATGAGCCCGCGCCGGTTCTTGTAGCCCCGGTACAGGGCCCCGGCCGCCTCGAGCACCCCGACGGCCTCGTCCACGGTGCAGTAGTCCCGGAGCGCCGCGTAGTAGAAGTCCGGCGGCGGGCGGACGCTCGCCACCGCCACGCCGGGGTTGGTCTTTTCATCGCCGAACTCCGCGAGTTCTTCGACGCACGCGGTGGCGAGTGCGAAGACCGTCTCGGGATCGCCGTCGGCCTCGATGGCGATCGCCGCGTTCCCCCGGGTCTTGTGGATGACGTTCGGGTTCAACCGGACCAGGCGGGCGCCGACGACGCGCAACCCCGCCTGCGCGAGCCGCCGCACCAGGACCGCACCGAGGTAGGTGGTGCACATCCCGGCAGGCGAGTCCGTATCGTCGATCCCGATCCACATAACCCTCTAGTTTATATCGTCTCCGGCTATATCGATTCTTACGGGTTATGTCGCAGGATCGCCTTCCTCAGATGGTCATCAGCATCATGCTCCTCGCGAACTTCGACGTCTCGGAGCGATGCAACATCCGTCCGCGGAGTTTCGACCTTATCGCGAAGAAAGGCGACAACCTCGTCATCATCAAAGTCGCCTCTCATATCGACAGCGTGAGCGCCGACATCACCTGGGATCTCAACCTGATCGCCCGCTACCTGGAGGCCACCCCCCTCATCGTCGGGGAGCGGGCACGCGATACGGATCTCGAACGCGGTGTCGTCTACATCCGCTACGGGCTCTTTGCCCTCAATCCCGAGACACTCTACGACTACTTCGTGGAAGGGCTCTCGCCGATGGTCTACGCCTCCCCCGGCGGCCTCTACGTGAGGATCAAGGGCGACCTTCTGCGGGAGGTGCGGGAGCGCTTCAGGATGTCGCTCGGGGATCTCGCGTCGCACCTCGGGGTTTCCCGCCGGACAATCAGCAAGTACGAGAGCGGGATGGGTACCACGCTCGACGTTGCCATCAAGCTCGAGGAGATCTTCAACGCCCCCCTCGTCGAGACGATCGAGCTCCTCGGTTACCGCACTCCCGAACCCGAGAAGCATCTGGAGTCCACGCCCGGCGACGTTCTGGCCGACCTCGAACGTATGGGGATGGAGATCCATGCGATGCGGCAGGCCCCGTTCCAGGCGCTGGCGCTCTTCGATCGGCACACGATCCTGACGGCGTACGGCACCTCCCAGAAGATCGTGAAGCGCGCTTCGCTCATCGGCAACATCTCGCAGATCACGAAGACGTTTGCCATGTGCGTCGTCACGGATTACAAAAAGCAAAAAAAGATCGGCAAAACGCTTCTTATCGGAGAAGAACATCTCCACACCCTCGAAGACGGCTCGGAACTCATAGATATGATAAACGAGTGAATAAGTTTATATAGAACCACAAACCTACCTTTCTATCGCTTAACAACGGTGATACCTATGTCAAGTCTTGGAGGACAACCAATCTTTATTCTAAAAGAGGGTAGCCAGCGTACCCGCGGTCGTGACGCACAGTCGGGCAACATCGCAGCCGCAAAGGCCGTCGCAAGCGCTGTACGGACAACGCTTGGGCCCAAGGGCATGGACAAGATGCTCGTCGATACCATCGGCGACGTCGTCATCACGAACGATGGTGTGACCATCTTGAAAGAGATGGATATCGAGCACCCTGCCGCGAAGATGATGGTCGAGATCGCCAAGACCCAGGACGATGAGGTCGGCGACGGCACCACGACCGCCGTGGTGATCGCAGGCGAGCTCCTGAAGCGTGCAGAGGATCTCCTTGACCAAGACGTGCACCCCACGGTCATCGCCCACGGCTACCGGATGGCAGCCGACAGGGCTCAGGATATCCTCGACGAGATCGCCGTCGACGTCAAGCCCGACGACATGGCGATGCTCAAGAAGCTTGCCGACACCGCCATGACCGGCAAGGGCGCCGAGGCTGCAAAGGAGAAACTCACCGAGCTCGTCGTCAAGGCAATCACGATGGTCGCCGACGCCGACGGCAGCGTCGACACCGAGTTCGTGAAGGTCGAGAAGAAGGTCGGCGGATCCATCGAGGAGTCCGAGATCGTCGAGGGCATGATCATCGACAAGGAGCGCGTCCACCCTGCGATGCCCCGTGCCGTCAAGAGCGCGAAGATCCTGCTCCTGAACGCCGCCGTCGAGTTCAAGAAGACCGAGGTCGACGCCGAGATCAGCATCACGAGCCCCGACCAGCTCCAGATGTTCCTCGATGAAGAGGAGCGGATGATCAAGGGCATCGTCGACAAGATCATTGCAAGCGGTGCAAACGTCCTCTTCTGCCAGAAGGGCATCGACGACATTGCCCAGCACTATCTCGCCAAGGCCGGCATCTTTGCCGTCCGCCGTGTCAAGAAGAGCGACATGGAGAAACTCGCCCGCGCCACCGGTGCGGCCGTCGTCAGTTCCATCGACGCCATCTCCCCCGAGGAACTCGGTAAGGCGGGCAGCGTCGAGGAGAGGAAGGTCTCCGGCGAAGAGATGATCTTCGTCACCGAGTGCGAGAACCCGAAGGCGGTCTCGATCATCATCCGCGGCGGCACCGAGCACGTCGTCGACGAACTCGACCGCGCCATCGAGGACGCGCTCCGGGTCGTCAGCGTTGCCGTCGAGGACAAGAAGTTCGTCGCCGGCGGCGGTGCGCCCGAGATCGAGCTCTCGCTCCGGCTCCGCGAGTACGCCGCAAGTGTCGGCGGCCGCGCCCAGCTCGCCATCGAAGCGTTTGCGAACGCGCTCGAGATCATCCCGAGGACGCTTGCCGAGAACGCGGGCCTCGACCCGATCGACATGCTCGTCGCCCTCCGCGCAGCCCACGAGAAGGGCGGCAAGAACGCAAAGTACATGGGACTTGACGTCTTCAACGCCGTATCGGGCGATATGCTCAAGGCCGGTGTCATCGAGCCCCTGCGGGTGAAGACCCAGGCAATCGCAAGCGCCGCCGAGGCAGCCGTCATGATCCTCCGGATCGACGATGTCATCGCCTCGTCCAAGTCCGCCGGCCCCTCTCCTGAGGAGATGGCTGCCATGGGCGGTGGCATGGGCGGCATGGGCGGCATGGGCATGCCCCCGATGTAAGATCACCATACCGTCCCACGATACGATCCAGGATCGCGATCCGGTCCCGGTATTCTTTTTTTTGCACCTTTCCCCCGTCGGGAACTGCACCCGCACCTCGCACCCCCGGTGCTCGAACTCCGTTCCCGAAACCCTTCCGGGTTTCTCCAGCTCCGATTCTGACGAACCGTCGTATCCTGAAGGAACATCGTTCTTCGGTGCTCCCACTCCCGAGCCCGGTCTGCAGGGGAGCGTTATCCTGCTCTCTGCGGCATCTCACGACGAAATGATCCGTTCAAATTCCTTCTTTCGCGTCAAAATCGTTCATACTATATAGTTACAGATATACCCTTCCTTGAGGAATTGATCCTGCCCCCCCCCGGAGGCATCGCATGAGGAGCGGAGTGTATACGTAAATGACGGCGAAGAGTCCCGTGCGACCGTCGCTTCCACTCATGCTCTATCTTTTGCTTGCGATTCTCCTCGCGACGGTCCCTGTCGTCTTCCTGCTCTCGGTTGTCGATTCGGCGGCGGTCCGGCAGGAACTGGAGGTGAATACCGAAGAGTCCCGGAACCAGACCGAGTCCGGCATCGTCCTCGCGGTAAACCTGGTGGATACCGGGTTGAAACTCTTCGACAGGACGTTGAACCAGGAGATGGAGGAAGGATTCGATCTGTTTATCGCCGAGTATGAGCGGGCGGGAAGGGATCCGGGAGAGATGGATCTCTCCCGCGTTAAGGAGGAACTCGGGGGCAGGATGGATCTCTATATTATCGACGAAGACGGCGTCATCGTCTATACCACTTACCCTCCTGACCTTGGTCTTGATTTCAGGCAAATTCCCGATTTTTACGGCAGGATAACTGGGATCCGGCTCGGAGATTCGTTTGCTGCCGACAGGGTCGTCTCCGGGATCTCGTCAGGGGAACTCCGGAAGTACGCGTATCGGCCTTCTCCGGATCACCGCTACCTCTTCGAACTCGGTCTTGCGAGTTCCGAGTTCCAGCAGTACCGCACAGCGCTGAAGTACCGGGAGACCGTCAGGGAACTTGTGGACGAAAACCCGGACGTTATCGAGATCCGGATCTTCGACTGCCTGGGGGAGATGATCACCGGCGAGGCGCATCCCGACGATGACCGGCGGTTGGAGTTCGTCCGCAAGGCTTACCGGGAGAAGGCCATGATCGAGGTGGAGAACGCCACTGCAGGCGAACTGACACGCTATGTCTTCGTCGATATGGCGGACCTCGATTACGCATCCGACATGAGCCTGGTCGTAGAACTGACCTATACCACGAGGAGGGCGGAGGCGGAACTTGCCGGAATGCTCGACCGGCATGGGGGTGTCCTGCTCATTGCGTTCTTCTGCGTCGGCTCTCTCTCGGCCCTCGCCGCGCACCACCTGACGCGGCCGATACGCATCCTTGTCGAGGACGTCGATGCCATCGCCCGCGGCGATCTGGAGCGTCCCGTGCGGGTGAGCGGGGACGAGGAGTTCGTACACCTCGCGGAGAGCGTCTCGGCGATGGTCGGATCCTTAACGGAAACTATCCAGAAGATCCGGGAGTCGGAGGAGGAGATCGTCCGGCACAGCCGTGTCCTCGAAGAACAGGTCCGGGAACGGACCGCTGCCCTCGAGGAGTCCAACCGGATGGCGACCCTCTACCTGGACATCATGGGGCACGATATCAAAAACGCAAACAACGTCGCAAACCTCTACGCCGACCTTCTCCACGCCGAACTCGAGGGAGAGCCCGAGGCCGAGGTGCTCGGGAAGGCGAGGAAGGGGCTTACGAAGAGTATTGAGATCGTCCACAACGTCAACACCATCCAGCGGGTTCAGGGTGGCGTGCCGTCGCTTTGCCCGATCAACCTTGATGCCGTTGTCAGGGCCGAGATTGAGCGTTCTTCCGTCCCAATAACCTATTCCGGCACCACGGTCATCGTCCTCGCCGACGACCTCCTCTCCGAAGTCTTTGCGAACCTCATCGGCAACGCGGCGAAGCACGCCGGGCCGGCGGTCGAGATCGTCGTCCGGGTCGAAGAGCACGGAGAGGAGGTACTGGTCGTTGTCGAGGATACCGGGTCGGGCATCCCGGACGCAGTAAAGGTCCGGCTCTTCGAGCGGCTGGTTCGGGGAACCCACGGCACGGCGGGGACGGGACTCGGTCTCTACATCTGCCGGATGCTCATCGAACGCTACGGCGGGAGGATATGGGCGGACGACCGGGTGGGGGGGTGCCCGGAGTGCGGCACCGCCATCCGGTTTACGCTCCGCAAGGCCACAGAGGAGGGCGATCCATGACGGCGGCCGGGGGCGGGAGACCGCTCCGATTCGGTACGCACCTGGTCCTCGTCATGATCGTGATCACGCTCCCGGTGATCGGGCTGATCTCGGCCCTGGATTACCGGCAGGTCGAGGAGGCCCTGATAGCCGAGGAGGATCGCCTCCGGGAGCAGACGGAGAGGAGCGCCGTCCAGTCGATACGTCTTATGGACGCGGGCCTGAACCTCTTCGACTGCACGCTCGATCACCGGATGCAGGAGGCGTTCATCCCGGTTCTGGCCGAATACAAGCGGGCGGGAGGAGATCCGGAAGAGATGGATCTCTCCCGCGTCAAGGAACTCCTCGGGGGGGAGACGGACGTCTACATCATCAACGACTCGGGTGTCATCGAGTATACCACCTACCCTCCGGACCTCGGCATCGATTTCCGTGAGGTTCCGTCTTTTTACAACCGGATAACGGAAATCCGGCTCGGCGACGCGTTCACGGCCGACCGGGTCATGGCGGAGCCGGCGAGCGGGCGGTTGCGAAAGTACGCCTACATGCCCTCCCCGGATCACCGCTACCTCTTCGAGCTCGGGCTCGTCTGCAGTTCCGTGGGGACCGACCGGTTCGATCTGAAATACCGGGCCCTCAAAGACGACCTGATGCGGTTGAACCCCGCGCTCGAAGGGATCCGGATCTTCGACTGTTACGGGAGATCCGTCAACGCGACCGAGTCGGAGAGCCCAACCGATCCCGCCGCCATCGATTTCGTTGCCCGTGCGGTCTATGAAGAGAAACGGGACCGGACAATAACGGATCCGGTAGCGGGACAGATCGTCCGGTACGTCCTTGTCGACCTCTCCGCTGCCGGATCCCCCTCGGACGCGAGCCGGGTCGTCGAGTTGACCTACAGCACCGCCCCTCTCGATACCCGGCTTGCCGAGATGCGTCTCACTCACGTTCTCCTCGCGTTCTTCGCAAGTCTCGCCGCCTGCTGCATCGCGGTCCCGGTTTCGCGGCAGATAACACGCCCGGTACGGGAGATCGTCGACGACGTCAACACCATAGCCCGGGGGGATCTCGATCACCGGATCCGGGTATCCGCGGGAACGGAGTTCACCCGTCTCCAAGGAAGCATCGATGCCATGGTCGACGCTCTTAAAGAGAATATCCGGCGCCTTCACGCTTCGGAGGAGACGGCACGAGGGTACAGCACCCGGCTTGAAGATCAGGTCCGGGAACGGACCGCCGACCTCGAGGAATCGAACCGGGCGGCAACCCTCTTTCTGGATATCATGGTCCACGACATCAACAATGCAAACGCCGTCGCTATCGGGTATACCCGGCACCTCGTCGATGCGCTTGAAGGAGAACGGCGGGGGATGGCCGAGAAGATGCTCTCCCGGCTCGAACAGAGTTCCGCGATCATCGGGGGCATCGCCACTCTCCGGGAGGCCCTGGAGAGCGGGAACGCGTTGACGCGGGTGGATCTCGACCGGGTGATCCGCACGGAGATGGCGAACCATCCCGCGATCCGGATCCGGTATGAGGGGCACCCGATTGCAGTCCTCGCCGACGACCTGCTCTCCGAGGTCTTTGCGAACCTCATCGGCAACGCGGTGAAGTTCGGCGGGCCGGCGGTCGAGATCGCTGTCCGGGTCGAAGAGCGCGGGAAGGAGATGCTGGTCTCGGTCGAGGATACCGGGCCGGGTATCCCCGATGCGGTGAAGAGCGAACTCTTCCGCCGCTTCCGGAGAGGGGAAGGCCCGCTTACGGGGGCAGGTCTCGGGCTCTACATCTGCCGGATGCTTATTACGCGGTACGGCGGGAGTATATGGGTGGACGACCGGGTGGAAGGGCGGCCGGAGGAGGGAGCGGCCGTCCGGTTCACGCTCCGGAAGGTGCCGGGGGAATAACGATCGCTCGCACCCTGTCTGCTCCCCCGAGACCCTATCCTGATCGCGAAGGTTAAGGTAGAGAGACAGCCACTAGTGCCCGTTAAGATGGGAACATCCTGTTCAGCGGAGCGGGCACGATCCGGTACAGATGGTACGGCCGGGGTGTATCCGCCGGCCAGTCGAGCGCGCGTCCCGTCCCTGCATGACCGTGGCTTATGAAGAACGACCGCACACCTGTTTCGGAAGGCTGGCCGTTTACGCCTACTCTTGTCGTAGCCATCCTGCTCATCGTCATCCCCGCCATCGCCCTCCTCGCGGCCCACGACTACGTTCTGGCGGAAGAGAGGATGACCTCCGACCTCGCCACCCTCCAGAGCGTCACCGAAAAGAGCGTCAGGGAATCGATCGTGGATGTGGATACCGGCCTCAAACTCTTTGACGATTCCCTCAACCTGCGGTTGCAGAGGGGGTTTTTGCTCTTTCTTGAGGAGTATGAGCGGGCGGGAGGGGATCCGTCGCAGATGAACCTCCCGGCGCTCAAAGACGAGCTCGGGGGAGATATGGATCTTTATGTCGTCAACTCGTCGGGAGTCGTCGAGTACACCACCTATCCTCCCGATCGAGGCCTCGATTTCAGGAACGTCCCGGGTTTTTATGACGAGCTCACCCGGATGCGTCTTGGAGACGAGTTCTCCCCCGACCGCGTGGTGTACGAGCCCGCAACCGGGCAGGTCCGGAAGTATGCGTATATGCCCACGCCGGATCACCGCTACCTTCTCGAACTCGGGCTCGCGCCGGATGCGTTCATGGAGGAGCGGAACCGTCTGCGCTCGCAGGAGAGCACGCAGGAGTTCGTTGCCATGAACCCGTATCTCGATTCGATCCGCGTATACGATATCTTCGGCAACCCCGTCGGGATGCCGGACGGCTCTGTCGATGCCCGGACACGGGAGTTCGTCACCGGGACGGTCATCCCCGGCCGAACTGATTACGCGGTGCAGGATGAGCACGGAAGGCGGATCCAGTATCTCTTCATCGACCTGAAAGACCCGGATTACCCGTCCGACCCGAGCGTCGTCGTCGAACTGACCTATGATACGGGACTCATACAGAGCCAGCTCGACCAGTTGCTCTACTCCCGCGCCGTCGTTGCAATCCTTGCAATCGTTCTCTCGAGCGCGGTCATCTTCCTTGTAGCGCGCCGCCTCACGCGCCCCCTCGAGGAGATCATCGACGACGTCGACGTCATCGCGCAGGGAGACCTCAACCATACGATCCGTGTCTCGGCAACCCGCGAGGTGATGAAACTCGAGCGGAGCATCAACACGATGGTCGCGGCTCTCCAAGCGGGGATGAAGAGCCTCAGGGAATCGGAAGAGACGATCAGGGAGTACAGCGGGCACCTGGAGGAGCAGGTTGCAGCACGCACGGCGGAACTGCAGGAGTCGACCGAGCGGGCGAACCTTTACCTGGACATCATGACGCACGACATCAAAAATACCATCAGTACCGCCACGCTTTACACCGATCTCCTCACGGAAGAACTCGAGGGCGAGCAGCGGAATTATACTGAAAAGGTGCAGAAAAGCCTCAAAAAGAGTGTCGAGATCATCAGAAACGTCAACACCATCAGGCAGATCCGGGAAGAGGCTGCCGTCCTCGGCCCGGTTGCTCTCGATCCCGTTATCCGGGCGGAGATCGAGCACTTTCCCGATGTGCGGATCACCTACGCGGGGACAACCGCCCGGGTGCTCGCCGACGATCTCCTCTCCGAGGTCTTCACGAACCTCATCGGCAACGCGGTGAAGTTCGGCGGGCCCGCGGTCGAGATCGCCATCCGGGTCGAGGAGCACGGCGGAGACGTGTTGGTCTCGGTCGAGGACACCGGGCCGGGTATCCCCGACGAGATGAAGGAACGCCTGTTCACCCGTTTCGGCGGCGGGGGAGTTGAAAAGAGCGGTCGGGGCCTCGGTCTCTATATCTGCCGGATGCTTATTGAGCGCTACGGTGGGAGGATATGGGCGGAGGACCGGGTGGAGGGGGAGCCGGAGGAGGGAGCGGCCGTCCGGTTCACCCTCCGGAAGGCCGGGTGACCTTACTCAACGATCTCCTGAACCCGCCCGACCTGCCCGTCGCGGAGCCGGACCTTGATCCCGTGGGGATGAAACGATGAGTTCGTCAGGATCTCGGCGACGACGCCCCGGGTGCGCTTCCCCGTCCGCTGGTCGCGTTTGAGCACGATATCCACCGTCATCCCGGGTTTGATGGCGGCCCTGTTCCGTCCGTTCATGACAAAAATTGAGGGGCGATCACTCTTCCCCATCGCCTTCTTCCGCTTTGTCCCCGTTCTGCCCGGGGACGGCGGTCTTCATCTGCGGGAAGAGGAGGACCTCCTTGATCGAGTCCTTGCCGGTGAGGAGCATCACCAGCCGGTCGATCCCGATCCCGACGCCGCCCGTCGGAGGCATCCCGTAGCCGAGCGCGTTGATGAAGTCGTAGTCGATCATCTGCGCCTCGAGGTCGCCCTTCCGGCGTTTCGCGTCCTGCTGTTCGAGCCGGGCTTTCTGGTCGAGGGGGTCGTTTAACTCCGAGAAGCCGTTCGCCATCTCCATCCCGGCGATGAAGAGCTCGAACCGCTCCGTCAGCCCTTCTTTTGAGCGGTGCTTCTTTGCGAGCGGCGAGTTCTCGATCGGGAAGTCGTAGATGAATGTCGGCTGGATGAGGTGCTTCTCGCCGAAGTGCTCGAAGAAGAGCACCAGGTACTCGCCCCGGGTCGCGGCGCTCTCGCAGCCCTCGACGCAGTGCTCGAGGCCGAAGGCGTGGAGTTCTTCGAGGCTCATGGCCGGGAAGTCAATCCCGGCGTACTCCCGCACCGCCTCCTCCATCGTGAGGCGGCGCCAGGGGCGGGAGAAGTCCAGGTCGTGCCCGGCGAACGAGCAGACGGTCGTCCCGAGCACCTTCTCCGCGAGGTGGGAGAGGATCTCCTCGGTGAGGTTCATCATGTCGTTGTAGTCGCGGTAGGCCTCGTAGACCTCTACCATCGTGAACTCGGGGTTGTGGTTGGTGTCGATATCTTCGTTCCTGAAGTTCTTCGCGATCTCGAAGACCTTATCGAACCCGCCGACGACCAGGCGTTTGAGGTAGAGTTCCGGCGCTATCCTGAGGTAGAGTTTCTGGTCGAGGGCGTTGTGGTGGGTGGTGAACGGCCGGGCGTTCGCGCCGCCGTAGATCGGCTGCAGGGTGGGCGTCTCGAACTCCAGGTAGTCCCGCTCGAAGAGGAACTGTCGCAGGAGGGAGATGATCCTGCTCCGCGCCCTGAAGGTCTCGCGGCTCTCCTCGTTCATGATCAGGTCGAGGTAGCGCTGCCGATAGCGGGTCTCAACGTTCTTGAGCCCGTGGAACTTCTCGGGAAGCGGGCAGACCGATTTCGTAAGGAGTTCGAACCGGTCGACCCAGACGGTGATCTCGCCCATTTTCGTCCGGAAGACGTGGCCGACGACGCCGACGATGTCGCCGGCGTCGACGTACTGCTTGAAGAGGTCGAACTGCTCCTCGCCGAGGTCGTTCTTCCGCAGATACAGCTGGATCCGGCCTTCGGAGTCGCCGATATCGGCGAAGATCGTCTTGCCGTGCTGGCGGACGACGTAGACCCGCCCCGCGGTGCTGACCTCCTCCTCGCTCTTATCGTGCTCGATCGCGGAGAACCGCTCCTTGATCTCCTCGACGGTATCCCTGCGGTCGAAGGTGTAGGGGTAGACCGTCACCCCGCGCTCGCGCAGTTCCTGTAACTTATCGATCTTTGCCGTGTCAAAACAGGTGTGATCCATATCGCTCATTGTGTAAATCGCTCCATTCTTCCTGCAGCCCGGAACCCGGCCGGAAATCCGGGTCAGGCGCCGCTCCGGCGAGACCGGGCGGTGAAGTCGCCGGGAAATTCTATATAGTGTTCATCTCTGGGGGTATTAAATTGGCGACGCTCCGTGAGGAGCGGAGCCCGAGCACCGCAGGTGCGAGTGGTCGACTGGCCGAAGGGTGCGACTGCCGGAACGGCAGGAGCTTGAGAAGACGCGGAAGCGTCTTCGAGCAGGAGCCGAAGCACCGTAAGGCGCGAGTGGCGACGAACGACGGGCGGGGGTGGAGTGCGATGCTCCGCAGGAGCGGAGCAAGAGCACCAGAGGTGCGACTACGAGCGGCCGGAGTTTGAGCACCATCTGGTGGGAGGAGCGTAGTGCGACTGGCCGCAGGGCCAGATCCGTGCAGGAGAGACAGCGCGCCCAGGAGCAGCAGCGCAAGGGAGAGAATGGCGATCTGCTTCACGTAATTGCTCCCGCCGGTTGCAGGTACGGCTTGCGCCTGCCTTCCCGCTTTTTGGTTCATTTTGCTTCCCTCCTATGGTGGTTTCATGATCGTTCCGACAACCTGCATTTTCCCGGATCGCCCTCCCCTACGCTTTCACATCACCCTGTTCCATGAGAGAGGGGAGAGGGGCGCCGGTTCTGCTTCGGTCACTCCCATTCAGTCACATCCCCGTATGAGGGATAGAGGTAGAAGATCGTCTTATCGTCATAGGCCATCATCACCCTCTCGTTGTGATGATCGACGACCACAAACAGGCCCATGTATGGATTTACCGCCTGGTGATAGTCCTCCTCTTCAGGGAAGGGGTCCGATGTCCATGGGTGTCCCCTCCAGATCGTGGCGCTGCAGCGCCCTCTGCCGGTCTGCCTCTCCCGTTCGTCCACTTCGATGAAGAACGATAGTGACAGTTCGTCGCTCCGGAACTCCACATCGATGTGCTCCCGGTTCGGGTCCTCCTCCTCAAAGCCCGTCCGGATCGAAGTGATCTTCCAGCCCCCCTCAAGCAGAATCCCGGCCCGCGGGTCGGCAAGGACGATCTCGATCACCTCTGTCGCGTTGACATCGAACGTTCTCACCGGGATCTCGGAAGTATTGATCGGGATTAAGATGTTCCCCCGCTCGTAGTGAAGGATCGGGGTCGACGCGGCAGTTTTCGTGGTGTTCGTCTCCGGAAAGTCGATGCAACCGGCCCCGAACGCCAGAAGCAGCAGCACAAGGGAGAGAATGAAGACCTGCTTCATCCTGACACCTCCACCCTTTCATACCACTCTCTCCCGTATGAGGGGTAGAGGTAGAAGATCGTCGTATCGTTGTAGACCATCGTCACCCGATCGTTGTGGTGATCGAAGACATAGGTGTGGTAGAATGTCCGGTTCTGGTGGTAGTCTTCAGGATAGGGGCCTGCAAACGGCCCCCCAAGCCAGCGTGGGACGTTGCAGCGTCCCCAGCCGGTCTGCCCCTCCTGTTCGTCCACTTCAATGAAGAACGACGGTGACGGCTCGTCGCTTCGGAACTCTACGTCGACATGCGTCCTCAAGTCGTAATCAAAGCCTGTCCGGACCGAGGCGATCTTCCACCCGCCCTCAAGCAGAGCCCCGGCCCGCTGGTCGGCAAGAACGATCTCGATCACCTCCGTGACGTTGACATCAAACCTTCTCACCGGGATCTCGGAAGTGTTGATCGGGATCGAGACATCCCCCTGCTCGTAGTGGAGGACCGGGGCGGGGGTGACGTTCTCCGTTGCATTCATCTCCGGGGAGCCGATGCATCCGGCCCCGAACGCCAGGAGCAGCAGCGCAAGGGAGAGAATGAAGATTCGCTTCATCCTGACGCCTCCACGCTTTCATACCACTCTCTCCCGTATGAGGGGTAGAGATAGATGATTGTCGCGCCCCTCTGTCCATTCCGGAACATTACAATGCCCCCAGATGGCGCGTGTCGCCTGTTTTCCCTACGGTTTCGTACCACTGTGTCCCGTACGATGGGTAGAGGTAGATGATCGTCGTTCCATTATAGACCATTGCCACCCTGTCGTTGTGGTGATCGTAAACATACCACCAGTTTGTGCCATCTCTCACCGCCTCGTCTTTGTGGTAGTCCTCGGGACGTGGACCTGCAAACGGCCCCCCGCGCCAGCGTGGGACGTTGCAGAAACCTCTTCCCGTGTGCCCCTCCTGGTCGTCCACTTCGATGAAGAACGACGGTGACGGTTCATCGCGTCGGAACTCTACGTCGACATATGTCCTGGTCGGGTCGACCGAGTAGAACCCCTCAAAGTTCGTCCGAACCGAAGTTATCTTCCACCCGCCCTCAAGCAGGGCCCCGGCCCGCGGGTCGGCGAGGAGGATCTCGATAACCTCCGTGACATTGGCGTCGAATCCCCGCACTGGAATCTCGGAGACGTTGATCGGGATCAAGACGTCCCCCCGCTCGTAGTGGAGGACCGGGGCGGGTGTGACGTTTCCCGTTGCATTCTGCTCCGGGAAGTCGATGCAGCCCGCCCCGAACGCCAGGAGCAGCAGCGCAAGGGAAAGGAGAGGTATGGCTTGCGCCTGCCGGCAACATAGCCCGGAGCAGAGGGGGCGCCTTCCTGTATTTTTGTCCATCTTGTTTTCCTCCTACGGTGATTTTATCCGCAGTTCTTCTGATCGCGCTTTCCTACGCATTTATGCCGTTCTGCCCGTATGACGATGGTTGAGGTGCGCCGGTTTCGCTTCGATCAGGATCCCATACATTCGCATCCCCGTATGACGGGTAGAGGTAGAAGATCGTCGTTTTGTTATAGACCATCACGATCCGCTCGTTCTGACAATCGATGACGGCGAACTGGTCCGTTTTCGGAAGGTAGTAGTTTTGGTAGTAGTCTTCAGGCCGCGGTTCTTTGGAATCGGGCCATGGGCGTCCCCCCCAGACTATGGGGCTACAGCGCCCCCTCGTGGCACGTTCCTCCCGTTCGTCCACTTCGATGAAGAACGACAGCGAAAGTTCATCGTTCCTGAACTCTGCGTCGATGTGCTCCCTGTTCGGGTCCTCCTCCTCAAAGCCCGCCCGGATCGAAGCGATCTTCCAGCCGCCCTCAAGCAGGATCCCGGCCCGCTGGTCGGCGAGGACGATCCCGATCACCTCTGTTGCGTTGACATCGAACGTTCTCACCGGGATCTCGGAGACGTTGATGGGGATCGAGGTGTTTCCCTGCTCGTAGTGGAGGACCTGTGCGGGGGTGGCGTTTTCCGGTGTGCTGGTGCACCCGGCCCCGAATGCCAGGAGCAGCAGCGCAACAAGGAGAACGGGGTTCTGTCTCATCCGGCTCTCTCCGCGGGTATGGAGTCGTGCCCGTGAGGGGTTCTGGCCGGTCTCCGCCTGCCGGTGGTACCCGATCCGGGCAGGGACGGCTGTCGGAGGCTGTACGTCATGATTGAGACTCGGCGTCCCTCTATAAACGATTTCTGTCTCACGCGTCTACACGTTGAGACTGCCGGGTAGAATCCTTACCTGAAATCTACCGTAACAGGCTGCTAGTCGGGATCGCGCAGCATGGTAATGTTTCACAGTTCCGGATCGTCCCAGGCCTGTATGACGGCTCTCCGGCCTGGTTGTGCCGTGCCCGATCACATCCCTGCCGCTCACGTACAGGACGCGAGCGATCTTGCGCCCCGGAGCGAGGAACTCCGGAGCATAAGCCCTTCCAGTGCAGCGGCGTGATCGGGGAGAACGGCCGGCCCATAGACCCCGTAGTAAACGATGAAGTAATCGTCGTGTTCCGGGGATAGCGGCTTTTCAACGACGCCGAAGTAACCGGACGATGTTTCGCTCTCGTATTTCGTCACGGTGATGGGGCTAACGATCGGTGCGTCCGGCGATCTATCCGGTTCTCCCGGGAGGATCAACCCGGCGGAGGCGACGTTCCCGGACGACCGAAGGTCACTGCAGAGGTTCCCTTCCGCCCGCGCGAGATCCGCGTCATCGTCGAAGTACCAGTTGACGACCAGATACCGGTCGCCCGACCCGGTGTCGAGATACACGGCGTGGCTGCAGTACGGGGAGCAATCCGGAAACGGGGGCGGACACCCCTCTTCAACGTCCCCGATCAGAATGACATCTCTATCGATTGTTCTGTTCACGACGACCGACCCGTTCTCTGCATACCCATACCCGGGCCGGGGGATATACCATTTTTGCAGGGCCCCGGGGGGAGGATGCCCGGGACCGATCGTGAGAAGATCGAGGAGCAAAAGGGCGCCGAAAGCACCGACGGCTATTAGGAGGAGAACGAGTGCGACCCTGCTGGTTCTCTCATTTTGAAGGAATCTCATGCAGATCATCCGTCCGTCGTTCGGGGCGCCAACCGGGAGTGGGTATCCCTGCACGTGTCGGGCAGGATGCCGGTTCCGGTACCCGCGCTGGAGAGCTCAACGTTCTTCTATATCCCTTTTCTGTGACAATCATCTACACGTCAGACCCGTGCCGGACCACCCCCCCGAAGACCGGCCTCTATAAGCACGAAAACAGTGCCGCGCCGTCTGGTGAGATCCGTAGCCGAACGGCCGGCACCGCTCCTCTCCCCCTCTCGGACCGATTCCGGGCCGGGGTAAGACAATTCCCGGCGCCAAAACACAATGCATAAGAAGGTTATACGAGTTATCCTCAATAGTGTGGGCATGGTACAGGATGCGGGGGGAGAGGCGGCGATAGAGGAACTTGCCGCCGTCATCGGCGAATGCCGGAAATGCCTCCTCTGGGAGAACACTCACCATGCAGTCCCGGGAGAAGGGAACCCCCGGGCCGACCTCATGCTCATCGGCGAAGCGCCGGGGAAACAGGAAGACCTCACCGGGAGGCCGTTTGTCGGTCGGGCGGGAAAACTCCTCGAAGGCCTCCTATCGGGTATCGGCTTATCGCGCGACGACGTCTTCATCGCGAACATCGTCAAGCACCGGCCGCCCGGGAACCGCGACCCCGGTGAAGAGGAGATCCGGGCCTGCACCCCGTACCTCGAGGAGCAGATCCGGATCATCGGGCCGAAGGTGATCGTGATGCTCGGCCGGCACTCGAGCAGGTATATCCTCTCCTTCCTGCCGGTCGAGTTCGACCGGATCACGGAGATCCGGGGGACGGTCTACCCCGGCCTCCTCTTCGGCCATCCGGTCCGCCTCATCCCCACCCTCCACCCTGCCGCCGCGCTCTACAACCCCCGATACCGGGAGTCCCTGGAAGAGGATTTCCTGATCATCGGGCGCGAACTCGCGGAGGCCGGAGACTTCACGACACAGGATTGAAGGAATCATGGTAAAAGAGCGTTCATGCGGGGCAGTCGTCGTCCGACGGGATGCGGATCTCCAGTACCTCATCCTGCAGTACGGGGCTGGCCACTGGGATCTGGTGAAGGGGCACGGCATACGTGGCGAGAGCGAGGAGGAGACGGTGCTTCGCGAACTCGAGGAGGAGACCGGGATCACCCGCGCAGAGTTCGTTCCAGGGTTCCGCGAGGAGGTTCACTACTTCTTCCAGCGTCGGGCGCATACGGTCTACAAGGAGGTTGTCTACTACCTCATCGAGACCCCGGTGGAGGAGGTGACGATCTCGGACGAGCACATCGACTACCGGTGGCTCCCCTACGACGAGGCGCTGCAGACGATCACCTTCGCGAACTCAAGAAGAGTCGTCGAGGGGGCGCACGAGCACCTGAAGGCGTTTTCGAACCAAAAGAGCGCGTGATCGAAAGAACCTGTCCCGCTCATCGCTACAATTTTCTCTCCTCCGGGAGTTCGCTCACCTCCTTCCCGAGGAAGTAACTCACGACCGTCCTGATCGCGACGAGCGCCCCGAGGATGGCCAGGTCCTGGGGCGTCGGTTCGAGGATCGTCTTGATGACGTCGGCGGCAACGAAGAACTCGAGACCGATCAGGATGCGCGTGGTGAAGACCCACCGGATGTCGCGGTAACTGATCGCTCTGATGCGCATCTCCCGCATCAGGAGTTCGACGATCGCGATCGCTGCTCCGTAGACGATGAAGAGCGCCCCGAATATCCCAAGGACCGTCGCGGTGATCCCGACGAACGTCTCGAGCACCATATGCCCCCGGCCGGGCATATCGGCGACGGGGGGCTTATACGTTACTGGGCCCGGGCTCTCAGGCGCTCTCCGGTTCCAGGGGCACGACGAAGCGGTATCCGTTGTACCGCTCGACCGTCACGGGGACGCCGTAAACCGCCTCGATGATCTCCGGCGTCACCACGTCGGGGCCCCCCGCGGCATGGATGATGCCGTCCTTTAAGAGAATGAACCGGTCGGCGTAGCGAAGCGCCATGTTCAGGTCGTGCATCGTCATCACCGCGGCGACGTCGTGCTCCGTCGTCACGTGCCGGACGATCCCGAGGATCTCGAGCTGGTTCTTGAGGTCGAGGCTGCTCGTCGGTTCGTCGAGGAGGAGCACCCGGGGCTCCTGCACAAGCGCTCTCGCGATGCTCACCTTCTGGAGCTCCCCGCCGCTCATCTCGTCGATGTAGCGCAGCTTCAGGTCCTCGAGGTGGAGCATCCGGACTGCTGCCTCGACGATCCGTATGTCCTTGTCCGTCACGTCCCACCCGATATGCGGCCGGCGGCCGAGGAGGACGGCGTCGAAGACGGTCAACCGGGCCGCCTCGCACCGTTGCGGGACGTAGCCGACCTTCCGTGCGATCTCCATCCTGTCCGCGGTGAGGAGGTCGGCCCCCTCGATGAGGACGGACCCGGCCTTCGGCCGCAGGATGGTGTTCATGCACTTCAAGAGCGTCGTCTTCCCGACACCGTTCGGCCCCAGGATCGCGAGAGTCTGGTGCGGTCGAAGGTCGAACGTGATATCCCGGATGACCGAAGCGCTCCGGTAATTGAACGCCACGCCGTCGACGTCGAGGATCATCGCCGGTACCCCCTAAGCAGCAGGTAGATGAAGACCGGTGCGCCTAAAAATGCCGTGAGCACGGCAACCGGGAGGATGTAGGGAGCCACGATGACCCGGGCGACCGTGTCCGAGGCGAGAAGGAGGATTCCGCCCATCACGCAGGAGCCCGGGATCAGGAAGCGCTGGTCGTCGCCGATGAGCCTCCTCACCATATGCGGGCAGACGAGCCCCACGAAGCCGATGACCCCGAGGAACGAGACGATCACGGCGGATACGAGCGCCGCGACGACCATCCCGATATCCCGGACTGCCTCGACGCTGACGCCGAGGCCCTTCGCGGTCTCGTCGCCGGCGTCGATCGCGTTGTAGTTCCAGCGGTTCGCGATGAAGTAGAGCGAGGCCGCTATGGTCACGAAGGCCATGATCCCGAGTTCCTGCCAGCTGGCCCGGCCGACGTCGCCGAACGTCCAGAAGACGACGGCGGCGAGCTGGGTGTCGTCGGCGAAGTACTGGAGAAACATCGTCCCCGCCGTGAAGAGCGAAGAGAGGGCGACGCCGGCGAGCACCATCACCTCGGGAGACGCCCCGCGTAGCCGGGAGATGAGCAGGATCACGGCTGTCGCAAGGAGGCAGAAGATGAACGCCATCAGCGTCGTCACGTAGGGGTTGTTTATGGTGACGGCGTCGGCGACTGAGGAGTGCATCTGCCCGGTGCCGAGGACGATGACCGAGACGGCCGCCCCGAAGGCGCCGGCGTTCGAGATGCCGAGCGTGAACGGCGATCCGAGCGGGTTACGAAGGATCGACTGCATGGCGACCCCGGCCACCGAGAGCCCCACCCCGGCGACGATCGCGGCAAGCGCCTGCGGGAGGCGGATGTTCCAGACGATCCGGTCGGTGCTGGTGGGGTTGAGGACGGTGCCGGGATTGAGAAGAAGGTGTATCCGGTCGACGATACCGTTCACGATAGAGAGAAAAACCTCGTACGGGGGGATGCTCACCGCGCCGACCGATATGGATACGATCAGGAGGAGGAAGAGGAGGACCACTCCACCGAGTATCCAGAGGTGCTTTCGGCGCACGTAGCCCATGTAGTCGGCGGGGATGGCCCCGTCTGCAAAGTGCATCTCGTCATATCCTCCTGATCGAGCCCGGCATCAGAGCGGGATCTCCCTAAACCCAAGGTTCCGGTACTCGTTGTTGTGATCGTCGAAGACCGGTTTTCCGATGAAGAAGGTGTGGATCTCGTCCGCCTTCTCCTCGGGGTCGATGTCGGCGAACCGGTCGGGGTAGAGGGTCTTGCCGATGAAGTAGGCGTCGGCAAGGATGGTCTCGTAGTTCACGCTGTAGAAGTTGTACGGGAGAACACCGTAGACCCGGCCTTCCTTCGCGGCGGAGAGCCCCCGGAGCGCGGGGTCGTTCTTCAGTTCGCCGATCGCGCCGTCGCTCTCCATCTGGATGGTGCCGAGGTCGATGAAGATGTACTCCGGATCCCAGTCGACGAGGGCCTCTTTCGCGACGTCGGCGTGGGCGGTGCCGAGTCCGGCCGCGGCGTTCTTTGCGTTGACCCAGTGGAATGGTGGGTAGGCGGGTTCTGTGGAGATAATGCCGTGGGCGCCCGCCGAGGAGACGCCGCCGATGTAGGCTGTCTTCCGTTCCACCTCGGGGATGTCGGCGGTTCTGCTCTCGAGGTCGGCGATCGTCGCCTCGATGTAGGCGATCACCTCTTCGGCGCGGTCCTGCTTATCGAGAACCCCGCCCATCGTGCGGAGTCCGGCATACATCTCGGCTTTTTCGGCGTCGCTCCGGAGCGAGCCGTAGGGGAACGCCACGACCGGGATGCCGGTCTTTTCCTGAAGCTTGTCGGCCTCGGGGCCGCTGGTGCTGTACGCCGTTCCGGTGGAACCGGTCTTGAAGATGACCTGTGGGCCTATCCCGAGGATCTTCTCGGGGTCGTCCTTGCCCCGGAACTCACCGATCAGGGGGAGGTCTTTGAACTGTGACCCGTAAGCGAGGGCGTAAGGACGGCCTTCCATCACCTGATCTTTCTTCTCCTGGTCGTCGACACCTACGGCGAGGTCCTGGCTCTGCAGGTAGACGAGGTAGCGGAGGCATCCGGAACCCGAGCAGACGACGCTTTCCGGCGGCGACGGGACGGCGACCGACCGGCCGAACCCGTCGGTGATCGTGACGGTCTCGCCGGTGCCGCCCTGGACGGTCCCGGTGCCGGTGCATCCGGCGGCGAGCATGGCAAGAACGAGGGCCGCGAGCACCGCAGCCGCGAGGGCTCCTCTATATCGGAACGGTGGCATACTAATATCAGTAGTAGTAACATTGTGTATTATAGTTATCGAATCGTCACCTATCGGGTATGACTCAATTCTGATTCGTAATACCTGCGCTGATAATCGGCCGAACCGGTGCAACGCCCCCGGGTTCGGCAGACCCTCCCGTTCGCATGCCCGGAGCGTGAGAGAAGGAGCCCATGCCCGGGCTACATCGGCCGGGAAGGGAGAAGAAGTGGGGTCCTACCTGCTGCACGCATGATTCTCTTCCACTTCCGCGCCCCTGTCCCGGGTTACAACGGGATTTCCGCGAATCCGAGGTCCCTGTACTGGCTGTTCAGGTCGGAAAAGACCGGCTTCCCGATGAAGAAGGTGTAAATCTCGTCTGCCTTCTCCTCGGGGTCGATGTCGGCGAACCGCTCGGGGTAGAGGGTCCTGCCGATGAAGTAGGCGTCGGCGAGCACGGTCTCGTAGTTCGTGCTGTAGAAGTTGTACGGGAGGACGCCGTAGACCCGGCCTTCCTTCGCGGCGGAGAGCCCCTGGAGTGCAGGGTCGCTCTTCAGTTCCCCGATCGCCCCGTCGCTCTCCATCTGGATGGTGCCGACATCGACGAAGATGTACCCGGGGTTCCAGTCGACGAGGGCCTCTTTCGCGACGTCGGCGTGGGCGGTGCCGAGTCCGGCCGCGGCGTTCTTTGCGTTGACCCAGTGGAATGGTGGGTAGGCGGGTTCTGTGGAGATAATGCCGTGAGCGCCCGCCGAGGAGACGCCGCCGATGTAGGCTGTCTTCCGTTCCGCCTCGGGGATGTCGGCGGTCCGGGCTTTGAGGTCGGCGATCGTCGCCTCGATGTAGGCGATCACCTCTTCGGCGCGGTCCTGCTTATCGAGAACCCCGCCCATCGTGCGGAGTCCGGTGTACATCTCAGCCTTTTCGGCGTCGTTCCGGAGCGAGCCGTAGGGGAACGCCACGACGGGGATGCCGGTTCTCTCCTGGAGTTTATCTGCATCACCGGCACTGGTCGCGTATGCCGTTCCGGTGGAGCCGGTCTTGAAAACGACTTGCGGGCCTATCCCGAGGATCTTCTCGGGGTCGTCCTTGCCCCGGAACTCACCGATCAGGGGGAGATCTTTGAACTGTGATCCGTAGGCGAGGGAGTAGGGACGGCCTTCGATCGTCCGCTCTTCTTTCTCGATGTCGTCGACGCCGACGGCGAGGTCCTGGCTCTGGAGGTAGACGAGGTAGCGGAGGCATCCGGAGCCCGAGCAGACGACGCTCTCCGGGGGCGACGGGACGGCGACGGTCCGGCCGAACCCGTCGGTGACCGTGACGGTCTCGCCGGTGCCGCCCTGGACGGTCCCGGTGCCGGTGCACCCGGCGGCGAACATGGCGAGAACGAGGGCCGCGAGCACTGCGGCCGTGAACATTCCGGTGTATTTTGGCGAATACATACGATCAAAAAAGATAGTAGCACCCTTTATTATATCTTTCTAAATTTTGTTTATATGATGGGACTAAACTTACAGAAGTTGTACTGGTGCGGTTGCGACATCCACCGGGGTTCAAACTCCGTCTCCAGCCGCCCTCTGCCGCTTCATGGGGGCCGTCCCGCCACATGCCGGTTTTGCAGTTTGTTTGGTGGGAATCGGATTCACTCCTCCGGGGTGGATAATTATTATGGGCGGTCCGACCAACCCGTGCAACAGGGCACCGGTCATGCCTGGCAGGATCGGCCTACCGCGAGGAATACCCATGCCGGAGAGGATGTTAACCGAATCTGAGGGCTACCGCCTGCTCGAGTCGTGCGGGATACCGGTGCCGCCCAACCATCTGGCTACCAGCGCCGAGGATGCACGGGCAGCCGCCGGGCGGATTGGCTATCCCGTCGTCATGAAGGTCATCTCCCCCCAGATCGTCCACAAAAGCGACGTCGGCGGAGTCATCACCGGGATCGAGAGCCCCGATGGGGCCGAAGAGGCGTTTGGGACAATCATGCAAAACGCCGCCGCCCGTGCCCCGGAGGCGACGGTCGCCGGGATCATCGTGGAAAAGCAGATGCCCGCGGGGCTCGAGGTGCTGATCGGCGGAAAGACCGACCCGTCGTTCGGGAAGGTCATCACGTTCGGTCTCGGGGGGAAACTGGTGGAACTCCTCGAAGATGTCTCCATCCGGGTGCTACCCGTCACCGACAGCGAGATCCGTGCCATGATCCGCGAGATCGAGGGGTACCGGCTCATCCGGGGATACCGGGGTGAGTCCCCGAAGGACGAGGAGGCGCTCGTCCGCGTCATCGCCGCGATGGCACAGGCTTTCATCGAAGACCCCCGGATCCGGGAGTTCGACCTGAACCCCGTCATCGTCTACGAGAAAGGGGTCAGCGTCGTCGACGCGAGGATCATCGTCGGGGATACCGCCGGGGGCGCGCCCGCCCGCCTCAGGGTCCGGGCCCCCCCGGATCTCTTCTATCCGGCTTCGATCGCCGTGATCGGTGCCTCCGCAAGCCCGAACAAGGTGGGCTACTCAGTTCTGCGCAACCTCCTCTCGTTTCCCGGGAACCTCTATCCGGTCAACCCGTCCCGAACGGAACTCTTCGGGCGAAAGACCTACCCTTCCGTTACGGGCATCCCGGACCCGGTCGACTGGGCTGTCGTCGCCGTGCCCGCCCGTATCGTCCCGGAGGTGATGGAGGAGTGCGGGAAGAAAGGCATCCGTCTCGCGGTCATCGTCACCGCCGGGTTCCGCGAGATCGGCGGCGAAGGCACGGTTCTCGAAGAGAAGGTCACGGCGATCGCCCGAAGACACGGAATCCGGATCATCGGCCCGAACTGTCTCGGGATCATGATGCCTCATATGGGGATCAACGCCACGTTCGACCCCGTCTCGCCGAGGCCGGGAGACGTCGCCTTCATCTCCCAGAGCGGCGCGATCATCACCACCGTCGTCGACTGGAGCCTCCCTGAAGAGTTCGGGTTCTCGACCGTCATCAGCGTCGGCAACCAGGCGGATCTCGGGTTCGAGCACTTTCTCCGGTTCGCCGAGCAGGACGAAAAGACCCGGTCGGTCACCCTCTATGTCGAGGAGATCCAGGACGGGCGCGGGTTTATGCAGATCGTCGGTGAGGTCGCCAAAAGAAAGCCGGTGGTGGCGGTGAAGTCCGGGTCGTCCCGGAAGGGGCGGGCCGCGGCATCGTCCCACACCGGGTCGCTTGCCGGGAGTTACGACGTCTACGTCGCGGCGTTCAGGCAGGCGGGGGTGATAGTGGCCCGGAGCCTGCGGGACGCTTTCAACCTGGCCGAACTCCTGGCTTCCGAGGGCTACCCGAAGGGGAAGCGCGCGATCGCCGTCACCAGTGCGGGAGGGTTCGCCGTCCTTGCTTCCGACTACGCCGAGACCTACGGGGTCGATATGGTCGACCTCCCCGACGACGTGCTCCGCGAGTTGAACGCGTTCCTCCCGCCGTTCTGGAACCACGCAAACCCCATGGATATCCTCGGGGACGCCGACGCCACCCGGTTCGCCGCTCTCTTCGACGTGCTGATACGGCACCAGAACTTCTGGGACATCGTGTTCGTGATCGCCGTGCCGACCACGCTCGTCGATCCGGCGCACGTCGCGAACGAAATCGTCCGACTCTCCCGGAACACGGAGAAGATGGTGGTGGGCTGCATGCTCGGCGGCGACAGCATCAGGAGCGGGCTGCGCATCCTCCGGGGCTCCCGGATCCCGAACTTCGAAGAGCTCGAGGATGCGTTCAAGGCGGTGGGCAGTATCCTCGAGGTCGGGGCCGTCCGGCAGGAATGAGGAGTTCCGCTCCTCGTGAGCCGGCCGGCAGCGTCCGGTCTCTCCCCGTATCTCCCGGAAACATTTTATATGTCCGCCCCATATCCCGGCTCATCGGAACGGGTTCCACCACCCGGGGAGATGAATACGGATGTTGTTTGAGAAGATTAAGTCCGATATCCTTGCTCACAACTCATACATCGTCGGGGCGGGCGGGGAGGCGGCGGTCATCGATCCAAGGCGCGACTGCCTGATCTACGCGGCCGTCGCCGAACGCGAGGGCATGAAGATCACGAAGATCTTCGAGACGCACAAAAACGAGGATTACGTCATCGGCTCCCGTGAGCTCGCCCGCCCGACCGGGGCGGAGATCCTGCACGGAGCCCGGGAGGAGTTCGGGTTCGGCACCGGCGTCCACGAAGGGGAGACGTTTACGGTCGGCTCGCTCGAGCTTGAGATCCTGGAGACGCCCGGCCATACCATTGAGAGTATATCGCTCCTGCTCCGCGACCGATCGGTCTCCGGCGATCCTCTGATGGTCTTTACCGGCGATGCGCTCTTTGCCGGGGATGTGGGGAGGACCGATCTCGCCGGCGAGGATAAGCGGCGGGAAATGTCGGAGATGCTGTATGCGAGCCTGCACCAGAAGATCCTCCCGCTCCCCGACAGCACGATCGTCTGCCCCGCCCACGGCGCGGGATCCGTCTGCGGCGGGAACATCGGCGACCGGGAGTACACGACCATCGGTTTTGAGAAGGCGACGAACGGGCTGCTCTCCCTCTCGAAGGAGGAGTTCGTCGAGCGCAAGATGAGCGAGCGGCTCTACGAGCCGCAGTATATTGCGATGATGCGCAAGCTCAACCGGGAAGGGCCGCCCCTGATCTACAACCTGCCGCACCTGAAAGCGTATTCGCCCCGGGATATCCGCTCACTCATGGACCGGGGGGTACAGGTCGTCGATATCCGATCCCCCACGAGTTTCGCCGGCGGGCATATCCCGGGGACCATCAGCATCTGGCGGGAGGGCCTTCCCCTCTACATGGGCTACTACTTAAATTACGAGGACCCGATCGTCCTCGTGGACGACTTCAACCTGGACCTGGATCACGCGGTGCGCCACTTTGTCCGGCTCGGCTACGACAACATCGCGGGATACCTCGCGGGGGGGTTTGCGGCCTGGTTCAAGCAGGGCGAGATCGTCGAGCGCTCCGGCACCTGGTCTCCTCCCGACCTCGCTGAGAACCTGGACGACCCGTCGGTCTGGGTGCTCGACGTCAGGAACGTCAACCACCGGGAGAGGGATGGCCACATCCAGGGGTCGCATCATATCTACGTCGGGCATCTCGAGGAGCATCTCGAGGAGATCCCGGAGGATAAGCGGATCGTCGTCCACTGCGACGCCGGGTACAAGGGGAGCCTTGCGGCGAGCATCCTCGAGAAGCACGGGTTTAGAAACGTCATAAACCTGCTCGGCGGGACCATCGGCTGGAGGGCGGCGAATTATCCGCTGGTCAAAGAAGAGGAGAGAACTGTTTCCGCCTCTCCGCCGCTGTAGGGGCCGGGACGTGTTCAGGCCCCGGATCGGGGTTCAGAGAGCGTCGTCTCCTCCCGCCCGATGCAGACCCTGACCGGAACCCTGCCTTCAAGCGATGCCGCGACCGGCGAGCGCCGGTAGCCGCGGTTCACGAGTTCCTCGATCGTCTCCCGCGGTGCGTCGGCATCCACCCGGACGGTCAGGCGGATCTCCGCGAGTCCCGGTCGAAGATCGCCGATATTGAGGAACCCCCTGAGATCGAGGTCGCCCACAACATCGATCTCGATCGAACCGACCTCGATCCCGTCTTCCGCCGCGCTGTAGGCGATACCGATCGCGATGCAGGCGGAAAGTGCCGCCAGCATCAGTTCCGTCGGGCTTGCCCCCCGGTCGGTCCCGCCGAGGGCGGCCGGTTCGTCGGCCGGGACGGCGAAGTTCCGGGCGATCGTGGTGGAATGGGCGCCGCCGTTCCAGCTGGTGATGGCGGAGAGGGTCTTTCTGCCCGCCGCCGGATCCCCCTGCATCACTGTCTTGAGGGCGTCCACCCGCTCCATATCGACCCCGTTTCGCCCGTTCATGGTCTCCCCCCTATATCAGACGATCGGTTCCGACGGCCGTCCGGCCGATTTCACGAGCCGCACCATCTCGTCGGGATCGGTCGTCGGGATGTCGCAGGCGTAGTTGGTGCAGACGTATGCCGTCGCCTTCTCCTCGATCATCACGATATCGCGGGTAAACCCGGCTACCTCCACGATTTCCGGTTCTTCTTCGTCGGAAGGACGGAAGATGATGACGGCATCGGGCGCGTAGTGCGACCGGATGGCGCCGATCATCGCTCTCGTATCCTCCGCGTCCGGAACACCGGATATGATCACCTCGAAGTTCGGCCCCAGCATGAACTCGAGGCCGGTGAGGAAGTGGGAGCAGGCGGTAGGAGACTCGCTGACGGTTCCTGCAAAGACGCGTCGTATCCGCTCCGCCGTCTCCTCGAGTTCGAGGTTCGCCGTCATCCGTCCGAGGACGAAGAGGGCGTACATGGCCACGCTGTTGCCGGAAGGGATCGCCCCGTCGTAGACCGGTTTCTGGCGGACGGGGACGTCCCCGTCGTCCGGCACGAAGAAGAACCCTCCTTCGTTGCAGTCCCAGTAGCGGGCAATGAGGTCCCGGGAGAGGTCGACGGCGGTCTTGAGGTAGCCGGGGGCAAACGACGCCTCGTAGACCTCGATGAGCGCCCAGATCATGAACGCGTAGTCGTCGAGGGTCGCCGCGAGGCCGGCCTCGCCGCCCCGATAGCGGTGAAGGAGCCGCCCGTCTTCCCGGCGGAGATTGGCGAGGACGAACGCCGCCGCCCTCTCCGCCGCCGCCAGGTAGTCCGGTTCGTCGAAGGCCCGGGCCGCTTTCGCGAGGGCGGCGATCATGAGGGCGTTCCAGTCGGTGAGGATCTTGTCGTCCCTGCCCGGACGGACACGCTGCTTGCGGGCCGCAAGAAGTTTCTGCCGTCCCTCCTCCACGGACCACGCCAGATCGTCTTCCGGGGTTTCGAACTCGTGCGCCCACGATGCGAGGGGCCGGCGCAGGCGGAGGATGTTCCTGCCCGTCCTCTTCCCTCCGGGCTGCTCCCGGTAGTTCCCGGGCTCCGTGACGTTGAAGATCCGCGAAAACCGCTCGCCGTCCTCTTCCCCGAGAACGCCGAGGATCTCGTCCTTCGTCCAGAGGTAGAACTTCCCCTCCTCGCCCTCGCTGTCGGCGTCCTCCGCCGAGTAGAAGCCGCCATCCGGGTCGGTCATCTCCCGCAGGACGTAGGCGATCGTCTCCCGGGCGGTTCTCGCGAACTCCTCTCTCCCCGTCGCAAGGTAAGCCTCCGTGTATGCCATGACGAGGAGCGCCTGGTCGTAGAGCATCTTCTCGAAGTGCGGGACGAACCACTCCGCGTCCGTCGAGTAACGGTGGAACCCATAGCCGACCTGGTCGAAGATCCCCCCCCGCCGCATGGCGTGCAGCGTCTTCTCGACCATCGTGTATGCCGGCTCCTTCCCGGTCCGGTTCCCGTACCGGAGCAGGAAGATGAGGTTGTGCGGGGTAGGGAACCTGGGCGCATCCCCGAACCCCCCGTTCTCCCCGTCGAAGACCCGGAAGAACATGTTGTAAGCCTCGTCGAGGACCGCCTCCGCGAGTTCGCCCTCCTCCGGCGGAGTTCTGGCCGCGCTCTGCAGCGCCTGGAGCACCTGGTCGCCGGCGTTCTCGAGTCCCTGCCGCTGGGTCTGCCAGACCTTGCTGATCCGGGGGATGAGGTCTAAAAGACCGGTCATCCCGTAGCGGCTCTCCTTCGGGATGTAACTCGCTGCAAAGAAGGGTTTCTTATCGGCGGTCATGAGGATGGTGAGCGGCCATCCTCCGGCCCCGGTCAGCGCGTGGGCGGCCGCCATATACACCTGGTCGATATCCGGCCGCTCTTCGCGATCCACCTTGATACAGACAAAGACGTCGTTTAAGAGTTTCGCGACCTGCTGGTCGGCAAACGACTCTTCCTCCATGACATGGCACCAGTGGCAGGCCGAGTAGCCGATGGAGAGGAATATCGGCTTTCCCTCCTCCCGTGCCCGTGAAAAAGCCTCCTCCCCCCAGGGGTACCAGTCGACGGGGTTACGGGCGTGCTGGAGGAGGTAAGGGCTCTGTTCGTTGATCAGCCGGTTTGGTGGCGATTTCTCTTGCATTGGCGCTTCCGGTGCTTCCGGGTCATGTCCGCGTGCCGGGTTCATACCCCTGACGTGCGGATGCAGGCTAATAAAGGTGACTCCTCCCGGTGGGAGGGGTGCCCGTGGGGCGGAAACGCGTATCTCCTGCTATCGGGGCGAAGGGCCCCCGGCGGCGCCTCGCGGTAAAAAAGAAGGTGCGCCCGGGCCGAAGACCCTTCACTCCGCGATGGGGATCTCCTTCGTCTCCTCCGCGGCCGGCTGCATGTAGGGGACGTCCACGGCGAGGAGGCCGTTTCGGAATGTCGCCTTCGCCCTGCTGGTGTCGACCGGACAGCCGATCGCGTAGGTGCCGACGTAGCGTACGTCGCCGCGGGTTGCATCGATGGAAAAACTGGTCTCCTGCATCTTGAACGTGATATCCTTCTTATCGACCCCGGGTAGCTCGATCTCGATGTGAAGGTTCTCTTCGTTCTCATCCGAGTAAGCGCAGACATAGGGTGCGACTCTCAACGCTGCCATCTCATATCCTCCTATTCGGCAACAGAGGTGCGGCGGTGCTATTTAACGTTTGCCTCCCGTCATGACCCGGCCCGGGGGCGGCACCAACCCGCCGACCCGGAGTGCGGGCGGCCGTACTCCGGGACGGAGGTTTTATCTTGCGCTCCTCAAGTATCATGCATGAGCGAGCGGTTCATCTTCACCCGGCACCGCACCCGCTGCTACCACTGCGGCGAGGATGCCGACCAGATCATAAAAGCGGTCTCCGCGCAGGCGCAGGTGTTCTGCTCTGCCTGCGGGGCGACCCGGATATTCATCCCGCGGTTCGAGAACACCGGGGTGGTCGGGACCTGCACGCTGATCGGGCGTTACGATCTATGGACCCTCGAGGCAGACGGACGATGCAAACATTGCGGGGTCGCGGGTCCGCACGACCTCGCGATCGGGTGCAACCACTTCACGACCCGGTGCCGCAACTGCGGTTATGCGCACTTCTACCGGTTCAACCTGGAGTATATGGCGAAAAGCCCTATCGACCAGGAGGTCAGCGCTCCTCCCGAACCATAGCGATCGCCTGTTTCGGGCACTCGTTCGCGCAGATGCCGCACCCCTTGCAGTAGTCGAGGTCAATGTTGAGGTCTTCGTCGATGACCCCGTCCGGGCAGTACTGGGCGCAGAGCCCGCAGGCGTTGCACGTCTCCCTATCCACAACGGGCCGGAACGTCCGCCACGTCCCGGTCTTCCCCGACGCGGCCTCTTTCGGCCTGCTGAGCGCAAGTCTCTCTCTCATACCTTCAGCTCCTCGTATGCCGCTTCAGCAGCTTTCACGTTCCGCTCGTCGGCAAACATCTCCCGGATCGCCTGCAGTGCCGACGGAAGGGTGACGATTCCCACCTTCGCGAGCGCCCCGAGTACCGGGGTGTTGAGGATCGGGCTTCCCGCGACCACCAGGTTCTGTGCAAGCGCGATCCCGGTCAGGTCGACGTGACGGCAGGTTCCGTTGCACCCGGCAACCGGATGGGCGCTGTTTAAGAGAACCGTCCCGTCGGCCTTGAGGCCGTCCAGAACGTCCACCACGTCCATGATGCTCGTGTCGAGCACGATCACGAGATCCGGCTCGTGGATCTGGCTATATACCTTGATTGGTTCGTCGTCGATCCGGACGAACGAGACGACCGGCGCCCCGCGCCGCTCAGCCCCGTAGAACGGGCAGGCGGTCGCGTGCTTTCCGTCCCTGAACGCCGCGAGGGCGAGGAGCTTCGCGGCGGTGACGCCGCCCTGCCCGCCCCGGGAGTGGATCCTGATCTCATACATGGTCGCTCACCCCGAACCACATCTCCTCGCCCGGATGGCGGTTCCGGACAAAGTCCGCGATATCGTTGTAAGTGACCTCCTGGCCGCCGAGGCCGGCGATCACGCTGTAGGGCTCGACGCCGGTCTTCGACCGGATCGAGTGCGCCACCACGCCGCCGAAGCCGAATGAGTAGTCGCGGTCGATCACCACGACGTCGCGCCCGGCGAGATCGAGGTCCGGGAAGGGACGGAACCAGCGCAGGCGCATGGAACCGGCCCTGATCCCTTCGTCGCGGAGGCGGTCGATCGCCACCTCCGCCTCTTTGCCGAGGGTTCCCATCGCGACGACGACGACGTCGGCGTCCTCGCAGCGGTAGTCCTCGGTGGGGCCGTAGGAACGGCCGAACCGCTCCGCAAACTCACGCTCGACTTCCGCGATCACGCCCCGGGAGTCGCGCATCGAGCGCTCGATGTCCCACCGGAACCGGAAGTGGTCGGCCGGCCCGGTCATGGGCCCGTAGCCGAGGGGGTTTGCCGTGTCGATGGCGTGCGGGAGGTGGAAGGGCGGCAGGAAGTCGCCGATCTCCATTGTATCGAGCGACTGCGTGATGTGGCTGAGCGTGAACCCGTCCAGGTTGACCATCACCGGGAGGAGAACCCTCTCGTCCTCGGCGATCTTGAACGCCATCAGGGTGGCGTCGTAGGCCTCCTGGACGGTGCCCACGAAGACCTGCAGCCAGCCCGTGTCGCGCTGGGAAAAGGCGTCGGTGTGCTCCGCCCAGGTGTTCCATCCAGGCCCGAGGGCGCGGTTGACGTTCGCCATCACGATCGGCAGGCGTGCGCCCGCGGCCCAGTGAACCATCTCGTGCATGTAGAGGAGGCCATGAGAACTCGTTGCCGTGAACGTCCGGACGCCCCCGACGCTCGCCCCGATGCAGGCCGCCATCGCCGAGTGCTCGCTCTCCACCGGGATGTAGCGGCTTTCAAGATCGCCGGCGGTGACGTACTCGGCGATCTGCTCGACGATCTCGGTCTGGGGGGTGATCGGGTATGCGGCGATGACGCCGGGTTTCGCGGCCTTCACCGCGTCGGCCACCGCCCTGTTGCCGGTCGCGATCGTCAGCATACGCCTGCCTCCTCGCGGGAGAGCCGCTGGATGCTCTGCTGCACCTGCTGGCGCATCAGATCGAGGGTCTCGGGGCTCAGGTTCTTGAACCGGCCCTGGCCCCCGATGTAGTCCTCGAGAGGCGCCGGCCGCTTCATCGCCGCCTTCGACGGGCCGCTGATCGAGAGTTTCCCGAACTCGCGCTCGTAGAGGATCCATGTCCCGGTCTTCACGGCGAGTTTCCCCATCTCGACCGTCTTCTCCGTGGGGTAGCGCCACCCCGGCGGGCACGGTGCGAGGATGTGGATGAACTTGGGCCCCTCGATCGAGAGCGCCTTCTCGACCTTCTTGTAGAGATCGAGGGGGTAGGCGCTGCAGGCGGTCGCCATGTAGGGCGGGTTGTGCGCCTCGACGATCCTGTCGAGGTCTTTCTTGGTCGTGGGCTTGCCGCCGGGAGTCGTGGTGGTGCGCGCCCCGAGCGGTGTCGAACCCGACCGCTGCATGCCGGTGTTGCCGTATGCCTCGTTGTCGTAGCAGATGTACAGGAAATTGGTGCCGCGCTCGAAAGCGCCGGAGAGGGCCTGAATCCCGATATCGACCGTGCCGCCGTCGCCCGCGTAGACGATGACGTTGGTCTCTCTCCCCATTGCCGCAAACGCCTCGCTCATACCGGAGGCGCAGGCTGCGGCTGCTGCAAACGCCACGTTGTAGACGGGCACGTTCATCGCCGTGGCGGGGTAAATCCCCTGGATAACGCTGGTGCAGCAGGCGGGTACGACCAGGACGGAGTCGGGTCCGGCGGCTTTGAGCACGTAACGCAGACACAGGGAAGAGCTGCACCCCGCGCAGGCGGACGTGCACTTATAGAGATACTCCTCCTTTGGAATCGCTGACAAATTGGTTACACTCCTCGCGTTTATATTTGTCATCAATTGTAATGAGGGTTTTGCGATCCGGTCGCCGGGCGCCCGATGGCCTTCCCGGGAAACGGCCGGCTGCAATGAGGGATCCGTCGAAGAACAGGCCCGGGGCGGCGTCCGGTTTAACCGGACACCTGCGTGCCCCGGCACTCACTTTCGTTCAGTCCCCGGCGTTTTGTCCCGGGGCGCGCCTCCTGCGCGCCAGCTCCGGGCGAAACAGCCGCCGGATCAGGCCTGCGCAGCATTTCAGGCAGAACGGCGTGAAAAACCAGGCTCCCATCTCCATGAGGGGGAAGAGACCTTTGCGGCGTATCCGGTAACGGTAACTCTCGAGGTTCATCTTCATGTAGACCGGCGCGATCTCCTCAAACCACCTGCTTCTGGTGAGCCTGCCTTCGGCGACCGGCCGCGAGATCTCGGATAGGAAGTTCTGGATCTCTTCGGCCATCGGCCCCTCCGCGGGACGGGGTATGAAGTCGTCGTCGATGATGAGCGGCGCCGTCTCATGCGCCCCGACGACGCCGTTCTTCTGCAGGTCGACCGAGAGCATGATCGCCTCCCGCGAGATGTTATGGGGCCAGCGCGGTTCGAACTGGAACATGCCGAGCGAATAGGCAATGAGCCCCCCGTGGTAGCGTTCGATCGCCTGCATGGTATGCGGGTGATGCCCGAGGATCAGGGTGGCCCCGGCATCGATGAGCCGGTGGGCGAGGTCGATCTGCTCGGGAGACGGGTAGTAGGCCATTTCCGTCCCCCAGTGCAACGAGACGGCGATATGATCGCACCGGCCTTTGAGGGACTCGATATCCTTGAGGACGTCCTCCTCGACCAGCCGGTTGACCGAGAGCTCGCGCGATATGGCGAGTTTGCCGATCGTATAGCCCGCAAACCCGATCGAGATGCCGTTCTTCTCGAGGATGACCGGTTCCTGCCGGTCCTCGGTCGCCGAGCCGCCAATGGCGAGGATGCCCCGGCTCTCGAGTGCGTTCAGGGTATTCTTGAATCCCTCGGCACCGAGGTCGCCGGAATGGTTGTTTGCAACGCTCATGACGTCGAACCCCGCCTCCTTCAGGTGCCGGGCCGAATCCGGGCATGTGAAGATCACGTGGTGCTTCTCTGCGGGTTCACCCGTATCCGAGAGGGTGGTCTCCAGGTTCCCGAAGAGGACGTCCTTACCCTCGAGAAGATGGCCGACCTCCCCGAACGGATATTGATAGTTCGCCGTCCGAACCCATATGTCTCCTACTGCAATTAATCTGAGTTCTTGCATGGTTCTCACACCGAAATGCCCCCCTGACCCAGCGGGAGTTCCTGTATCAGGAACTGGTACTTACCGCGCCGGGTGCGGGGAATCTCATCGACGAAGCGGATGGTGACGTCCACGTCGCCGTCGAATTTTCTGTCGAGTTCCCGGAGAATGCGTTCCGTGTCACGGTCGCCGTACCCGGGTTTTTTCACGATTCGTAGCAGGGTCTCTCCCTCCTTCTCCTGGTGAAACTGGAACTGTGCAACGTTGTCGAAGATGTCGGAGTGCATGTTTACCGCGGTCATCGATATGAACCGGCGGTTCTTCGTCACGATGAATTCCTGGAGCCTCCCCTCGACCCGCTCGAGCATCGGGTAGGCACGACCGCAGGTGCAGGCGTCCGTCCCGAGAACCGCGACGTCCAGGGTGCGGTACCGGATGAGGGGGCAGACGAAGTTGGTGAGGTTGGTCGCGACCACCTCGCCCATGGCCCCCGGCCCCTCGACGGGCCGACCATCGCGCCCGATCAGTTCGACGATCCCGTATTCGGGGAAGATGTGGTAGTGGGTGCTCTCCTCGCACTCCCCGGCGAGCACCGTCTGCTCGGAGTTGCCGTACCAGGAGAAGACGCGGCACCCGAATACCTCCTCGAGCAGGTCGCGCTGCCAGGGGTAGAGGTTCTCCGACCCGCAGAGGACGGCTTTGACGGTCGGGAACGGCTCGATGCCGTGCTCCTGCATGTACCGCGCCAGGATCGTCGCCACCGAGGGATACGCCTGGATGAACCGTGGCTTGAACCTCTTGATCCGGTCGATGTAGGCGGGCAGCGTCTCCTCGGTCATGTGGTGGGAGGACATCAGCAGCCACCGGCCGCAGAGGGTCTTCTTCCAGAAGACGCCGTCTCTGGCAGACCCGACGATGTAGCCCCGGAGGACGACGCAGCGGTCGGTGAACCGGTAGCCGACGCGGTCCCACTGGGTCTTCATGAACGCCCATTCCCGGGCGCGGGAGACCCCTTTCTCGTAGTAGAAGCCGACCGGGATCCCGGTGGAGCCGCCGGTGGTGACGTACTCGAAGGCGGACTCCGGGTAGTTCCGGGCTTTCAGGTCGGGGAGGTTGGCCTGAAGATCCTCCCGGGTCAGGAACGGGAGGAGCACCAGGTCGTCGGGGGTCCGGATGTCCTCCGGGACGAGACCGCGCTCCTGAAAGACCCGGCGGTAGTAGGGGACGTTTCGGTAGGCGTGGTCGAGGAGGCGCGAGAGCGCCTGCGCCTGGTAGGCCGCGAGTTCTTCCCGGCTCCATCTTCGGGACTCCCGGAGGAGGGTGTAGGTCTTAATGTATGCAGAGTATGCGGGGAGGATGCGGAGCGCCCTCGCGGTCACAGAATTCTCAAGCCGGAAAGCCCTCGATTCCCGATGATTCAACCGCACACCCATCGGAGGTGCTCATATCCATACTCTGCATTAAACGTTTTGCTCACGGTAGGGCTGGACGACACCGGCAGCACCATGAAGACGACCGGCTTCCCCGGACACCCGGCAGGTTCAGAAGAAGTTCTCGGAGTACGGGATCGCGATCAGATCCCGGTCGGATGCACGGCAAAAGTGTTTCAGGAACTCAGGAAAGAGGTTTTTTTCCGGGATGATCACCCAGATGTCGGCGTATGCACCCGAACCGTTGCCTTCCCACGAGCGGAACGAAACGTCGTCCATGGCGAGGAGGCGGAGTGCGACCATGCCCCTACCTCACGTGCTCCGGTATATAAAGATTTCCTGTCCGCGATGCCGGACGATCCGGCGGAACCTGAGAAAGGTATATATGAGTCCGGGAGATGATTAGAGGTCGCCGAGCCGCAGACTGTATGACTGCGCGGGGGTGACGGAAGGGATGACAGCGATCAGAGTCGAGGACAGAGATACCTGGGATGCCTTCATCGACGAGAGCCCTTCGGGCCTCCTCTTCCATAAGTGGGACTATCTGCACCTGACGGCAAAACATACGAAGAGCACCCTCCTTCCGTACGCGATCTATAAAGGAGACGAGCCGCTCTGCGTGTTTCCGCTCTTCCGGATGCGAATGCATGGCGTCAACGCCGTTTTTTCACCTCCGCCCCTCACGGTGATTCCCCACCTCGGGTGCGTGACGAGCGGGAAGTTCGAGTCGCTCAAGCGAAGCAAGAAAGAATCCCTTCTCGGGGTGATCGCGGAGGAGATACGCGGGGAGTTCCTCGAGTTCTCGCCGAACTACCTCTCGATAGCCTTTGTCCCGGGCTTTCACGATATACGCCACTACCTCTGGGACCGGTGCGATGCACGGGTCCGGTATACCTACACCATCGATCTGGAGCGGCCGCTCGAGGATATCTGGAACAACCTCCACTACAAGCTCCGGAACAAGTTGAAGAAGGAAGCGAAAACGGGTCTCCGGCTGGAAAAATCCGGCGATATCTCCACGCTCCATGCACTCATCTCCGATCGTTACCGTGACCCGTCGCTCGATATCCCGCCGATCAGGCGCGACTACCTCGAGGATCTCGTGCGTGCCTACCCTGACCGGATCGGGGTCTACACCCTCTACGATGCGGAGGACGAGGTCGCAGCCGTGGTGGCCGCTCAGGAGTACAAGCGGTTCCTGCTCTGGATGGGAACGCCGAAGATCGAGAGCGCTCACGCGGGGAACGAGTATCTCCAGTGGCTCCTGATCCGGCATGCACATGCCGAAGGCTACCGGACGTTCGAGAACATGGGTGCGAACAACCCCGATCTGGCCTTCTTCAAATCGAAGTTCAACCCCGATCTTACGATGTACTTTGAGATCGAGAAGAAAGACGCCTTCGGCGCGTTTTCCGAGTGGGCATACCGCTCCTTTGTGAAACGGTTGATGATGGCGACCGGGAGGGTTTAGGGTTCGCAGCCGTCCCTCTTCTCCCCGGTGTCTCGCGGCATCGGGTGACATACGGTATCCCAGAAATCTCGGTTCAGGACTCCCGATGACCGGAAAAGCCGGAATGGATGCCGTGTTCGTGCGGCCGCTCGGGCTCTATGCCCCGGCATGACCTCCCCGGCCGTTACGTTTATATGGCCGACCGCAGGAGGTGGATACTGCCGGAGATCTCCGGTAGAGCGGAGGAAGAACTGTTTGCCGGTCGAGTTCATCGCTGACAGAGATGCCTGGGACGCGTTTGTCGACGAAAGTCCCTCGGGCCTCCTCTTTCATAAGTGGGACTTCCTGACGATCACGAAGCAGCATACCGGGTATATGTTTCTTCCCTGCGGCATCTACAAGGGCGAAGAACTGCTCGCGGTCTGCCCCCTCTTCTGCAGGCGGACGAACGGCGTCACCGTCGTGCTCTCGCCGCCGCCCATGCAGGCGGTCATACCGTATCTCGGGGTGGTCATGGGCAGGGATTATGCAGCGGCAAAGCAGAGCAAGAAGGAGTCGATGCTGCAGGGGGTGGCCGACGGGCTCGAGGAAGTTCTCCGCGATCTCGCGCCGAACTACCTCTCGATGACGTTCGTCCCGGGCTTTCACGACATCCGCCGGTTCATCTGGGACGGATACCGGACCGGGGTCAACTACTCGTATACGATCGACCTCGCACCGTCGATCGAGACCCTCTGGGGGAACGTGAACGCGAAGCTGCGCACGAGCCTCCGGCGGTTCGAGAAGGAAGGTTACCACCTGGAGGAGGGCGACGGTCTCACCCTGTTCTACGAGACGGTGCGCCGGCGGTTCAGCCGCCCGGATATGAACATCCCGATGATCAACCGCGACTACTTCGAGGATATCTTCCGGGCGTATCCGGATCACGCCCATGTCTACCATCTCTACGATCGGGCCGGCGACCTCAAAGGGGTCGGCACGACCCTGGAATACAGGCGTTATATCCTCTGGGTCGGCGGGCCGAAGATCGACGGCACGTCGGCGAACGAGTATCTCCAGTGGTGCCTTATCCGGAACGCGAAAGAGAAGGGTTTCTTGGAGTTCGAGAATACCGGGGCGAACAACCCGAACCTGAACGTGCATAAGGCGAAGTACAACCCGGATCTTGCGATCTTTTTTGAGGTGAGCAGAAAAGACGGCGTGGGCAGGATCGCGGAATGGGCATACAGCAACATCGCCAACAGGCCGCTGATCAAGAAGAGGTTTGTCCCCTACGTCAGGTGATCGGGAGGGGCCTGCAGGTGCCAGGAATCTCCCGGGTCCGCTTAAATCGCTGCAGCTCCGCTCTCACCGGCGTTACCGGGAAAGATATAAATATACCCTCCGGGTATCCTGTATCGGGCCCGGTCAGGCATGACCGTTCGGCTGGAAGTCAGACTCTATGGTGCTCGAACTTGTTAAAGACAGGGGCGTGTGGGATTCATTTGTCGATGCAAGTCCGTACGGGCTGCTTTTCCACAGGTGGGACTACATAACGATCACAGCCCGGCATACGGGGTACCGGCTCCTCCCGTACGGCATCTACAAGGGGGAAGAACTCGTCTGCCTCGCCCCGCTCTTCTTCAGGAGCGTGCACGGGGTCAAGACGCTCTTCTCGCCGCCGCCCATGCAGGCGGTCATCCCCTACCTGGGCCTTATCCCGGCGAAGGATTTTGCCGCGTTGAAACTGGGCAAACAGGAGGCGATCATGGATCTCGTTGCGACGGATCTCTCTGCAGAGATCGACGCGATATCGCCGCACTACTTCTCTCTGACCTTCGTCCCCGGCCTCATCGACGTCAGGCAGTTCATCTGGAGGGGGTATACGCCGAAGGTCCACTACACCTACGTGATCGATCTTACGCGGCCGCTCGAGACGATCTGGGGCGATTTCCACTACAAACTCCGGAATAAGATCAGAAAAGCCGAGAAGGCCGGGATGGATCTCGTGCGGAGCACCGATATCTCGGATCTTTATACGGCGCTTGCCGGGCGGTTCAGCCAGCCGGACATGAACATCCCGATGATCAGCAGGCGTTACTTTGAGGACGTCTTCCGGGCGTACCCGGATCATCTCGCGGCATACTACCTCTACGACCGGGAAGGTGCGCTCACGGGGGCCGTCGCCACCCAGGAGTACAAGCGGTTCCTGCTCTGGATGGGCACGCCGCGGATCGAGAGTGTTCACGCAGGGAACGAGTATCTCCAGTGGCTTCTGGTCCAGCGTGCACGGGCCGAAGGCTACTCGTACCTGGAGAACATCGGGGCGAACACGCCCGACCTCAACTTCTTCAAGTCAAAGTTCTGTTCGGTTCTCGGCATTTACATGGAGGTCTGCCGGAAGGATATCGTCGGGGCCCTGGCGGAATGGGCATACAGTTCCGTCTTCAACAATCCCCGGCTGAAACGCAGAGTCGTCCCCTACATCGACTGAGCCCGTCAGAGGTCGCCGATCGAGATGGGGATCTTCTGGATGAGGTACCGGAACTTGCCGCCTTCGGTGCGGGGGATCTCGTCGACGAAGCGGACGTGGACGTTCACCCCGTCGCCGAGCTGGCACCGGAGTTCGTCGGTCAGCTGCCGGGTGTCCTTCTCGGTGTAGGCGGGTTTTTTGACGACCTTCATGATGAGTTCGCCCACCTCCTCCTGGTACATCTGGAACTGCCTGATGTTCTCGAACGCCTCCGACTCGTAGTTGATGGGGGTGACGGAGATCAGGTGCCCGCTCCGGGTTACGATGAACTCCTGGAGCCTCCCCTCCACCTTCTCGAGCAGGGGGTACTGTCTGCCGCACGAGCACTGCTTCTCCGTGGCGACCGCGACGTCCATGGTGCGGTACCGGATGAGGGGGCAGACGAAGTTGGTGAGGTTGGTCGCGACCACCTCGCCCATGGCCCCCGGCCCTTCGACGGGCCGGCCGTCCCTTCCGATCAGTTCGACGATCCCGTATTCGGGGAAGATGTGGTAGTGGGTGCTCTCCTCGCACTCCCCGGCGAGCACCGTCTGCTCGGAGTTGCCGTACCAGGAGAAGACGCGGCAGCCGAATACCTCCTCGAGCAGGTCGCGTTGCCAGGGGTAGAGGTTCTCCGACCCGCAGAGGACGGCTTTGACGGTCGGGAACGGCTCGATGCCGTGTTCCCGCATGTGCCGCGCCAGGATCACGGCCGTGGAGGGGTAAGCGTGGATGAAGCGGGGCTTGAACGTCCGGATCCAGATGATATAGTCCGGCAGGGTTTCCTCGGTCATCTGGTGGGAGGACATGATCAGCCACCGGCCGAAGAGCGCTCGCCTCCAGTAGGTGCCGCTGGATGCCCCGTCCACGATGTGTCCCCGGAGTATGACGCAACGGTCGCCGAACCGGTAGCCGACGCGGTCCCACTGGGTCTTCATGAACGCCCATTCCCGGGCACGGGAGGCCCCTTTCTCGTAGTAGAACCCCATGGGGGTGCCGGTGGAGCCGGACGTGCGCACGTATTCGAAGGCGGACTCCGGGTAGTTCCGGGCCTTCAGGTCGGGGAGGTTGGCCTGGACGATCTCCTTGGTCAGGAACGGGAGGAGCACCAGGTCGTCGGGGGTCCGGATGTCCTCCGGGACGAGACCGCGCTCCTGAAAGACCCGGCGGTAGTAGGGGACGTTTCGGTAGGCGTGGTCGAGGAGGTGCGAGAGCGCCTGCGTCTGGTAGGCCGCGAGTTCTTCCTGGCTCCACCACTGTGACCGCTGGAGGAGCGCGTACATCTGCCGGTAGGTGCGGTAAGACGGCACCAGGCTGAGTGCCTTTACGGTGAGCGGGTTCGCGCGCGACACCCATCGATGAAGACCTGCCTTCGTATCCATACCTCCCGGATCAGGCGAGCAGATCTGAGGACACATGCTCGACACCCCCCCCCTCCCGTTCGCTGAAGTGTATCGGCAGATCCTGAACGAAGTAGCGATACTTGCCGCGGGCAGTGAGCGGTATGTTGTCGACGTACCTGATGGTGATAAGAACGTCGTCGCCGCAACTCCGGCTCACTTCCCGGTAGAGGTACTCCGCGTCCTGCTTGCTGAACGTCGGTTTTCTCACGATATTCAGTATGACTTCCCCGACCTTCATCTGGTAGAACTGAAACTGTTTAACGTTATCGAACGCATTGGTATCGATGTTCATGGCAATCCCGGAGAGAAGTTCGCCTTTGCCCGTCACGATGAAGTCCTGAACCCTCCCTTCCACGCGCTCGAGCACCGGGTAGTTCCGCCCGCAGGAACAGCCTCTCCCGGCCGCCGTGGCAAGGTCCATGGTGCGGTATCGGATGAGGGGGCAGACGAAGTTGGTGAGGTTGGTCGCGACCACCTCGCCCATGGCCCCCGGCCCCTCGACGGGCCGACCATCGCGCCCGATCAGTTCGACGATCCCGTATTCGGGGAAGATGTGGTAGTGGGTGCTCTCCTCGCACTCCCCGGCGAGCACCGTCTGCTCGGAGTTGCCGTACCAGGAGAAGACGCGGCACCCGAATACCTCCTCGAGCAGGTCGCGTTGCCAGGGGTAGAGGTTCTCCGACCCGCAGAGGACGGCTTTGACGGTCGGGAACGGCTCGATGCCGTGCTCCCGCATGTGCCGCGCCAGGATCACGGCCGTGGAGGGGTATCCCTGGATGAATCGTGGCTTGAACCTCTTGATCCGGTCGATGTAGGCGGGCAGCGTCTCCTCGGTCATGTGATGGGAGGACATCAGCAGCCATCGGCCGCAGAGGGTCTTCTTCCAGAAGACGCCGTCTCTGGCAGACCCGACGATGTAGCCCCGGAGGACGACGCAGCGGTCGGTGAACCGGTAGCCGACGCGGTCCCACTGGGTCTTCATGAACGCCCATTCCCGGGCGCGGGAGACCCCTTTCTCGTAGTAGAAGCCGACCGGGATCCCGGTGGAGCCGCCGGTGGTGACGTACTCGAAGGCGGACTCCGGGTAGTTCCGGGCCTTCAGGTCGGGGAGGTTGGCCTGGACGATCTCCTTGGTCAGGAACGGGAGGAGCACCAGGTCGTCGGGGGTCCGGATGTCCTCCGGGACGAGACCGCGCTCCTGAAAGACCCGGCGGTAGTAGGGGACGTTTCGGTAGGCGTGGTCGAGGAGGCGCGAGAGCGCCTGCGCCTGGTAGGCCGCGAGTTCTTCCCGGCTCCACCTCTGGGACTCCCGGAGGAGGGTGTAGGTCTTTCGATAGACGTTATAGGCCGGGAGAAGCCCGAGAGCTTTTGCAGTGAACGATTCCCTGCCGCAGATCCTCTCTCCCAGTCGAATCATAATCTTCGTTCCCCTTCTCATACGCTCTTCTGCCGTATCTGCCGAAAATGCACGGTGATATCGCATCTTCGCCCCATTGGTTTCCGGTTTTTACCGGGCTCGTTTTTCCTGTTTTCCGGGTGATCCGCCCGGACGACCCTCCACCGGTGCATCGGGATACTATACCCCTGAACAACGTATATAAAAATTGGCATACCGTCATCTCTCCCATTCGGGATCAGGGTTCTGTGGACGAACGGATCGTCCTCCGGGGGAATACGGTGGGAGTCCGGATCCGATTCTTCTCAATGGACTGCCTGATTTCCCGGATTTCTTGTCAAAATTTCCCGGATTTCCTGTCAGAGAAAACCTTTTCGCGAACATGGCCCGATAATCGGACTAATTGGATAAACTATAAATATGCGAAAGCCTATCAGGGGTATGTCTTGGTAAGATAAGGCGACAGTCACCGGGGACGTGCGCCTTCGGCATGAAGGTGCCTGCCCGGAACAGGGGGGATAATAATTCTAGATAGGGCCGTACCTGATAGCAGTAGCAGCGCAGAGACCTTCACGGGTCACTCATCGGAGAATGATATTCTAAACGAGATCCGAGCACTGGCCGGGGGGCTGCGCAAACGGAATGGAAACGCTCCGCACGACCTCGATTTTACGGTTCCCATCGGCTGGGAGGAGCGGATAGGGCACCTCGACGATCAGCCTATCAGGCGGTTGATCATCTTCCTCCGTTCCACGGGGTGCGAATGGGTCGAGAAGACGGGAGGGTGCACCATGTGCGGTTTTTACTGTGCAACGTCCCGGGGCCGGGAGGTATCGGCGGACGAATACATCGCGCAGTTCGAGCACGTGATGGATGCCGTCGATCTCGGGGATTACCCGATCGTCTCGATATACAACGACGGCAATATCTTTAACGAACGCGAGATGCCGGTTGCCGCCATCGAGAAGATCTGTTCGTACATCGACGGCTACAAAAACATCCGGAAGGTGGTCGTCGAGTCGAGGATCGATTATTCCCCCGACGAGCACGTGGCAAAGATGAAGAAGGCCTTGAACGGGCGGCAGCTCGAGGTGGCGTTCGGGTTCGAGTCTGCAAACGCCCAGGTGATGAACCTCTGCATCAACAAGGGGTTCTCGGCGAACAACTTCGATCTCTTCCATTCGAGGATGCGGGGGATGGGCGTGCTGACAAAACCGCTCCTCCTGGTAAAACCGCCGTTTCTCACCGAAGGAGAAGCGATAGACGATATCCTGCGGACCATCTCCTACTGCATCTCCCGCGGGATCGACTACGTCGACCTCGAGGTGACGACGGTCGAGAAGAACACGGTCGTGCACGAACTCTGGAAGAACGACCTTTACCGCCCGCCGTGGCTCTGGACGCTCGTCGAACTCCTGCAGCAGTGCCGGGAGCGGTTCGGGAACCGTGCTCACGTCTACGTCAGCCCCTGGAACTACTCGGTCGAGTCGCTCGACTGGGCCCGGAACTGCGGGAAGTGCGATGCCGAGATCACGGAGGCGATCCAGCGATACAACTCCCGTTTCGACACGACAGAGTTCGACGGACTGGACGGCTCGTGCCGGGAGGAATGGAAGGAGGCCGTTACGGCAGAAGATCCCCGCACGATCCCGGAGCGGATCCGCGAGCAGCTGGCGTATATCCAAAGTACCCAGCCTTCTTCTTCGTAAGCGTTGAACCCGGCCCGGATATGGGGGCCCGGGCTTTCCCCGGGTGTTTTTTTGCTCGACGCTCCGGAGAACGACTGTCCGCAGGATGCGATGGCCCGCAGGGTGCGACGTTCCAACGGAATGCGACTGCCCGTAAGGGCAGGAGCTTGAGCACTGATAAGTGCGAACGGAACATGAGAAGCCGTCAGGCTTCGATTCCGGAGCTTGAGAAACCCGAAGGGTTTCGGACAGGAGTTCGAGAAGACCGAAGGTCTTCGAGGCGTGAGCGAAAGCGAACGTGAGCACCGTTAGGTGCGAGGAGCGGAGCGGGAGCACCTTTAGGTGCGACTTGCGATGTTTCGCAGGAACGGAGCATGAGAATCCGTTAGTGGGGCATTGCGTCTGGATTTCACCACCCGCGGGTATGGGGGGAGACTCTGGAGAAGAACGGCGTCCCGGCTTTCCACCGGCCGTTGCCGGGGCGGGGAAAACGACTGCTGGAACAGCAGGAGTTTGAGCACCGCAGGTGCGAGTGAGGAGGCCGGAGGCCGGGCGGGGTGGAGGTTCGTGGTGTCCTCGAATCTGGTAGAGACAGGGGAGGGGGTTCACCCCCTTCGCACCTCCGGTGCTCAAGCTCGCTTCGCTCGCACTTCCCACCTGACGGTGGTCGAGCTCCGGTTCTACGAACCATCGCACTCCCCGCGGGCCGCCACCCCCATGGCGATATGCGACTGGCCGAAGGGCAGGAGCACGAGCACCGAAGGTGCGTAGTCCCCACGGTCCACTGCATGGGGAGGCTCTGGAGAAGAACGGGGTTCCGGCTCGCTTCCGGGACACGGCTTTCCCCCGGCTTCGCACCGTCGGTGCTCTAGCTCCGGTTCTCCGAACCATCGCTTATCGCTATGACTGCCCCCGCCCCCCACGGGCGGGGAACGACTCTGCCGGAGCGTAGCGAACGGCGGGAGTTTGAGCACCGCAGGTGCGTCTGAGGAGCGCGAAGCGCGGGCGGGGTGGGGGGTTGTAGGCATTATTGTAGCAGGGTAGAGACAGGGGAAGGGGCATGCCCCCTCGAAGAACTTCGTTCTTCTCGTGTTCGCTACGCTCGCACTCCCCGTGAGCCGCCCCCCGCGATGGTGATGTCACCACGCACTGCCCTCGCTGTGGCGGGGCAAAAAACCTGCTCTCAACGCTTAAACCACATCACAACCCCACCCGCCCGGTATCGATCTCCTGCGCCGCCCCGGTATCGATCGACTCCCATGCCGCGAACGTTGCGAGCGTCGTCGCGACGTTGCCGGCGAAGTCCGGTTCCTCGCCCTTCACGAACGCCAGGAGTTCCTCGGCAAACCCCTTCTCCTGGGCGAGCCACCGCTTCTCCCTCGATGCCTTCCCCTCCCGCCGGAGTTCGAGGTCGCGGAAGTCGGTGATCCTCCCGACGGCGTTGCCGGCGAAGACCTCGACGGTCTCTTTGGGGTAGGAGCGATCCCCGAGCGTCGTGTAGGTGACGGTGCCGAGCGACCCGTCGTCGAACGTCAGGGTCGCCTGGAAGTTGTCGTACTTCTGGAGCGTCCCGGTCGGCTCGATTGCCCGGGCAACGACCTGGACCGGCCGCGCCCCGGTGACGTACTGCATGAAGTCGATGAAGTGGCAGCACTCCGAGATCAGCATCCCGCCGCCCTGCTCGTCGTCGTGCACCCAGTGTTCGGGCGGGATCTGCCCGGCGTTGACCCGGTAGTGCAGGACGGCGGGGGTTGCCCGGTTTGCGAAGAACCCCTTCATCCTCACCGCAAGCGGGGAGTGGCGGCGGTTGAACCCGACCATCAGCCGCTGGCCGGACTCGTTTCTGGCCTCGACGATCCGGCGGAGACTCTCGATATCGGTCGCGAGCGGCTTCTCCACGAAGACGTCTTTTCCGGCATAGAGCGCGTCGATCGCCATCGGCGCGTGGAGATCGTTTCTCGTCGCGATCATCACCGCGTCGATATCGGGATCGTCGAGGATCTTATGGTAGTCGGTGGTGCAGTAGGAAAAGCCGTACTTCTTTGCGACCGTCTGCGCCGAGAGTCCCGTCGCGGTCGCAAGCCCCCCGAGGTTCACCGGGAGGTTCGGCAGGAGGGGATAGAGGGCGCTCTGGGCATGGACCCCGGCGCCGATACACCCGAGCGTCCGGGCCGCGGCCGGAACCTTGCGCTTCCGTGCGCCGGGCTTTGCGAGGCTGACGACGGTGCCGGAGGCGCCCGAACCGTTCGGGCTGTACTGCAGGAGAACCCCGATGAACCGTTCCTTTCCTGTGTTGATGAGGTCGTAGGCCCCCGGCGCGTCGTCGAGCGGAAAGGTATGGGTGATCAGGCGGTCGAGATCGATCTTCTTCTGCCGCACCAGTTCGAGAAACGCCTCCATGTTCCTCTTCTCCGTCCACCTGACGTAGATCGGGTAGTCGATCCCCCGCTCCTCGTAGTTCCTGTCGTAGCGGCCGGGGCCGTAGGAGCGGGAGACGACGACTTCCGCCTCCTTCTCGTAGAAGACATCCCGGGGCACGTCCATGCCGACGTTCCCGACGACCACGACCCTGCCTTTATCCCTGACCAGGCGGCCGGCGGCCTCGATTGGGGCGCTCGATCTGGTGGCCGCGGTGATGATGACTGCGTCCGCCCCGAACGACGATAACGCCCGCGCCCTCTCGAAGAGGCCGTCGTAGTTCGAGACGACGTCCGCACCGAGCTCAGCCGCAAGCGCAAGTTTTTCGGGGTCGATATCGATCCCGATCACCCGGCATCCCGCGGCTTTGAGGATCTGCACCGAGAGAAGCCCGATCAGCCCGAGCCCGATCACCGCGACGTTCTCGCCCACCGAGACTTCGGCGTTCCGGACGCCGTGCATCGCGATCGACCCGACGGTCGTGAACGCCGCTTCCTTAAAGCCGACACCGTCGGGGATCCTGACGCAGAGGTTCTTCGGGACCGCAACATACTCGGCATGCACCGCGTACCCTGCTCCGGCACAGGCGACGCGGTCGCCGACCTCGAACTCGTCGGATGCCGTTGTCACCACCGTGCCCGCAGAACTGTAGCCGAGCGGTTCGGGTTTGGAGAGACGGCTCATCGCCTGCTGGTAGGCCGAGAGAGGGCCGTCCGTTCCGACCTTCTGGAGGACTTTCTTCACGTCGTCGGGGCGTGCCTTCGCCTTGCCGACGAGCGACTGCTGTGCGAGGTTGATCAGCGACGACTCCGTGCCGGCGCTGATGAGGGAGTAGGCGTTCTCGACGACGACCCCCCTCGTTACGGCGGGAACGGGAACGTTCTCCACCTGGATGGACCCTGACTGCAGATTGAGCAATACCTGTTTCACGTAGATTCCCCCCAGATTCCCGACTGGCTGAGACAGTCGAGCACCTCCGAGGTCATGAAGAGATCGGGGAAGTTATTCGACGGTTCCACGGTCGACGACCGGATTCCGAGCACCCGGCAGAGGGCTTCGAAGGATCGCGTCTCTGCGGTTTCGCCGTACCGCCTGCGGGCGATCTCGCGGTACATGCCGTAGCCGAACCGGAACGCCCGGTGCCGCAATGGGTAGTGCCCGAGCGACGCCGTCTTCGCCGCCGTGGCGACGGACGGGACGAGACCAAGCCACGAGCCCGGTTCCCACCGGGGTGCAAGCCCCTGCACGTCCTTCTCAAGCCGGCCAAGGCAGAGGTTGGCGTGTTCCCGGTAACGCTCGTCCGCCCGCGACGCATAGACGAAGGAGGCCAGGGCGAACGCGTATGCACCGGAAAGGTAGTAGGCGAAGGATAGCCCGCTCCGCGACCAGTCGAACCGCCCGTCGGGACGCTGGGCGTCCGCGAGCCACCGCACCCCTTTAGCGATGCTTTCGTCGATCCGCTCGTCGCACAGGACGTCGTTTGCCTTGGCGAGGTAGTAGATCGTCACCCCCTGGTAGTGCACGCAGGGGAGTTTGAAGACGAAAGGATAGGTCCCCTTATCGACCGCGTAGGGGTAGACGCCGCATTTACACTGGTGGCTGACGACGTTCTCCGCCGCCCGAAGCGCCGCCGCACGGGCGTCCTCGTCGCCGTAGCGTTCCGCATACCGGGCGAGGAACGCCCCGCAGGAGGCGTCGACGTTCAGGTGGTCGGCGGTGTACCCCCGGGACTTCAGGAAGCACCCGCGGTTTCTTTCGGCGGCGAGGACGAAGTCCCCGGCTTTTTGGAGTGCCTCCTCGTGCGGATACCGCTCCGCTGCCTCCAGGAGCGCGTCGCCGATAAACGCCGTGATCAGGGCCGAAGGCTCGTTGTAGTTGACGTGAACCTCGTTCCATGACCCGTCCGGGTTCTGGCATCCTGCGGCGTAGTTCAGGATCGGGCCCACGAGCGGGTCGCCGTCTAACCGGAGCAGCGTCTTCGCGACCTCGGCATGCACGCGGTTCCGGATGACCGGGAAGACCGGGTCGCGGATGTACGCGGTCTCCCCGTCGACGACGGCGAGCCCCCTGACCTCCCCGGCAACGCGGGAGAGAAGCGATCTTACGCGCCCGTCCATGTCATCCTCTCGATACATTGCTTCAGTTTCAGGGCGATCGATCGCCGGTCGTAGTGCTCCGCGACGTACTCCCGGCCACGGCGCCCCATCTCCTCCATCTTCTCCGGGTCGTCGAGGAGCGCAGAAAGCGTCGCGGCGATCGCCTCCGGCGTGTTGTCGGCGATGACCCCTGCACCCGACTCCCTCGCGAGCTGGGCGATCTCGCCGTTCCCGCAGCCGACGAAGGGTATCCCGCACGCCATGTACTCGTAGGCCTTGGTGGGGGCGGCGTACTCGAGGTTCGCGAGCCGCTTTAAGGGCGCCACCCCCACGAGCGATTCCGAGAGCAGCCGCGGGATCTCCTCGCGCGGAAGGGTGCCCGTGAAGATGACGGAGTCGGTCAGGCTCTCCGCCTTCACCAGCCTCTCAAGGCTCTCCCTGGTGTCGCCGTCGCCGACGATGACGAACTTCAGGTTATAGGTGCCGTTCATCGACTTGATGGCGAGGGCCACCTTATCGAGATCCTGGGCGTGTCCGACGTTTCCTGCGTAGATGATCTGCCGCTTCTTCCCGCCGTCTGTGGGCTGGAAGAACTCGGTATTGACGCCGTTCGGCATCAGTTCCATGGGAGCGGTAACCCGGTAGTGCGACGAGATCCTCCGCCCGAGTTCTTCCGTCGTGACCCCGATGAGATCTGCCCGGGCAAGGCACATCTGCTCGAACTTCCGGCTCATCCTCTCGTAGATGCTCCCCTCCCGGAGGAAACCAAGGCCTATCGATGCATCGATCCAGAGATCGCGGACATCGAGGATCCACTTCACCCTTGATGTCCGCTTCAGGACGTACCCCGGGATCCCGGTGAAGAGCGGCGGCGCCGACGTCATGATTGCGTCGAACCGGCTCCGGGTGAAGAGGAGCCAGAGTGCGGCGTGGATCGGGAATAAGAGGTAGTAGGCCATCCTACTCCCAAACCCCGGATCACCGGTGCCCGGCTGCCAGGTCCAGAGGCGGACGACCCGGAGCCCGTCGACCTCCTGCATGCCCGAGCGCTTCCAGGTACGGGGGAACGATCCGGTAGGAAACGTGGGGTGCGGCGCAAGCACGGTCACGCCGATCCCCAGTTTTGCAAGGTGTACGGCGGTGTCGTGTATTCGTGACGCGTTTCCCGATTTCTCCGGCGGAAAGTGTTGTGATACGATGCATACCTGTTTCATGCAACTCCTCGTGGTATTTGAATGATCGTGGAAGGCCGGTCGATGGTTCCCGCCCTGCGAAACCGCGTACGGGAGGACTAAAGGTAGCCCTCCCGCCCGTTCGGAGAGAGCAGGGATATGGACGGTGGCGATGAGGATGCAATCGACCGCGCGGCGCCTGCGGGATATAGGCCTGTCGGGGCCGCGATATCTCCCGGAACCGTCTGCTGCACCGATGAACCGTCGCCCAGCACGCGGACGGCAAAGCCCTGGTCGGTCCACTTCTCGTGGTCGAGGATGTTCCGGGCATCTATGACGAGTTTCGTCCTCACCTGGAGCCCTGCCGGGTCGAGTTTCCGGAAGCAGTCGTGATCGGTGAGGATGACGATACAGTCGCTCCCGGCGGTCGCTTCCGGGAGATCCATGAGGGGGTGCGCGAATGCCGCCGCATACGGATCGTGGCACCGGATGGCATACCCTTCGTTCTCGGCGAGCTGGATGAATTTGAATGCCGGGCTCTCTCTGGTGTCGCCGACGTTGCCCTTGTAGGCGACGCCGAGGATGCTGATCGTCGGGTCCCGGACGCCGGCGAGCAGGCTGCGTGCGACACGCAGCACGTAGTTCGGCATGGAGTCGTTGATCTCCCGGGCGGTGGAGATCATCCTGCACCGGGTCGAGTTCTCGGTCAGGAACCAGGGATCGACGGCGATGCAGTGTCCCCCGACACCCGGGCCGGGGTTGAGGACGGTGACCCGTGGGTGCTTGTTTGCGAGGGTGATGGCCTCCCAGACGTTGATCCCGCACTCTTCCGCGAGCTGGGCGAACTCGTTTGCGAGTGCGATGTTCACGTCGCGGCAGGTATTCTCCATCAATTTGACGAACTCGGCCGTCCTCGTGTCGGTCTGGTATATCTGCCCGCGGACGAAGGTTTGGTAGATCGCGGTCGCCCGGTCGGTGGAGTCCCGGTCGTAGCCGCCGATGATGCGGCTGTTGCCCGTCATCTCCTGCAGGGTTCGCCCCGGTATCGCCCGCTCGGGGCAGTGGGCGTACAGGAAGTCTCCGACGGCAACACCGCTCTTCTCGAGTCTCGGGATGACGACCCGTTCGCTGGTTCCGGGAGGGACGGTCGATTCGAGGGTGACCAGGTTCCCTCCGCGAAGGTGGGGGACGATCATGTCGGCTGCACTCTTGACGTAGGAGAGGTTGGAGACTTTCGTTGCCGGATCCAGGGGTGTCGGCACGGCAATCAGAAACACGTCCGCGGCTTCCGGTTCGGTTCTGACAAGGAACCGGCTTTTGGCCTCGCTGTAAAGGTTGTTGAGCCCCGGCTCCCCGAACGGCAGGTTCCCGCTATTGAGGCAATCCACCACGCTCTGCTTCACGTCGACGCCCACGACATCCGCTCCGTGAGCCGCAAATAGCAGTGCAGTCGGCAATCCTATGTATCCTAATCCCAGTACACAGATCTTCATGTGCATTCTCCTCGGGCAATCATTGGGGCCGTGCGGCGGCACAGACCATGACAATCATTTTTCCGGCGATTCCATCGCCGTAAGGGTTCTTCCACCCGGATTTCCAGGTTTCTATCGAACGAACCGCTTCGAGTATTTTTCTTGAGTCGGCACCGACCAGGACGTTCGATCCGACGTCCAGCGTCTCGGGCCGCTCCGTATCGTAACGCATCGTAGCGCAGGGAACGCCGAGAACACAGGCCTCTTCCTGGACGCCGCCGGAATCGGTCAGCACGAATTTCGCCTGCGACTCAAGTTGCAGGAACTCCAGGAACCCGAAGGGTTTGGTGAGGTTCAGCCCGTCGACGCCGATTCCCAGTTCCTTGATCCGTTTCTCGGTTCGCGGGTGGACGGGGAAGACGACCGGCAGGGAAAACTCCCTCTGCACCCCTTCGAGCCCTTTTAAGATCTCTTTGAGGCGAGTCCGGTTGTCCACGTTCTCCTGCCGGTGGGCGGTGACGAGGAAGTATTCACGGGGCTCGAGGTCGAACTCTTTTAGTACGTTGCCCTTTTTCTCTGCTATACCGAGGTTCTGGTAGACCGCATCGACGACGGTGTTGCCGGTCACGCAGATCTTCCGCTCGGTGATCCCCTCGTGGAGAAGGTTATCTCTCGCGCTCTCCGTCGGGGCGAAGAGGTAATCCGAGATATGGTCGGTGAGCACCCGGTTGATCTCTTCGGGCATCCAGCGGTTGAAACTCCGGAGCCCCGCTTCGATATGCCCCACCCTCGTGTGCAACTTCGATGCCGCGAGAGCCGCGGCCATGACGGTGTTCGTATCCCCCTGCACCAGGACGACGTCGGGCGACTCCTTTACGAGGACGTCTTCGACGCCGGTCATGATCTTTGCCGTCTGGCCGGCATGGGTGCCGGAACCCACGTCGAGGCTGTAGTCCGGGTCGGGGAGTTCGAGTTCCTCGAAAAAGAGCCGATCCATCTCGTAGGAGTAGTGCTGCCCGGTATGAAGGAGGAAGTAGTCGATACCTCTCCGCTCGCATTCCCTGATGACGGGGGACATCTTGATGATCTCCGGCCGCGTGCCGAGTATCACTCCAATCATTCTTCACGTCTCCTCTGCATCGTATTGTTCACCCCGCTCACTCCCGCATCCTTACAACGAGGGCAAGCCCCAGGCCCAGCATGACTGCGATGGTCCCCGGGATCAGGAAGAGCGATGCAAGCATGCCCTGTTCGATCGGGACGAGGCCGGTTTCGCTGAATCCCCGGAGGAACTGGAGGAAGAAAAAAATCCCGGCAACCATCGCGGCAAGCCCGGGCAGGCCGATGTACAGGAGAGGTTTTCTCTCCACGGCAAGCCAGAATATCGATCCGATTACCTCCATTCCGTGAGAAAGGGGGTTCTTTGTGGATGTGTCGAAATCACCGTATTTGCAGTTTATCGGCGTCTCCCCGATGCGCAGGTGTCTCTCCTGGGCGATCCGGAGCATCTCCGATTCCGTCGAAAAATCGTCCATCCGTAGCGAGCTGAGCATCGATTCCATGGTCTTTCTGTTCAGCGCCCGAAAACCGCACTGGGAGTCGGTTATCGGACTTCCGGTGCTGGAGACGATATCGAGCACTGCCCGGCCGAACCGCCTGTAAAACGGCATCTGGTCGAGTGTCCGAAAGCCGATGACGAGATCGGCGGCATCGGCGCGGATCTGTTCGACCAGGAGGGGTATCTCCCCGGGGTCGTGCTGGCCGTCGCCGTCCATGAAGACCAGACAGTCGTAGTCGTGATCGACTGCATACTTAAGAGCGCTCTTGATCCCCTGTCCTTTCCCCTTCCTGGCTCCGTGCGAGATGATGGTCGCCCCGGCCTCCCGGGCAACCTTCACGGTGTTGTCTGTACACCCGTCGTCTATCACCAGAACCTCGTCGACATGCTGCCGGGCTCGCAGGACGACGGAACCGATCGCGACCTCTTCGTCGAAACAGGGGATCGCCGCAAGCGTCCGCATCCTGCTCGACCGTCGGGACACCACGGCGGCACCCTGGGCGGTTTCGTTCGCCACCCGTCGGTTTCCCGGAGCCGCAGGCGTTCTCAGGGGGTTTACCTGCTCCTGAACCTCACAGCGGAGGGCCGGGACGCCTGTCACGCTCTCCTGCCCGACGCTCCGGGGGACGTGTCGTTCGATCCATCTGTCTCTCTCTGCATTTAGGTACTGCGGCAACGGCACAGTTGTTTCTTCGGCGAACCACCCCTCCTGGTGAGCGGGGGGCCTCGCCCGAACCGGATCCTTGTCGTACATCCACTTTCCCCTCTTGACGTACTGAAACGGGACTGTGCCGGGATATATTAATAGGTTATTATTAACCTAAAATGCTAAACTATTGTAAAAAGTAAAGATATTTTTATTTACTGGATTGTCCCTAAAACCGCATCTGGCCTGATAAACGTTCCGGCCCGGGGAGGAATGGTCGCCATCCTTTGCCGGGAGTGGGCAGGAGATCCGCACACTCCGATTCCTGCTATGTCCGGTCGTATCGAATGCCGTTATTCAGAAGGATTAAATGAAGTTATCCCGGATGACGGGAGAAACGACTGTTTTCCGCTGCCGCACCGCCTCCGGAAGATCCATTGTCTGTGGCCTGATCCTTTCAAAACAGCGGCAATAAGGGAGGTCAGTTTCCCGATCCCCTCTGAACCGTAGTGCTCCATTGGGAAGTATTATATTCCGGGTGTGTCGGGCTGCCGGTGATCCTGTGCGAGGTGTGCGGAGATTTTTGCCATGAGGACGTGATAGCGATGCCGGTCGCCCAGATGCCGGCTGCTCCCGGCGTCGATCGGAAGGGGCGTAAAGGGAATTCCGTAATCGATATCCCAGAGGATCAGCCCTTCGGGAGGAGCCGCAGCGACTCTCCGCTCCACTGGCCCGGTAAGAAGCCGTGCGATCTCCCCGGCTTCGGCCTCGCCTCTTCCCACCCGTCCGAGCATCGTTGCCATGCACCTGACCATGTTCCAGAGGAAACTCTCGCCCGTCACCTCGAATACGGCGAACTCCCCGTCGATAAAGACCCGTGATGCGAGGATCCTCCGCTCGGGGTTCCGGTCGCCGGCACGGGCGAACGCCGAGAAGTCGTGGCGCCCGAGAAATTCCTGCGCCGCCTCGTGCATGGCGGCGGCATCACCGGGGGCAGAGAAGTAGTAGCGGTATGTCCTCGATACGGCGCTATACCGGGGGTGAAACCCGTCCGGGGCCTCGGCCCACCCCGTACACCAGATGTCTGCCGGGAGCACCCGGTTCAGCGCTTCGATCGCGCGCTCCGGCTTATCGGTCAAAAACGAACAGACCTGGGACCGGGCGTGCACCCCGCGGTCGGTGCGGCCGGCGGTAGCGAAGTTCGCCTCCCTCCAGTCGTCGAAGAGCCGAAGAAGCCTGCAGGCCCCGATGAACTCGCCCTCCACGGTGCAGAGATCGGGCTGCATCTGCGAACCGAAGAACCGGTCACCGAAGTACGAGAAGCGGAACGCCAGGTTCATCGGTGTACCGTCCGCCGGATTCTACGGAGGGCGCCCTTGAGGGACTGGCGGGTGTAGGTGTGCAGCGGGGTCATCCTCCCTCCCGCCATTGTCCGCCCTTCCCGGATCGCGGCGAGGATGGAGGCTGCATCCGGCTCGGCCGTGACGTAGGTGACCCCGAACCCGACGTAACGGGCGTTGTGGGCGTCACTCCCGGCAACACCGGGCTTCCCGAACCTCCGTGCTATGACTGCGGCTTTCCTGTTCGCCGATCCGGTGATGTAGCGGCTGTTGAAGACCTCCACCGCGTCCACCGCGCTGATACCGGCCGCGAGCCTCCTCCCGACGCCGTGGCGCCAGCGGTGGTAGGGGTGCGGGAGGATCAGGAGAGCGCCCCGGACACGTGCGACGGCGACGGTCTCGAAGAAGTCGAGACCGTCCGGGAGGGGTTCCGTGATGCCGAGTGCGAGGAGATGGCCCTGTTTTGTCGAGACCTCGGTGCCCGGGATCACGGTCACGGGGGTGTCGCACTCGAGGGCGTAGAGGGCACCCTCCACCGTATCGTGGTCGGTGATCGCGATGGCGTCGAGCCCGACCGCCTCCGCTCGTCGCAGTATTTCCTCCACACTGCTCTCTCCGTCCTTGGAGTGCCTGGTGTGGACATGCAGATCGCACCGCAGCATGAGATCAGATTATTTGTCATCATCAGAGTAATAAGTGAAGTGTATGCGCATTCTCCTCCCGACCGGATCGGCAACGGTCGGCATCGTGAAGTCGGCGGCTGAACGCTTTAGCGACCGCTACGAGATAGTCGTGGCGGTCACCGGTGAAATTGCATCGTTTCTTGCCCCCGGAGAACTCCGGCGATTGCTTGCCGGCGGCAACTACGATATGGCGATCGTCTCCGGGATGTGCACCGCGTCGTTTGCCGACGTCGAGCGCGAGACCGGCGTCCCGGTCTACCGCGGCCCGCGGCATGCGGCCGATCTTATCCCGGTTCTCTCGATGCTGGATACCGTCCGGCTCTCCAAGACCGTCCCCGCCGACGAGTTCCTCGCGCAGAAACGTCGCGAGGAGGCCTGCCGGCAGGTGGCGCTCCGGGAAGCGGAGGCGGAGGCTGACTTCATCGTCCGCGGCGTGAAGATCGGCGGAGATTCGAGGATGAAGGTGCTCGCGGAGATTATGGATGCGCACAAGCGCGACGATCTCCCCGCCGACGTCCGGCGGTTCTTTGCCGACGGCGCCGATATCGTCGACCTCGGGTTCGGGTTCGACGCGACCCCCGGCGACGTCGAGCGGTGCTTTTCGGCCCTCGCGGATATCGAGGGCCCTCTCGCCGTCGATACGCAGGACCCGGACCTCATCGCGGCGGCGCTCTTCCGCGCCGACCTGGTACTCTCCCTGCACGAGGGGAATATCCCCGCCGTCGGGGGCGCGGTCGCGGATGCCGGAGCGGCGGCGGTCGTGGTGCCGCGCGAGCGGACGCTTGAAGAGAACCTTGCCGCCGCCGGAGAGGCCGGGATCCGATGTCTTATCGCCGATCCCCTCCTCCAGCCGGCGGGTTCCGGGCTGACGGACTCGCTTGCCGGGTTCGCCGATGCCCCCCGTCCGCTCTTCTTCGGGGCGGGCAACGTCGTGGAACTGCTGGACGCCGACTCCCCCGGGGCGAACGCCCTGCTTGCGGGGATGGCGCACGAGGTCGGGGCCGCGGTCGTCTTCACGAGCGAGCACAGCGACAAGACGCGAGGGTCGGTCGCGGAGATGCGGCGGGCAACCGAGATGATGGTCCTTACGACCGAGCGCCCGTACCCCAAGGACCTTGGGCTCGATCTCCTGATCCTGAAGGAGAAGCGACGGCGGCGGGAACCGCCGCTGGAGTACGGGAGCGTCGAGGATGCGCTTCCCATGCCCGACGAGATCGTCTACGATCCCCTGGGATGCATCCGTATCGGCATCGAGGGAGACTGCATCGTCGCGGTTCACCGGAACCGCGCCGTGCGGGGGAAGCGGTGGGAAGACGTCTTTTACACGCTTCTTGCAAACGCAAGCCTCTCCCGGCTCGATCACGCCGCCTACCTCGGGAAGGAACTCTTCAAGGCGGAACTCGCCATCAGGATGAAGAGGAGCTTCGAACAGGACGGACCGTTCTGAGCAGCCTGCTCCCGCAGATCCTCATGCGAGGCGGGGCAGGGACGGCCGGGATGTCGATCTCCGAAATTTATAACAATACTTATATAATTGTGCAGTTATTTTCCTGCCCGTGGCAGCGGCGAGCGGTGCCGAACCATTCCGGTTCGATCCCGGGATGGTCCCGGCTGTTCTCCCTGTCAGGACACGTAAATGTGGTGAGACTGCATGAGAATGAATTCAACCATACTCGGGCTCGCAGCCGTCCTGGTCATCGGACTCGTTGCCCTGCCGGTTCTCGCGGCGACCGCCGACGTCGATATACGCGGCGGGGAGTACATCCCCGCCTCGCTCACGGTCGAGGGGAATACAACGGTAACCTGGATGAATTACGATGAGGTGAGCCATACCGTCACCAGCGCGGGCGGGGTCTTCGACTCCGGCCCGATAGAGCAGGACGAGACGTTCAATTACACGTTTGCCGATACGGGAACCTACCCGTACGGCTGTACGCTCAACGCTTCGACGCAGCGGACGCCCATGCAGGGCGTCGTTATCGCCGTCCCGGAGGGGACGATGGTCGAGGAGAACGGAAATGAAACCGGTGAGGAGGAACCGGCGAGGATGACGCTGGCCGATCTGGTCGCCGGGGACGAGAACCTGACTTCCTTTGCGGATGCCGTCGGGAAGGCCGGGCTCGCGCAGACGGTGCTTAATGCCGGCGGGCCGTACACGGTCTTTGCTCCGGACGATGCCGCTTTCGAGGCACTCGATAACGAGACCCTTACTGCGCTCTTAAACGACACGGAGATGCTTGACACCCTCCTCATGAACCATGTGGTGAGGGGGAACTACACCGTAGAAGACCTGATGGAAGAGGCGAACGTCACCAACGAGACGGTTCTTGAGGCCCTCACCGGAGACAGCCTCAACGTCAGCGTGGCCGACGGCAATCTCACGGTAGAAAACGCCACCATCGTCGCCTCCGATCTTGCGGCCGACAACGGCATCGTCCACATCATCGATGTGGTTCTCGTGCCGCCGGATCTCCTGCCGCTGGAGAACGTGACCGCGGAGAATGAGACTGTGGTGGAGAACGTGACCGCGGAGGGCCCGGAGGAAGAACGGGTCATCCCTTAACCTATCTCATTTTTCTCAAGACCCTCCGCAGACCCGACGCGAGGGCTTATGTTTCCTTCTCCCCTACCATTCAGTGGAATGGCCATATGCGGGATCAGCAGGGATCTGCTTTCGATGCTCTTTGAACTTGGGCGGGAACATCACCCGGACGAATTCGTTGCCGTGCTGCGGGAGCGGGACGGCGTTATCCGGGACCTCGATCTGGTGCCCGGCACCATCGTCGGGGAAGAGAGCGCCTCGTTCTTCATCGATATGCTCCCGCTGGACACCCACCAGGCCGGCAGCGCCCACAGCCACCCGAACGGCGTCCTTTCCCCGTCGTCGGCGGATCTCAGGTTCTTCCCCTCGGTGGGGCGGTACCATATCATCGTCGGCTACCCCTACGGGAAGAGGGACTGGCGGTGCTACCGGGCGGACGGCAGCACGACACGCCTCGAGGTGGTCGAGTGATCCGCGTGGTCGCAACGGGGACGTTCGATATCCTCCACCCCGGGCACCTCTACTATCTCGAGGAGTCCCGGAACCTCGGCGACGAGCTCTCCGTGATCGTGGCGCGGGACGCGAACGTGAAGCATAAGCCGCGACCGTTCCTCCCGGAAGACCAGCGGCTCCGGATGATCCGGGCGTTAAAGCCGGTAGACCACGCGCTCCTCGGCGATCTCCACGATATGTTCAGGCCGATAGCGGAGATCCGGCCCGACATCATCACGCTCGGGTTTAACCAGCATTTCGACGAGGAGCATCTCCGGCAGAAACTCCGGGAGCGCGGGCTCGACGCGGACGTCGTCCGGATACCCGGGTATCCCGGCTCGCTTGCCAGTTCGTCGAAGATCATCGAACGTATCCTGAATACCCGGGGGCCCCCGGATCCCACCGGCTCTCACGGTGAGGAGTGACTCCGGGGCCCCCGGAATGCGCGGGAAATACCCGCAGGTGACGGCGGTTCATGCGGCAGATCGATGTGTGGGGCGATGACGGCGATGAGACGAGCTGGCTGAAGGTCTCGGTTCCGTTCCTGCTCTGCGGGCTCTTCCTTGCCGTCGTGTGGTTCTTCCTTCCGGCGGAGCAGTGGCTCCTGCTCTTGGGGATGATGGTCGCCTACATCGTCCCGCCGCTCGGCCGGGAGACGATCATCCCGGTCTGCATCCTCTGCGGGATTCCGTGGTGGCTGACCGCGTTCGCCCTGGCGTTCCTGGACTTCGCCGGCGGGCTTTTTATGGCCTGGAACTTTCCGCTGGTTCTCCGCATCCCCCACATCGGCCCCCGGGTCAGCCGGTTTACGGAAGCAGGCAGGACGTTCCTCGACCGGCGGCCGTGGCTTGAGCGGCTCTACTTCGTCGGTCTCGTTGCTTTCGTGGCTCTCCCCTTCGATGGGTCGGGGAGCATCGTCGGCTCCGTCGTCGGGAGAGTGCTCGGGATGACGAAGACGGAGGTCATCTCCTGCATCACCATCGGCGGCTTCATCGGCAGTTTTGCCATCGCCCTCGGCATCGACTACGTCGTGAACCTCATCCCGCCGGGAGCCGGGTTCTGGGTCTCGCTTGCCGTCTTCCTCCTGATCGGCGCCGCACTTCTCGTGACCTACCGGAGTTATTCGCGAAGGGCTGAAACCGGCGCCTGATCCCATTGAGAGGTGGGAGTCGGCGCAGCGCAAACGAAAATTTATTATACCGGGCCCGGGGATTAATCATCCTGGCCATCCGGGGAGGTCGCGTGCCGCCGCTCCCCGGGACGGCCAGGGGCGGCTTTGATGGGTCGCCCGGGACGGTCAGGGTATGGATTCGAATATGATGAGCCGCCTGGAGGCCGGCGGGATCCCAAAGGCGGTGCCTGATGTCACCGCTACGATGCTGCAACAGGTGATCGAGACCTCGCTCTCCGGGATCTGTATCGTCGATCGGCAGGGATGCATCGCTTTTGCCAACCCTTCCCTGCTTGCCATGTGGGAGTACGACCTCTCAGAGGTGGTCGGAAAACCGGTGACCCGCCTCTGGCTCTCCCCCGAAGGGGGGCGGGACTGCATCGACTGTGCTCTCGCCTCCGGACAGTGGACCGGGACGATTGCCGCCCGGCGGAGGGATGCTTCCTCGTTCCCCTCCCGAATATCGCTCAGCACCGTCCGTGACCCCGGAACCGCCGAGGTCTGGCTCCTCCTCTCCTGCATCGAGGTCGATGTGAGGCGCGGGGCTCAGGATGCACCCGGTCACCGCCGCAGCCTTGAAGCGGCCGTCGCGGCGACGCCCGCCCGGTTCATGGACCCGGCAGAGATCGATCCGGCGATCGATGACTCGCTCGAGGATCTCGGCCGCGCGTGCGGGGCGTCCAGGGTCTATCTCGCTCTCTTCAACGACCTGCGGACGTTGCTTGGCACGACGCATGAATGGTGCCGGGCGGGGCAGGCCCCGCTACGGGGCGAGTCGCGCAACCTCTTCAAGGGCGATCCGCCCCGGTGGACCGTGCAGGTTCTCGAAGGCGAGACCGTGATCGTGAACGGGGTGTCCGGGAACGGGCGGCCGGAGAGGGAAGAGCGCGATTTCCTGGAGCGGCACGGCGCTACCGCGGCCCTGATGATCCCGCTCCGGCTGAACGGGTCGGTCGTCGGCTTTGTCGGGTTCGATACGGACGGCGAAGGGCCCCGTTTTACGGACGAGGACGTGGCGCTTCTCTCTGCGGCTGTCCATATCATCGCGGGCGCGATCGACCGAAAGCAGTCCGAGTACATCTTCCGGGAGTCGGAGGACCTCTACCAGATCGTCCTCGACGCCATCACCGACACCGTCACCGTCGTCGATACCCGCCTCACCCTTCTTCTCGCGAACGATGCCTTCGTCGCCTGGTGCGAAGACCTCGGACTCGAAACAAACGTCGTTGGAAAGGATCTCTTCGCCGTCGTGCCGTTCTTCCCCCCCGCCACGCGTCAGCTCTACGAGCGGGTCATCCGGACCGGCCGGCCGCTGACGTCGGAACGGTCTCTTCAGACGGGCGACCGGACCATGATTCTGCGGGAGATACGGATCCCGATCTTCGAGCACGGCGAGGTCGCGAGGGTCGTCACCGTCGCGAGAGACGTCACTGCCCAGAGGGAGGTCGAAGACCTGAAATCGAAAGCCTACGATCAGATCGAGCGGAACATGGAGCAGTTCGCTCTCCTCGCCGACCATATAAGGAACCCGCTCCAGGCGATCATGGGGCGGGCCGAACTGCTCGACGATACCGAGACGACGGAGAAGATCCGCCAGCAGGTGCAGCGGATCAACGGGATCATCGACCAGCTCGACGAACGGTGGGGCGAGTCGAGGAGACTCTCCATGTTCTGGCGGAAGTACTCCTGATGCCTCTCACCGTGTATCCGCGAGCGTCCCCCACACCCTGTTCCGCTCGAGGATGATCCAGTAGCGGCGCAGTTCGGCTTCCGCCGCCCGGTAATCGGGGTAACGATCGCCGACGAGACGCCAGAACCGTTTGGAGTGGTTCTGCTCGCGGAGGTGGGCGGCCTCGTGGACGACGACGTACTCCCGCAGGGACTCAGGGAGGGCTACGACGCGCAGGTTGATGTTGAGGTTGCCGAGCGCCGAGCAGCTCCCCCACCGCGTCTTCTGCATCTTCACCGCGATCCGCCCCTGCCACCGGCCGGTGAGGTCGGGGCAGGCCTCCAGCCGGTCGCGGACTTCCTCCTTCAGCATCCGGGAGAGCCCTCTCCGGAGAGCGGGGGCGGACGGAGAGGCGACGGTACCCGAGTCCTCGTCGATCGCGAACCGCGCGCCCGAAACCACGCGGCAGAACCGCCCGTGCAGGAGGAGCATCTCCTCCCGTCCGCAGCCTTCGGCAGCCAGCCGGTCGAGTTCCCGGCGCCGCTTCTCGATCCAGGCCGCGTTGCGTTGCAGGAACCCCTCGACGTCGAACGACGGGGGGGCGACCACGCGGAGGGTTCCGTCCGGCCGCACCTGGAGGCGGGCGGACCGCACCGCCTTCAAAACGACGGTCGTTCCATCCGCGACGCTCTCCTTCTCTCCCCGGTTCATGATACCAGTACTGGGACGCCGGCAGAAAAAAACGTGATCCGGCACGTACCTATACCTGATGGCGACAAAGAGTTACGTAGGGCTCCCGTCCCATGAAGTGGGCGGGTGCGGAGGACGGCAGCATGCACGAGAAGGAACTGAAGATCGGTGATATCGCGCACCTCACCGGGCTTTCGGAGCAGGATGTCCGGGCACTCATCCAGACATACGATAGTCTTTTCACCTACCGGACGATCGGGCGGGCCCGGCTCTTCCCGCAGAAGGCGGTGAAGATCGTCCGGGAACTCGCGGAACTCTCCGGGAGAGGGCTCTCGCCCGATGAGATCGCCGAAGAGGTAAAATCCGGCAGGAAGCCGGCCGCGCCGGAAGAACCGGCAGAAGAGTTCGACCGGGACGCCGCCCCGCTTCCGCCCGAGGTGGTGATCGAGCTTCAGGTGATGCGGGATACGCTGGCCCGGCAGGAACGCCGAATCGTGCGTCTGGTCGAGGAACTCGAGCGGGAGCGTGAACTGAGGGTCGAGGAGGCCGACCGGCTCCGGAAGGCCGTCGACGACCTCGAGGAGCGGCTCTCCGTGCAGCAGGAGCAACTCGCCCTCGTCGCGGAATGGGTGGATTACTTCGACCGGCAGATGGACGAGGTCACCCGCCCGGTGCTTGACCGGTTCCGGCGAACGGTCGCGAAGAAGAGCGATTCCGGCCAGTCTCCGGGCCGTTCCGGGTGACGTCGTGCGTGCACCGCCCGGGCCGCCGGATCCCCGGGTGCCGTCCCCCGTTACCCCGAAGATGCATACAGGTCAACGAATATTATTCGAAAAAATAAAATCAGTAAAATATAAATAAGATTCCCGCTACCGGCACGCGGGGTGATAGAATTTCCCAGCAGAAGGTGGCCATAATATTGACCGTCGCCATTCAGATACTGGTTGTCGGCGGGTTAGTAGCCTGTATCGTCGTTGGAACACAGGATCGGCCGTCTCCCGCGGTCCCGCCGATCACCGAGGCCCGTTATGCGGGCGATATGCCGGCGAGCGCCTCGCCGGCCGCGTATCCCATCGTCGGCCACCGGGTGGCGGGTACCCTGTCGGGCGCCGGGGAGACGTTCATCCTGTTCTCGGTGGGGGATTGATCCCCTACCCCATCACGATCTGCATGACCGTCGGGTACCTGTTCATGACGGCGTAGACGAGGGGTTTTGCTATCCAGAGCCTCCCGCCCTGCATCCTCCTGAGGGAACTGATCTCCCCGAGGGTCTGGAGGGCCTGCACGGCGGCCTCGTCCGCGAGGAAGAAACTGTCCGGGACCGTGGAGTCGAAGTAGAAGAGGATCGGGAGCCGGAGCCGCCGCTGCAACTCGCCCGGCAGAACCTGCTCGAGGCGGAGGAGGACGTCCCGGTCGAAGTCGTAGCGGCTCCCCCCCTTCGTGACCGACGACGGGTGTTCCTCCGCGAGGAGCCGGGAGAGGCGTTTACGCTCTGAAACGACGTCGTCGTTGATCCTGCCGATCTCAAGCCGCATCCATCGTAAGAGGGTCGACTCGTCGCTTGCTGATGGTCGGTCGGGCATATCCGCTCCTGTGGCGATTTTTCTCCTGGCCGGGTTGAGAGACTGATCTCGTTGCCGTGCGATATATACCTGGCCCCGGATGGCGCGTCTTCCTATCCGGGACCCCGGGCGCAAATTCGCCGATCCGGGTCCGAAAGCCCCCCTTTATCGGATCATAACGCTCTCATCTCCCGGCGGAAAGTATATATTTCCACCCCCCCTTTCGGTCTCTTCTGCGTGATCATGTATGGAACGAAATTCAGCGCACCGGAAACAGACTCGACGGCATGCCTGCTCCCCCGGGGGGCCTCTCTATGTTCTGCTGCTCGCCGGCGTAGCGGTTCTCCTGGTAGCCGCCCCGGCAGCCGCCACCGGCACGCCCGGGGGGGAGTACGACCCCGGGATCGCCGCGATGCTCGCGGAGATCGATGAGTCCGAACTCCGGGACACGACCTACGACCTGCAGAACTTCTCGACCCGGGCATACGGCACCGACGGGAACCGGGAGGCGGGTGCGTACCTCTCCGCGAGGCTTGCCGCCATCCCCGGGCTCGAGGTGGAGTCCATGGACGGCGAACTCAACAATATCGTTGCCACGCTCCCGGGAAGCGCCGATGCCTCCGACGAGGTCGTGGTGGTGGGGGCGCACTACGACAGCACGTCGACGGATCTTACCCGCGCGCCTGGGGCTACCGACAACGGCTGCGGCGTCGCGATCGTCCTGGAACTCGCCCGGGTGATGAGCGAGCACTCGTTTAACCGGACGGTGCAGTTCGCGTTCTGGAACGCCGAAGAGGTTGGGCGTCTCGGCAGCATCGACCACGCTGCCCGGGCGGCGACCCCGATCGTGCTCTACCTCAACTACGATTCGGCCTGCTACGATCCGCTGAACCGTTCGGTCCTCGACATCGTCTACGACGAGCGATCGGCAGGTATCGCGGCACTCATGGCGGACCATAACACCCTTTACTCCACGAACTTCACCCTGACCGAGAACGTCCATACCTGCACCTCGGATCACGTATCCTTCCGGGAACGGGGCTACCCGGCCGTGACGACCCACTGCGAGGAGCACGGCCCGGCCCATTCCCCGGACGACACCGTCGACCAGGTCTCGTTAGGGTATGCGAAGAGGAACGCTCAACTGGGCCTCTCGGTGCTCGCGGAGGTGGCCGGGTTCCGGGACGAGGAGGCCGGTGCCGCCATCCCGAAGGCCCCGATGGTGGTGTGGGACCTCTCCGGAAGACTGGACGGGGCGGATTGACGATCGGAACGGAGCCGTTATCCGTCGCGCAGGGGAGGCGGGATGATCGTGGTGCCGTTTTCACCCCCGGAAGAGGGCACTCTCGTCTCCGATCCGGAGAAACACCCCCCTGTATCCGGGAGCACGATGCCCTCGCCGGACCGGATGCGGAGAGGAGAACACTCTTTTTTATACGGTCGAAGCCAACGTTAAAAAAATATGAAAGATTCTGAGATCCTGATGAACCCCAATGAGCTGGTACGTTTTCTCAAGAAGGATCCGGCCGATTTTACGAAAGAGGACATCACACGGTTTTGCGAGGAGAACGGGATTGAGATGGTCAACTTCCGTTACGCCGCGGAGGACGGCAAACTCAAGACCCTCAACTTCGTCATATCCTCAAAGGAACACCTCGATACCATCCTCTCGGACGGCGAGCGCGTCGACGGCAGCAACCTCTTCTCGTTCATCGAGGCGGGGAGCAGCGACCTCTACGTCATCCCCCGTTACCGCACGGCGTTCGTGAGCCCGTTCGCCGAGGTGCCGACGCTCGAGTTCCTCTGCTCGTTCTACGACAGCGACGGGAAACCTCTCGAGAGCGCGCCCGAGTACGTGCTCCGCAAGGCGGACGAGGAGTTCACCCGCCGGACCGGATACACCTTCAAGGCTCTCGGCGAGCTCGAGTACTACGTCATCAGCCCGCGGGACGACCTCTACCCCGGCCGCGACCAGAAAGGCTACCACTCGGCCGAACCCTTCGTCAAGTTCGCGGACCTGCGGGACGAGGCGATGCTCCTCGTCGCCCGCGCCGGCGGCAGGATCAAGTACGGCCACTCCGAGGTCGGGTGCTTCTATAACGACGACACCTACTACGAGCAGCACGAGATCGAGTTCCTGCCGATGCCGGTGGAGCAGGCGGTCGAGCAGTTGATCGTCGCGAAGTGGGTTCTCCGGATGCTCGGCAACCAGTACGGCGTCGAGATCAGTTTCGCCCCGAAGATCACCGTCGGCAAGGCGGGAAGCGGGCTGCACTTCCACATGCTCGTCGAGAAGGACGGCAGGAACCTGCTGGTCGAGGAGGGCAGACTGAGCCCGCTCGCCCGGAAGATGATCGCCGGTATCCTTGACGCCTCCGACGCCCTGACGGCCTTCGGGAACACCATCCCGACCTCCTACCTCCGTCTCGTTCCCCACCAGGAAGCGCCGACGACGGTCTGCTGGGGCGACCGCAACCGCTCGGTCGTCGTCCGGGTGCCTCTCGGCTGGATCGGCGCCGACAGCATGACCCATGACGCCAACCCCGGTGAGAACGGTCTTACCCCGAACCGCCCATCGAAGCAGACGTTCGAGTACCGGGTCGCCGACGGTTCGGCCGATCCCTACCTGATCGTCTCCGCCCTCATCGTGGCGGCGCTGCGCGGAACCGGGATGCCCGGCGCGCTCGAGGCGGCCGAAAACCTCTACGTCAGCGGGAATATATTCCGTCCCGAGTTCAAGGAGCGGCTCGCTGAGTTCCGCCAGCTTCCCGCCTCCTGCGTCGAGTCCGCCGAAGCGCTCGAGGCGAAGCGGGCGATCTTCGAGGAGAACGGGATCTTCCCGGCAGGCATGATCGACAGTCGGATCGCCACCCTGAAGGCGTTCGACGACCGGGGGCTGAGCGAGAGGCTTTACGGCAACAACGACGCGATCCGGGAACTGGTTGAAGAGTTCCTCCACGTAGCGTAAGAACCAGGGAATACTTTTTTTCGACCCCCGCCGGCACCTGTCGGTCCCCGTCACACCGCCCATCACCCGCATGCAACGGCTGCGGCACGGGGCAAGCTTATTATCAGGAGGGTACCAGAGGAGGTGGCTCCCGGGAGAGAGGCGGGTTTTCCGGTGGGCGGAGGGCGCGGCCTCCCGCAGTCCGGGGGGGCGTTCGAAACCCCGAGAGCCCGGCGCTCACCCGGGTGATGGAGGTATGTGTCATGAAAAGCGGAGCAGAAGAGAGCATGGGAGAGGAGTCGGGACCGGTCACGTTCACCTGCTACCGGGTAACGCCGGGCGAGGGGGAGGGCGTCCCCGAGGAGGGTATGAGCACCTACAGCGTCGTCGTGTTGATGCCCGACGGGGACGTCAAACACCAGGTCGTCTGGGCGGGGGCCCCGGAGGATATCGGCGACGCGATCCGGGTTCCCGCGGGGTCGAGGGTGATCATGACCGAGATGAAGAGCCCCCTGGTCTGGGACAGCGAGGAAGTGGGGGCAGGTCAGGCCCCCTGATTTTTCAGGGTGTCGGGGAGGGGAGCGATGCGGTCTCTCCCGTGATCTCGCTCAAGTAGACCCCGGAGCCGACCCACCAGGTATCGTCGACCGGGAGGACGTAGCCGATCTTGAGTTCGTCGCGGTTCTCCTGCTCGGGGTTCGGCCAGATAAAGACGATGAACCCTCCTCCCGACTCTGCGGTATCCCTGAGCGCCCGGATGTTCTCCATCCCGAACGGATCCTGCCGCTCGATCAGGCTCGTGCCGATCGCGTCCTGCAGGTGGGGGTGGGCGAGGAGCGTCCCGTTGTAGTCGTAGGCGTAGAGGTAGTGCCCCTCCGGATCGACAAATATCCCGGAGGCGTTCGAGATCTCGGCGAACGCCGCTTCCGCCCCCAGTTCACGGCCGTAGGTGGCCCCGCGCTCGACGAGGTCGACCATCGCGGAGACGGGCCCCGGATACGGCTCGGTTCCGGGTCCGGCCGCGTCGGAGAGGTAGACGCCTGAAGCCACCCACCACGTTTCACCGGCAGGAGCGACGTAGCCGACCTTCGGGACATAGGTTTCCACCGCCGACTCGTCGATCGACCCGTTCTCGGGTGCCGGGTAGAGGTAGGCGATGTACCCGCCGCCGTTCGCCGCCGTATCCGCGCCGATGCGGATCGCCGGCAGCCCCCGGACATCGGTCCAGTTCCCGCGGTCGGAACCGACCGCCTCCTTCTCGTAGGGGTGGGCAAGGAGCGTCCCGTTGTAATCGTAAGCGTATACGTAGAGGGCTCCCTGCGAGAACCTGCCCGCCTCGTTGTTGAATTCAGCGAGGGCCGCGTCTTCTCCGGCGGTCGCCGCGTAGGCGGCGGCCTCCCGGACGAAGTCCGCAAGGTCTCCCGTGGTCGTATTCTCCTCCACGGCCTTCTGTTCGGCAGGGCCGCTGCATCCGGCCGCAAGCACCAGAAGGAGAGCCATGCCGACGAGGTAGCATCTTTTCATAATTTCCTGTGGGGTGGAATACCAAAAAAACACGCCGGAACCTTCCTCGCCGTGAAACCGGTACGATCCCGCTCATCGAGAGGTATATGTGGGATCGCATCCCCCGACCGTGAGGTGATCTGATGGCGAATATTACCCAGCAGATGGCGAAAGCCACGGAGTACAGTGCGACCAACCTGACGGCCGATGCCGGAGTCGATGCGGAGCGGTGGAGCCGGAAGCCGGACGAAACGACGCTCAAGAAGACGGTCGAGGCGATGGAGGCCCGGAACTTCAAAGTGTTCCTCGTCGATACGGCGGAAGATGGCCTCCGGACCCTCGTCGACCTGCTGCCCGAAGGAGCCGAGGTCATGAACGGCTACTCGACGACCCTGGTCGAGATGGGGTTTGACCGGGTGCTCAAAGAGAACCCGAAGGGATGGCGGGACTACCACGCGGCCATCACCGGCGAGAACGACACCGAGAAGCGGCACGCGCTCCGCCGGAAAAGCGTCGCCGCGGACTACTTCCTCTCCGGGGTGCAGGCGATCGCCGAGTCGGGCGAGATCGTCGGGTGCGACAAGACCGGGAGCCGGATGGGAGCATGGCCTCACGCGGCGGCCCACCTCATCCTCGTCTCCGGGACGAACAAGATCGTGCCGACCCTCGACGATGCGCTCCGGCGGTGCCGGGAGTACGCCCTGCCTCTCGAGAACCAGCGTGCGCAGCATGCCTACAATATCGGGAGTTACATCGGCAAACACGTCATCCTCGACCACGAAGACACCGACGGGAGGATAACCCTGGTCCTGATCCGGGAGCGGCTCGGCTACTGAATCCGGCTGTCCCGCGCGGCGGCACCGGGCCTGCCCGCTCATGTGAAGGGCGGTGTCTTCACGGCAGGCGTATGCCCGGTTCACCTCTTTTGCGAGGCGGGGGTCAACCCTACCCCCCCTCTCTCCTCAATCCGGGGGTTCAGTATATCTGACCGCCCGTGCTACCTTAATGCATGGAGATCGCAGAAATCCTCAGCTTCCCCGTTCCGCTCTCCGACATCACGCTTGAAAGCGTTGTTCTCGCCGTGCTTGTCGCGATCATCGGGTGGATCGTGGTGAAGGTGCTTACGTCTGTCTTCACAAAGATGCTCTCCCGGGCGTCAAAACTGCCCGCCCTGGTCATCGAATTCCTGGTCCGGTTCTTCTCGGTCCTGCTCTACGTGATCCTCGCCCTCATTGTCCTCGCGACGCTCGGGTTCGACGTCTCCTCCATGGTGCTCGGGCTCTCGGCGGTGATCGGGCTCATCCTCGGTTTCGGCCTCCAGGATACCGTCACCAACCTCGCCGCCGGGGTCTGGCTGGCGGCGTTCCGCCCCATCGACAAGGGTGAGTTCGTCGAGGTCAACGGCATATCCGGGACGGTCACCTCGGTCGGCATCATGGCGACCGAGCTGCTGAAGTTCGACAACACCTACATCACCATCCCGAACTCTCTGGTCTGGGGGAGCCCGGTGATCAACTCCACCCGCATGGATACCCGTCGTGCCGAGGTCAAGGTCAGGGTCGCTTACGACAGCGACCTGAATACAGCGATCCGGGTCGCCACCGACCTGATGGCGGCCCACGAACGGGTGCTCCCATCGCCGGAACCTACGGTTCTCGTCACCGAACTTGCCGACTCTTCGGTGAACCTCTCCCTGCGCGCGTGGGCGAAGACGTCCGATATGTGGGACGTGCAGTGGGATCTGACCCGTGACATCGTCGGGGCGTTCAAGGAGGCCGGAATCGAGATAGCCTTCCCGCAGGTGGACATCCACCTGGACCGGGTCCAATAGATCTCTTCTATTTTTGCAGATTTACGTCGGGAGCCTTCCCGGTTTTGTGGGGCTCTCTATGGACATCGTCCCCGTGGTTTTAGGGCTTCCCTCCGCCCGGCAGAGGATGCGGTGTTCCCTGCTCCCCGGAAAGAGATCGCCGAAGCGTTCCCGGTACGGGACTGCCTGTCACCGGGATATCCAGGCTGTATTGCAGGATGCCGGACCGGGGCTGAAAATGTTCCTGGATGCTCCCGGTGCGAAGAGGATGAGTTGTCATGTAAGTGACGCCTTTCAAGCGTTAAGCAGGCAGCTCCTGTCCGGCGGGTCAATATATTTTGTTAAATTAATACCGGGCGTTACGTAAATTAACTTGCTGTATCAGAGGATTATTTATAACCCCACTTTGTAACGTGATGGGTTGGAGGTGAAATTGTGGCAATAACCGCGATAATGAACATAATCGGTGGACTGGTATTGTGTGCAGGGATTATAGGGGTCCTGCCCGTTCTCGGTGGCTTCCTTGAGAAGGCAGGCAAATTCCTGGGCGGTTTCCAGGTCATCATAGGGATCGTCATGATGGTCCTCGGACTGCTGGGGATCTTCTCACTGCAGGGTATAGTTGCCTTCCTGGTAGGGGTCATCCTCCTGACCGGTGCGTTCCACGTGATCCCGGGTCTCGGTAAGTATCTCGAGAAGTTCGGCACGTGGCTGGGCGGCTTCCAGACGATCATCGGTGTCATCGCGATCGTCATCGGTATCCTGGGGCTTCTCTGAGGATTCACCCCGGGGGTGAAGGCGGCAGAGCGGGAACTCTCGCGGCTGAAAAGCCCGGGATGAACGAAAGGCTGCCTTTCTTTTTTAAGATCTTAACGGTCTTTGCATCTTCACTATGAGCCAGGAGGATTTCCGGGTTTCAACGAGCTGAAGACGGTGCGTCCTCGTAGATATCCATCGCCCGGCTCCGGCCATCCCTCACCGGGTGCGCCCGAAGTCGATGAAGCCTTTGTAGGGGTCCGCCGCCATCAGGCGGACACGCACCCTCTGGCCGACCCTGAGCCCCTCCTCGCCCAGGACGACCCTTCCTTCGGCCGGCGGGTCGATCAGCCGAACGTAGGTCCCCTTTTCCGAGGCGCCGGTGACGAACGCATCGAACGCCTCGCCGATCCTCTCCCGGAGGAGGACGGCGGCCGCAGCCTTCCGGACGTAGCGTTCGACCTTCTGGGACGCCTTCTCCCGGTCGGTGAGCCGGGCGGCGAGTTCATCGAGCTCGGCCGGCGTGTAGGGCGGGTCGCGCCCGCCGTCGACGACGAATTTCACCAGCCGCTGGATGATGAGGTCGACGTAGCGCCGGTTCGGGGCGGTGCCGTGGGTGTAGTCGGTGACGGCGAGGGCGAAGTGGCCGATAGGCTCGTCGCCCTGCCGGAAGGCCACGTATTCACCTGCCCCCATCAGTTTCACCACCGTCAGCGAGAGGTCGGGGAAGCGGTCGGGATCGGCCGCCTTCTGCCGGATGAGGAACCGGGTGAGCGCTTCGGCGTCCGGCCCGGCGGGCAGCGTCTCGCCGCGCTCCGCCGCCTCGGCAACGATCCCGTCCCAGTTCTTCGGGGTGCGGACGACCCGGTGGATCATGGGGAGATCGGCGGTGTTCAGGAACGCCGTCAGGGTTCCGTTCGCCGCAACCATGAACTCCTCGATCAGGCACCGCGCGCGGTTCTGCTCCTGGACGACGAGGCCCAGGACCCGGTTCTCCTCAACGAGCGGTTCGGCCTCGATCGTCTCGAGGGCGAGCGCACCTCTCTCCGTCCGGCGCTCCCTCATCCGCACGGCAGCCTTGTCCTGGAGGAGGACCTGCTCCTCGAGGCCCGGCGTCTCCGCGACCGTCTCCGGGATGGGCCCGGTCCCCTCCAGCCAGGCGCCGACCTCCTCGTAGACGAGTTTTGCCCGGTTCGCAACAATTGCCCGGTAGACGTCGCCGGGTACCGTGCTCCCGTCCGGAAGAACGGTGTACTCGATGACGATCGCCATCCGGTCGCGGCCGGGCAGGAGCGAGGTGATGCCCGCCGAGAGGCGGTCGGGGAGCATCGGGAAGGTCGTAACGCCGGTGTAGACCGAAGTTCCGTTGTGGGCGGCGCGCCGGTCGGTCTCCGAGTCTTTCGGGACGTAGACATCGACGTCGGCGATAGCGACCCGGACAAGGATCGCGCCGTCCGGCCCTTCTTCGCAGACCTCGATCTGGTCGAGATCTTCTGAGTCGTGGTTGTCGATCGACGACCAGAGGAGCGAGCGGAGGTCGTGGGGGTCGTCAAGTGTCTCCGGAAAGACCTTTGCGTCGAGCCCCTCGACCTCGCGGAGGACGGGCGGCGGGAATCCGGGGATAAAACCGTACTGCTGCATCGCCGCCCACGCGATGCCCTTGAGGTTGACGGGCTGCTGGTTCTGCATCTCTGTGAAGATCTGCTTGCGGGCATATATAGCAGACGAGTCGTGCCCGGCTACCATTAATTACCCCGGCGCCGACCGGTATACCTGAAGCATGCAGATCGTCACACCCGGTTCCGTGCTCCGCACCTGGACGCCCGACGATGCCGGAGCCCTGGCACGGCACGCGAACAACCCCCGGATCGCGGCAACGATGCGCGACAGGTTCCCTTACCCCTATACGCCTGCGGACGCCCGCCGGTTCATCGAGACGGCCATGGATACGACGTCGCACCTCTACCTCGCGATCGAGGTCTGCGGCGAGGCCGTGGGCGGTATCGGGGTTCAGCCGCTCGATGACGTCAAACACAGGACGGCCGAGATCGGCTACTGGCTCTCGGAGCCGTTCTGGGGCCGGGGCATCGTCACCGACGCAGTGCGCTCGCTCGTCCCGGTTGCCTTCGAGCGGTTCGATATCGTCCGGCTCGAGGCGGGCGTCTTCTCGAACAACCCCGCCTCGATGCACGTCCTCGAGAAATGCGGCTTTACCCGCGAGGCGGTTCACCGGATGGCCATAACAAAGAACGGCGCCGCCTTCGACGAAGTGGTCTACGTCCGTTTCGCCGGCAAAGATGCCGGGCGGTGACGGGCGGCTGCCGGGTCACCGGATCTCGATCCGCTCCCCCGTCACCATGTAGTGCACCTTCTCCGCGATCTTGCACGCGTGGTCTCCGCACCGTTCGAGGTACCGGGCGATCATGACGTAGTTCGTGCACTGCGTGATGTTCTTCGGGTCTTCCATCATGCAGGCGAGGCATCCGCGGAATACGGAGTACCTGAGTGCGTCGACAGCCACCTCCCTCTCCACGATATCGTCTATCGCGGTGAGGTCTTCGCGTTCGAAGGCGACCAGGGTGTCCGTGATCATCCCGCCGACGACCTCTCCCATGTGGGGGATGCCGACAAGGTTTCCCACATGCGGCGCCCCGGCGAGATCGGGTACAACGATGGCGATGTCTTTCCCGTATCGCCCGATGCGGTACAGACTCGTGATCATTTTCATCGAGGCTGCAATCGTCCGCAGGTCTTTTGCCATCGGCTGGTTGAGGGCGATGAGTCTCAGGCACTTCTGTTCGATCTCGTGATCCTGGTCTGCGATCCTCTTCTTATCCCGGTCGATCGATCCGGCCAGCGCCACATCCTGGGTCTCCAGCGCCGTGAGCGACCGATTCAGCATGTCCCGCGCAAGATAGCCCATCTCCAGGACGTCCTCTTTTAAGGATGCAAGTTCCGTATGAAATTTCTCTACCATGGTCTCCCTACCCGAACCGTCCGGTGATGTAGTTCTCCGTCAGTTCTTCACCGGGATCTTCGAAGATCTTCGTGGTTTTATCGAACTCCACCAGTCTTCCCAGGTACATGAACCCGGTGTAGTCGCTGGCCCGTGCGGCCTGCTGCATGTTGTGCGTGACGATGACGACGGTGTGCTCCCGGGCGATCTGGATGATGAGGTCCTCGATCTTCGCCGTGGCGATGGGGTCGAGTGCGGAACAGGGTTCGTCCATCAGGATCGCCTCGGGTTCGACCGCAAGGCACCGTGCGATGCAGAGCCTCTGCTGCTGCCCGCCCGAGAGGGAGAGGGCGGGTTCGTGGAGCCTGTCCTTTACTTCGTCCCAGAGCGCGGCCCCCTTCAGGCTCTCCTCGACGATGCGGTCGAGCGTACCCTTCTCCCGCATCCCGTGAATGCGGGGGCCGTAAGCGACGTTCTCGTAGATGCTCTTTGGGAAGGGGTTCGGCTTCTGGAAGACCATGCCGATCTTCTCACGGATCGCGTATACGTCCGCACGAGGATCGTGGATATCGTTCCCGTTGAAGCGGATCTCTCCGGTCACGCTGGACGAGTCGATGAGGTCGTTCATCCGGTTGAAGCACCGGAGCAGGGTCGATTTCCCGCATCCCGACGGCCCGATCAGCGCCGTGACCCTGTTCTTCGGGATCCTGATCGAGATGTCGATGAGGGCATGCTTCTGCCCGTACCAGAGGTTGAGGTTTGTTGTCTCAAGGATTGTGGATCCGGTCATTTACATCACTGTTTCCCGATGGTATCGGCGCCGAACGAGGATCGCGGCGAGATAGATCGTGAGGACCAGCAGCAGGAGCACGAACGCGGTCCCGTAACTCTGCGTGGCCGCCCCCGGAATGGTCGTGGTGAGGACGAAGAGGTGGTACGGGAGCGCCATCACCGGTTCCGTGAGCGAAGACGGCAGGAATCTGCTGCTGAAGATCGCTGCCGTGAACATGATGGGTGCCGTCTCGCCTGCGGCGCGCCCGATGGAGAGGATCGCTCCGGTGAGGATCCCGGGGAGTGCCGGGGGGAGAACCACCCGCGAGATCGTCTGCCACTTTGTGGCGCCGAGAGCGTAACTTCCCTCCCGGAGGGAGCCGGGGATCGACCGGAGCGCCTCTTCGGTCGTCCGTATGATCGTCGGGAGGATCATCAGCCCGAGGGTGATCTGTCCGGCGATCAGCGAGACCCCGAAGCCCATGAAGAGCACCAGGAACGCGAACCCGAAGAGCCCGAAGACGATGGACGGCGTCCCGTTCAGCAGGTCCACTGCGGCCCGGATGCTCCGCGTCAGCGGGGTCTCGGCCGTGTACTCGATGAGATAGACGGCCGTCGCGATCCCGAGCGGAAGGGCGACGGCGAGGGCTCCTCCCACGAGGTAGAACGTCCCGACGATCGCGGGGAATATTCCTCCCGCTCTCCCGAGATCTCTTGGGGACCCGGTCAGGAACTCCCAGGAGATCGCTCCGGCCCCGTTGACGACGATCTCGAAGAGGATCACCCCGAGAGCCGCGATCACGATTGCGACCGAGAGCGATATCAGGAGGAACGCGCATCGCTGCGAGGCCCTCGGGGGGAGAAGCCTTCCGAACGGCGCCGATGCGGCGTGGGTTATGCGTGAGGCCGCCGCGGTAAGCGCCCGGTACGGCACGGAGCCCCGGGTTGCGGTCTTCACCCGCCCGGACGGCGTGGGTCGTGCCGTACCCTGCGTTCCCTGTATCCGGGTGATGATGACCCGTGCCGCGCTGTTGATCGCGAGCGTGATGAAGAGCAGGACCGCCGCGACGCCGAAGAGCGCATGGTAATGCGTGCTTCCGAACGCGACCTCGCCCATTTCGATGCCCAGCGTCCCGGTCAGCGTCCGTACGGGGGAGAAGACGTCGTAGATTGGGTCCGGGATGACGGCGGCGTTCCCCGTGATCATGAGCACCGCCATCGTCTCGCCGATGGCACGCCCCATCCCGAGTATGATCGCTGCGCTGATGCCGGAGAGCGCGCCGGGCACGACGACCCTCCGGATCGTCTGCCAGTGCGTTGCCCCGAGAGCAAGGCTGCCTTCTCTGAACTCCCGGGGGACCGAACTGACGGCGTCCTCGGCGACGCTCGTGATCGTCGGGATGGCCATGATCGCGAGGAGGATCGAGCCCGCAAGCCAGCTCGATCCCGACGGCTGGTCGAAGGCGATGCGGATCCAGTCGGTCAGGAGGATCAGGCCGAAGAACCCGTAGACGACGGAGGGGATGCCGGCCAGGAGTTCGACGGCCGGCTTGATCACTTCCCTTGTCCGGGGGCCGGCGATCTCCGCGATGTAGATGGCCGTACAGATGCTGAGGGGGCCGGCGATGACCATCGCGAGCGCCGTCACCAGGACGGTCCCGACGATGAGCGGGAATACGCCGTAAGCCGGATCGTGCCCCGCCGGGTTCCAGTCCGGGCCGGTCAGGAAGTCCCATACGCCGGTCTCGAGAACGATCTGGTATCCGTCGCGGAGCAGGAAGACGATGATGAAGAAGACGGTGACGATCGCGAAGAGCGCGACGAGGAAGAGGAGTTTGCCGACGATTCTGTCGACGATCTGCCTCGTTGCCCCGATTGAGGAGGGATCGATCCCGGCTTCGGGTTGCCGGAGCCGCCCGAAGCCCTGGAACGGAACCGGTGCAGCCTGTTCTTTCTTCATGGTCGCTCCGGGCGCTCAAAAGAGAGGCGGGGTCACTCCTGCACCGGGATGTAATCGACGCTCGCCACGATCTCCTGCCCTTCCGCGCTCATGATGAAGTCGAGATACTGCCGTGCGAGACCGTCCGGCTCTCCGTTCGTCAGCATGAAGAGCGGCCGGCTGATCGGGTAGTGTTTGCTCTTGATCTTCTCGAGCGTGGGCTCGACGGGGGTTCCGTCGACGTCCAGCGAGAGCACTTTCACGCCTTCGGTGTAGCCGAGGCCGACGTAGCCGATCGCGCCGGGAGTCCGCGATACCTTCTGCTGGATTCCGCCGTTCGAGTTGAACTCCTCCTGTGTTTTGACGAAGTCCTCGTTCTTCAGCACGTATTCCGAGAAGAACTCCCGCGTCCCCGAAGCACTGTCTCTTCCCACAACGACGATCTGCTGGTCGGACCCGCCAACCTGGTTCCAGTTCGTGTAGGTGCCGTTGTAGATGCCCCGCACCTCATCAAGCGTGAGGCTCTCGACGCTGTTTCCCGGGTTGACGATGAGGAGGATCGCATCATCGGCGACGTGGTGCCTGACGATACCGGGGTAGCCTGCGATCTCCGCAGGTTTGAGGTCGCGCGAGGTCATGCCGATATCCGCGGTACCCTCGCCGACGGCTTTGATCCCGACGCTCGAGCCTCCCCCGCTCACCATGATCTCGGCAGAGGTGTATTCTTCTTCGAATGCTTCCCTCGCTTTTTCGGCGATGGGCAGCACCGTCGTCGAGCCCGTTACCGTGATCTGCTCCGACGTCGGAGAACCGGACGACTGGCCGCCGACACACCCGGCCGCCATGAGAAATACCACGAGGATGCCGGCGACGGCAACCGTGGTTGCACCAGACAGACTCTTTCCTGCCATGGTATGAACGAGAATATGATGGGGTATATTGGTTCTCGACGTCGGATATAGACAACTCTATAATCACAATAGGGATATTGTTTTTCCGGAGACGGCGCTTCTCCGGCACGGATCTCTGCATCCCGCCGTGCGGCTGCGGCGTATCGATTAACCGTCCGTCTTCTCCCACCAGACCGCCGCGGTCGGCCGCACCGTCGTCTCGACGTACTTCCCGGACTCGTTTTTGCGGAGCGCGCGTGCGAAGTAATCCCTGACGGGGGCGAGTTCCTCCATCCCGGGGTTGTGCATCGCCGCCCAGGTCCGGACGGCCTCTTCGGGGGAGTCGTAGACCGCGTCCCAGACGGCACGGTATATCGTGACGTTCGGGTAGATCCCGGCGTCGTGGAGGATGTTGACGGGGTAGATGTAGTCCGGGTAGCCCTTCTGGACGGTCGCCGCCTCCCCAAAGACCGCCCGATAAAGCGCCATTTCATCGGGGTTCCGCCACTCGCCGGCGTGCCAGAAGAGGTAGACCGCCCGGAGAGCCGCGGCATCAAGTTTTTCGAGGGCGGCGGCGAGGTCGTAGAACCCGAGCGAGAACGCCGCGACGACGACGTCGTGCGGTTCGACGTCCCTGCCGATCACGGTATCCTCCCACCGCATCGTGACCGTGGAGTAGTTCGTGAGCTCCTCCGCTGCCATCCGCTCCCGGAGGACGGAGAGCATGCCTTCCGAGGGATCGAGGGCCGTCACGTGGGCGGCGGTTCGGGCAATCGGCACGGCCAGCCTCCCCGTCCCGGCACCCATATCGAGCACGGTGTCCTCCGGCCGGATGTCCAGGATCGCGAGTTCGTGCTCGGTCGCCTTCTTCTCGTCCTGGGTGATCCGCCGGTAGGCGGCGGCGCGTTTGTCCCAGTGGGCGGCGGGATCGCGGTCTTTCTCGGCGCGTTCGGACGAACCGGCGTGAAGCGCCTTCCAGAGCTCGTTCCAGTCGATGATCCGGTGCATACAGGTTCCTCTCGCCCGGAACATTATAAGCGCTCGCTCGCGGGCAGCGCCGGGAACCGGACGGGCTTCAGGATCGGCTACATAGGGACCCTTGATAGGGATTTCTTCTCGAACCTGCTGTACGGGTTCGGGTCATCGTTCATCGGGATCGTAATCGCGGTGATCACGGTTGTGTTGGGCGGCCGGTCTGCCGGGAGCAGGGCCGCAATTACGATGACGTCTCCCCTCTGCCATTCCAGACGTCCCGTCCGCGATCGGTCACATCGCCTGGCAGGTCTACGAGTTCGGCGGGGTATGGAGCGAAGAACGATTGGTTCATCAGGTACGGCTCCCGGAACCGGATAACCCATGAACGGAGCAGGCCGCGGGGTTCGCCCAGCGTCGCGTGGCCTTCCCTGTAACGGTCGATCAGCCTGATGTAATGCGCTTTCTCCTCGTCTGAGATGCGGTCGCGGAAATAGCCCAGGGTGTGCTGGAGAACGTTGACGTTGCCGGTATACCGGGGAGGCCGTGCGAGCGCCGCAGAGAGCATCCGGCGATACCGGAGGAAGAGTTCTCCCGGTCTGACCTCTGCCCGGTTTGCTACGAGCCTTCCTGCCTCCCGTAGCATCTTCTGGCTCGAGGCGAGCAGGAGGAGCTTGTTGTCTGCATGGAACCGCACGAGGGCTTCCCGATCCTGAGTTGCTTCAACACCCCGGAACGCCGCCAGGGTAAAGACCGCGGAGAGGAAGTGGTCGCGGATCCGTGCATTGTTCAGGCGCAGTTCGTCTTCTACGGGGAGATCCGGGTATCGCTTCAGCACCTCGCGGGCGAAGAATCCTGCGGACTTCGCGATCGCCGCGGACTTTTCCATTGACGGATACACCCGGACGTTCCGGGTCCCCGAGGTGGGTGAGCCGCCTTTGAGGATAAAACCGTCGACAGGGGGCAGGGAATCGAGGAACCGGGCTGCGAAAGCGGACATCTCCTCCGTAACGTCCCGCCCGGTAGCCGGCTGCACGAGGCGATCGGAACCCCCTATCCGGACGATCCTGACGGTTGAGCGGGGGATGCCGAGCCCGATCTCGACCTCCGGGCAGACCGGGATACAGTCGGCATGCTTCCTCAGGCGTGCCACCGTGGGGGAGGGTATCTTCGAGCCGTCGTAGCGGCACGGGTCGAACTCGATGCAGCGGCTGACGACGAGGCGGGGCCGGGGGTATTCCCGGGTCATGGGACATCACGATACGGCGGGATGGATATCAACCCTTGGGTTCCGGTGGAGGAAGGGCGTACACCACCTTCATAGCCCCGCGGCGCGACTCTTCTCTCATGAAACCGGCGGTCATCAGGCGCGAGGAGGGGGTTAATCTCGAGAAGCGCGGTGTTAGAATGCGGGTCTATACGGCAGAGGGCGCCCCGGCCGGGGTCGTCTACCAGGAGACGGAATCGGGGCATGCGGAAGAGTTCTGCCACGAGAAGAGCGCGTTCATCTATTACATCGTCGAGGGGGAGGGGATCTACGTCATCGACGGCGTCGAGCACCGGGTCCGGCCGGGAGACGTCGTCGTCGTGCCGCCGGGAAACAGCATCTATTTCCGGGGCCGTCTTCGGCAGGTGCTCGTCACCGTCCCCCCGTGGGAGGAGTCCGGCGAGCGGCATATCCGGGATGTCGAGGTGTGAGCGGGCCGGTCCCTCGCCGCACCCCCGGAACCCTTATTCCTCTGTTCAGCGAGAACTCCGATCATGAAGGTGCTCGGCATCAGCGGGAGCCCGAGGGCGAGGGGGAACACCGCCCGCCTCCTGGCGGAGGTTCTCCGCGGGGTCTCCGACGCAGGCGGCGAGGTGAGCGCCGCCAGTCTTTCCGAATATACCATCGCCGGCTGCGTCGGTTGCGAGCGGTGCAGGCTTGATAAGACCTGCACCCGCTTCAACGACGGCATGACGATGCTGTACCCCCGCATCGTGGAAGCGGATGCGCTCGTTCTCGGTTCGCCCGTCTACCACTACAACGTCACCAGCCAGATGAAGGCGTTCATCGATCGGCTCTACGCCTTCTACGACTTCACCGACGAGCGTCCCCGGGGCTACTCCAGTCGTCTTGCGGGCCGGAAGCGCAAGGCCATGGTCTTTGCGGTGGGCGAGCAGGCGGACCCCGCCGACCTCGGTGTTGCACTCGAAGCGCTCTCCCTGCCGCTCCGGCCGCTCGGCTACGAGGTGGTTGCCGAACTCCCGGTCCTCAACTGTTTCGAGCCGGGGATCGTCGGGACGAAGAAGGAGGTTCTGGAGCAGGCATACCGGTGCGGCCGGGACCTTGCGGCGGCGCTCTCCGGGGCCTGAAGGCGGCACCCTTACGAGGCCTGCTCGACGATATCGACGAACACGCCGGCCGGATCTTCGAGGATGAAGTGTTTCTGGCCCCACTCTTCCTCGATGTAGGGATATACGATCTTTACGCCCTCAATCTTTTGCGCCTTCTCGTACTCTCTTCCGGCGTCCGCCACATCGTAGGTGACGATGATGCCCTTTCCGTCGTACGCGTCGTGGAGAAACCCGGGCTGGCTGGAGAGCCCGGGTTTCATGAACCCGAGTTCGATACCGTTTGCGTGCCTCAACTGCACGTACCAGTCGGCATCGAAGACGACGTCGAAACCGAAGTGTTCGACGTAAAAGTCCCTGCAATCCTCGAGATTCGGGGTGATGACGACGGGATACTGTACGGTCACATCTATTTTCGGCATATCGGATCTCCTCTTTCCGTCTTCCCGGCACGACTCCTTCGAAGAAAAGGTTTGCTGTGAATCGCTCACGACGGGCGGAGCCCGGTGAGGGGGATATCGCGGTGCGGCCGGAGCACGAACGGTTCCGAACCTTCATCGCTACGTTGTACGCATAGTATCGTATGGCAGCATCAGGTGAGATTGCGATTCGCCCGATGACGAAGACCGAGGTCGGGGTCGCGGTCGACTGGGCGGAACGGGAGGGCTGGAACCCCGGCCTCTCCGACGGAGAATGCTACTTCGCGATCGACCCGCAGGCGTTCTTCGCGGTGCTTCTCGACGGCCGCCTGATCGGCTCGTTCTCGATCGTGGTCTATTCGGACGAGTTCGCCTTCGGCGGGTTTTACATGCTGGAACCAGAATACCGCGGGCAGGGGATCGGCCTTGCGATCATGGAGCACATCGACCGGCTCGCCGGGCCCTACAACTTCGGGATCGACGGGGTCTTCGAGATGCAGGCCCGCTACAGGGCCCACGGCTTCCTCTTCTCGCACCGGAACATCAGGTACGAGGGTCTCGGAGGGGGTTCCCGTCCTCCGGGCCTCACGGACGCCGCGGACGTTCCCTTCGACGCCCTCGTCCGCTACGACGCCCGACACTTCCCGGCAGAGCGGCCGGCGTTCCTCCGCCACTGGCTGGCGCAGCCGGGCGCGACGGCGCTGGGGGTCCTCGAGGTCGGGGAGGTCCGCGGCTACGGACAGGTGCGGCCGTGCCGCAGGGGCGCGAAGATTGGTCCGCTCTTTGCAGATACGCCCGAGATCGCCGAACGGATCTACTGCGGCCTTGCGGCGGCGGTCCCCGGTCAGCCGCTCTTCCTCGACGTGCCGGAGCCGAACCGCGCCGGTATTCTTCTCGCAGAGCGGCACGGGATGGTTCCGGTCTTCGGCACGGCACGGATGTACACGAAGGAGATCCCCGACCTCCCGCTTGATGAGTGCTACGGCGTCACGAGTTTCGAGACCGGGTGAGGGGGTATCCCGGCACTCAGTTCTTGAAACTGTGAATCGGTGCGGGAATCCGTCCGCCGCGGTTGATGAAGTCGGCGCAGCCGAACCCGTTCACCCTCTGGACCGGTGCATGCCCCAGCAGCCCGCCGAACTCGACGGTGTCGCCGAGATCCTTTCCTATCACCGGGATCAGCCGGACAGCGGTCGTCTTGTTGTTGATCATCCCGATCGCGGCTTCGTCCGCGATGATGCCGGATATCGTCGAGGCGGGTGTGTCGCCCGGGATCGCGATCATATCGAGGCCGACCGAGCATACGCAGGTCATCGCCTCGAGTTTCTCGATCGTGAGGGCACCGCGGTTCACCGCATCGATCATCCCCTGGTCCTCGCTGACGGGGATGAACGCGCCCGAAAGCCCGCCGACAAAGGAGCTCGCCATGATCCCTCCCTTCTTCACCTGGTCGTTTAAGAGGGCGAGGGCGGCCGTCGTCCCCGGCGCACCGACCGACTCGAGCCCCATCTCCTCGAGGATCCCGGCGACGCTGTCCCCGACGGAGGGCGTGGGGGCAAGAGAGAGATCCACGATCCCGAACGGGATCCCGAGCCTCTCCGACGCCTCCTGGGCGACGAGCTGCCCGGCGCGGGTCACCTTGAAGGCCGTCCGCTTGACCGTCTCGCAGAGAACCTCGAAGTTCTTGCCCCGGACATCCTCGAGCGCGTGCTTGATGACCCCCGGGCCGCTCACGCCCACGTTGATGACCGCATCGGCCTCGGAGACGCCGTGAAACGCCCCGGCCATGAACGGGTTGTCGTCGGGGGCGTTACAGAAGACGACGAGTTTCGCGCAGCCGAGGGAGTTGTTCTCCTTCGTCGCCTCGGCGGTCTCCCGCACGATCTCCCCCATCAGTTTCACGGCGTCCATGTTGATCCCGGTCTTCGTCGAGCCGATGTTCACCGAACTGCAGACCCTCCCGGTCGCGGCGAGAGCCGCCGGGATTGAGCGAATGAGGGCTTCGTCGGTCGGGGTCGTGCCTTTCGAGACGATGGCCGAGTAGCCCCCGAGGAAGTTGACCCCCGTGTCCCGTGCGGCTTTATCCAGCGTCTTTGCAACCTCTACGAAATCCTCCTCGGACCTGCAGGCCCGCCCGGCGACGAGTGCGATGGGGGTTACGGATATTCTCTTGTTCACGATCGGGATCCCGTACTCGAGCTCGATCTCCCTCCCGGTCGAGACGAGGTCTTTGCCCAGTCGGGTGATCTTGTCGTAGATGTTCCGGTTGAAGGCGTCGAGATCGGAGTCGCAGCAGTCGAGAAGGCTGATGCCGAGCGTGATGGTCCGGACATCGAGCTTCTCCTGCTCGATCATCTTGTTGGTCTCGTTCACCTCGAGAATATTGATCATGGAACCCCTCAGATGCGGTGCATCTTCGTGAAGATGTCTTCCCGCTGGCACCGGATCTTAACACCGATCTCCTCGCCGAGGTCGTCGAGTTCGGTTACCATCCCGGCATACGGTTTTGTCGATCTGCCGGTATCGACGATCATCATCATATTGAAGTAGCCCTGCACGATCGTCTGCGAGATGTCCTCGACATTGACCTGGTTATCGGCAAGATACGTGCAGACCTTCGCGATAATGCCGACGGCATCCTTTCCGACGACGGTAATGATTGTCTTGCTCATGCCCTCTCCCGTCCTTGTGTGGGTATGGATAGGATGTACCGGTGATTCAAGGTTTGCCGGGGAGTGCCGTGAGATCATTCACCGGGAGATCGCGGACCGGTGTCACCCGGCCCCTTCCGGGGCCTGCCCGAAGACGATTGCGAGCAGGGGAAATACGATCAGACTGACCCCGACGTAGCCCAGGATACCGATGTTCCGGATACCCATACCGGCAAGCGCCGCGCCGATTAACCCCGCGAGGCTCTGTATGCCGCCGATGACCATAAGAATCTGGAGCGTTCTCTCCAGAACTCCGGTGCGGCAACGATCATCGGGAGGGGGGCAAGATGTCCCACGCGAGGATGTCCGGTGCATACACCACCGGCGGCCACTCAAAGGAGAAGAGGAAAGGAGCCCGCGAGAGTCCCGCGGACGTGATCAGGGGGAATACCGCTACCCATACGCAATTTCCAGCGACCGGATCCATTCTGCGGTCGTCATCACCTGCGAGAATCGCATCTGCTGGGTCACGAGGACTGCCCGGTGAAGGTCGGCATCGGAGATCGTCCCGGCCCGGTTGGTAACGGAGAGCGTCCCGGTGGCATCCGAGAGGAATTTCACGCCGTACCCGTTATGGAATGCCTGCCGGGCGGTCGAATCACAGCACATCTGGGACATGTAGCCGGAGATGGTCACGGAACTGACGGAATGTTCTCTAAGCCAGGCATCAAGGCCGGTATCGGTGAAGCTCCCCGGCAGAGCCTTCTCGATGAGCAGGTCATACGGCCGCTTCTTCACTTCGGGATGGAGTTCCCATGCCGGGGTTCCGGACCGGAACGACGGGGCATCCGGAACGGTGCTGGTGTGCCGGATCACCACGACCGGGACATCTGCAGCACGTGCGGCGTCCATCGCCTGAAGGATGCTGGTCAGGCTCGCCTTCGGGTATGTTATCGGCAGATTGCCGGAGAAATATTCGTTCTGGACATCGATGACCAGTAATGCTTCCTTCATCATGTATCGGCCCCGTAAAATGTAATCCTGTTGATCTCCATCCGATAGAACTCCACAGGTTTTCCCTGGATCTCCTCTATGCACTCGCCGGTAGTTCGGAAGTGCATCTCTTCATACAGTCTTTTTGCACGCGGATTATTCTTCCGTACAATAAGGCGGATGGTGCCGGTTGCGGTATCGGAAAATCCATGCACGAGTGAGAGATATATGACGGTTCTTCCTACCCCTCGCCCGCATCTCTCCGGGTGGAGTGCGATCCGGAACTCGGCAATGCCGCCGGGCTCGCGTGCAATGATCGAAAAACCGGCAATCGTTCCTTCATCGTCGGCGATAAGAATATCCGCGTCGGGTCTTTGCGAGTATTCATCCAGCCAGCCCCTGTCTCTGAGCGCGTAATCGAGATCGCTGAATTCAGCAGGGTAGGGAGGCCATCCTTTGATGACGGCAATGTCGTCCTGGGTGATTTGACGAAGGAAGATCATTCTCGGTAGAACGTGATCTTATTGTTATTCGTTATTAGAGGTGACGGCGACTGACCATAAATATCGCTGTACGAAGAGATACTCTCGACTTGATCGCAAGAAGAGTGAAAAACCGGAAATATCCGGGGAGTTCAGGAAAACGGGGGTAATTCCGTCTCAGAACCTCTCTCCCACGCCCGTTTGCGGCTGTGGTGCCGCCGGGGGATTGGTCGCCCTGTTGGAGATCCCACCGGTTCTCCGTTGCGGTGCTCATGGGTGAGGCGGGTCTGTGTACGTCAACGCAGGTTGACTTAGAAGAGAGGTGTCGACGCTATGTCAACTTGCGTTGACTTAGAAGGGAGATGTCAATGCTACGTCAACCGGGATTGACATATACACCACTGCCTCTCTGTAAGTTACGTCTGGTTGACTTAGATTTCCGAATCGCGTCTAAGTCAACTTGTGTTGACTTGTAAGGCAATTTATATTGTTCTAGATTGAAGTGTACTGCATGGAGAGGTATCCCGATAATAGAGCGGGGGTCTTCGTCCGCCAAGATGGGTATGACGCGTTTATTCCGCACCCTTTACCGCCCCCGGACCTGGTTTTCGATGAGGGAATTCTCTATCTATTATCGAGAGCCGATGGCGCTCTTGCCCGCCTTGACGGAGTTACCCAGGTGCTCCCGAACCCGGACCTTTTCGTGGCGATGTACATTAAAAAGGAGGCGCTGTTAAGTTCGCAGATCGAGGGTACGCAGGCATCCCTTCAGGGTGTTCTCGAATTCGAAGCCCACATCCGGCCCAGAGACGACATCAACGAGATCCAGGAGGTCTTGAACTACATAAAAGCGCTTCATCACGGCATAGAGAAACTGGGGTTCTCACCCCTGTCTCTTGATCTGATGAATGAAATTCACCGCTTTTTGATTCAGGGGACGCGGGGATCGCATAAACTTCCAGGCCGGTTACGGCACGTTCAGAACTGGATCGGTGTACCGGGAGGAACCATCCAGGATGCAGTATTCGTTCCGCCGCCGCCGGAGCAGGTTCCGGGGCTTATGCAGGATCTGGAGCAATTTATCCAGAGCCACGATAGAACGCCGACGCTTGTGAAGGCTGCTCTCATCCACGCTCAACTGGAAACGATCCATCCGTACCTGGATGGCAACGGGAGAATGGGCCGGTTGATGATCACGTTTTATCTCTGCTCTAAGGACGTCCTGGCGAGGCCGCTGTTGTATCTCAGTTATTATCTGAAGAGAAATCGGGAGAAGTACTATACGCTCCTCAACGGCATCCGGTACCAGGGGAACTGGGAGGCGTGGCTGGAGTTCTTCCTTCAGGGCGTAATAGAGGTATCCAATAATTCCATCGAAACAGCAAAGAGAATCATTCAACTCAAGGAAACGCTGATTGAAAAATTGCTGGAGAACAATATCGGCGGCGTCAATGCGGTTAAACTGATCGATACGCTCTTTGATCACCCCATCATCACAATAGGGCAGATAACAGAGGAATTGCGCATCAGTCGTCAGGCCGCAACCAAGCTTGTAGGAAAATTCGAGGATATCGGTATCGTGGAAGAGATCACCGGGAAGGAACGGTATAAGCAGTACATGTTTGTGGATTACGTCAGGATCATCGAGGAAGGGACGCGAATATAGTTGATTGTCCATGAAGAAATACAGCAGACAGGATCAGACAACGATGGCGGCCTGGGCCGCGGACTGCGCCGAGCGGGTGCTTCCCCTCTTTGAAGCGGCCTATCCCGGGGACGACCGGCCGCGGAGGGCCATTGAGACGGGCAGGACATGGGTCCGGACGGGTGTCTTCACGATGGCCGAGATCCGCGGGGCTTCGCTCGCCGCCCATGCCGCCGCCCGCGAAGCGAAGGGAAACGACGCGGCTCACTTCGCTGCGCGGGCCGCGGGCCAGGCTGTGGCGACCGCACACGTCCCCCAGCACGCCTACGGGGGCGCTTATTACGCTTTGAAAGCCGTCGCGGCGGCGGACCCGGCGAATGCCGCGGTGAGTGTTGCCCGGGAGCGGGAGTGGCAGGCGGGAAGGCTCCCCGCGGGGCTGCGGGAGGAGATCATGGGGAGGATTGTTGTTCAGGAACGCGGGGGCGTGGTTGTTGTTAAATTGAGGAAGGGGGAGGGGTTTTGAGGATCTTATTGGTGATGGCAACAGGCTCTATGGTTTTCCTAACGTTGATCTAATAAAACTAAAAATGGTCTGAACTATACTATGACTCTCCTCTTTTTGGACATTGATTCTCTGTTCAGGTATACTATCTTGAGGTTTTAATTTCACATTCGGATCGTAATTTCCCTTAAAGAAATCATCGAGAAGTTGAAACGTACGTGATAGCAACCGCCCGTCAAGTGCTTCACTTCGATTCAGCAATCGCCGCTGTAGAAAGTCATATTCACAAAGTATTTTCCCATTTTTCAGGAGGGTTGCCCGAATCATGTAGTGCTTGTATTTTGGCTTGGGTTGGCTGTCAATATATCTTCTGACTTTGGCAAAATCAGATGCCCCTAAGTGTAACGCAAGAGTAGCATGGAATGCAAAATCCTCTTGATAGTCGTAACTTTTTAAATTACAGTATCGCTGAAGGCGTTGCGCTAGATCCCAACGGAACTGCTTCAACTTGTCGCTTGGATTGATATCAATGAAAACAACACGTGGGTTGTGAAAATAGCCAAACCCGTTCACGGTGAACCTGCATAGTGGGGTGGCAGCACAGTGGGAGGCAAAGTCTTTCACGAGTTGTTTTTCGTTATTTGCTGTAAATCCTCCTGCAAGCGTGATATGGGGTACCGGTCTTTTTGGTTGGGCATAATGTAAGTGAAACTTGTTTGTAAGACGCAGAATCATTTTGCGAATATCGTGTTTGGAGGATCCCTGAAACCGATATTCAATGAGATAATTTGCATGTGGGGCCATACTGGGCGGTATATCCTTTTCTATGATGTCTAGGGACATCTATCATATCATTCTGTCTGTTCATCACGTAATCGTGTGCTGTTCTGGATAAGGCAGAAAATGGGTTAATCAGGTGTCGTATTGTAGATCGTATTTCTTTGTGAGTGCTTGCCACCGTGCGTAGTGATACTGGTCTAAGACCTGTCCCATCGAGTCAAGTTTCTTTAATTCTTGAGCATCCCGATACTCCCCGCTCACGTCTAAGGACTTATCTCCACCTTGTACGTGAATGATCTTCACATCCGACGTAACTCTAAACCCTCCCAAATAATCCTCTGGAATGTACGTGATTATTGTTGGTTGTGTGGTTTCTATGAACGCGTATCCACTGTTCTGGAAGTCATATTGGCCGTTACATTTTACTCCGACTGCCATATGGTCGGAAAACTCAAACAATACCACATCGTAGCCTAACTGGCATAAGAGGTAACTCAGGAGCAACGATTTGTCGGAGCATACCCCCTGATTATTGTGAAGTGTTTCGTAGGGGTAATACCAGTCGCTATCCATCCCAGAATATCGGTTCCAACTGTAAGGTATATGCTGGACAAGGCTGATTGCCACTTGAGCTTGAGCCTCTGGTGAACTGGATGTCTTTTCGATCTGCTCAATGAAAGGATCTAAATACTCATCCTGATAGGAGTTTTTTAGCAACTCCATTATGACTTCATCCACGTAATTGTACCGGTATGTGTGACTTTCTTTTGAAAAATACTCGTTTAATCCGCCATAGGTTGTAAAACTCAGAGTTCTTCGACCCCCAGCGTAGTAGGGATAATTGTGTGGTTTTGGGGAGTCCTTAAACGATTCGGAAGGGTCAATAATGTCGCCAATAATAGGGATATCCGAGGCCTTGAACGCTTGATTCTCTGGTGTCGTATCCGGTAAGGTCACCTTTGTTGATGAGGGGTCCTGCTGCATCAGGGCAGTAGATCCACCAGAATCGTCTTCTAACTGAGAAACGAACAAAACTATTTGAGGATAGAATAAAGCAAGACCCACAACAATCGCTAAAACGGCAAGAGTTTTCGTAATCTCTTGCTCGGTTTGCCGTGCGAGTCTCTGTGAGGATGTTTTTCTTGAGTGGCCATTCGCATTATCACTATATCGGGAGTAATCTTCACTGTTTTCGGTGTAAGAATATCGTTCTTGTACACAGTTATGGTATTCTGACAATCTGTGGTCCGCGCAAAATGTTTTTCCTACACAATTATGGTATTCTGGCAATCTGTGGTCCATGCAGAATGTTTCTCCACATCGTCTACAGACGTAGGGTAATCCTTCAATTTGGCGACCACAGAAATAGCATTTCGCCATATTCAATAACAATTGCTATCTATTTATAACCCTTCCGAAATGAATATCTGGAAAAAAAGTTCCGTGAGATTATTCTCATTAAGAATTGAAGTCTATGGTAGAGCAGCACCCGCCCCTTCGAGAAATCCATGACCCATGCCACGACTCATTCCGTAGCGGTCACAACAAACTCATCCTATCTTCTGTACCCGCCCCCCTTCACCCCACTTCCCGCAAATCCCTCCGCACCCGCCGTCGCATATACCACTCCGCCGCCATGCCCAACGCATGGTAGACCGGATTGACCGGCACGTCCACGTAGTAGCGCCTCCCCCTCTCGAACCACCCCTGCTCCTTCCAGTAGGCGTGGTCCGCGGGAGCCGATTCGCCCAGCTCGTCGCAGGGCGCCCGCCCGATATGAAACGCCATCACGTTGAAGAGCCCCGGCCTCCTCGGCGTTTCCCTCCGGAGCGCGGCGAGAAAGGCCTTTGCCGCCGCCTGCAGTTTCTCTTCGTTCTCCCGCAGCCGGTAGGCGGGGAGAGGGCCCATCTTCGCGTGGGAGACGATCCCCGCCCGACCGGCAACCTCAAAGCCCCAGATGCGGGCCACCGCATTGAGGTAGTCCAGCACGTCCTTATCCCCCATCACCCCGACGGTGGTGAGGAGGAGCGCCTTCTGCCGGAAGAACCGGGGGCGGTGGAAGATGTAGGAGTGGCGGTCGATGAAGACCTTCATCAGCCCCGAGACCTGGAACCCGTACACCGGGGTGGCGAAGATCACCCCGTCCGCGGCATGCATCTTCTCTTCCAGGAGGGCCGAATCGTCCTTGATGGGGCAGTACTCCTCCCCGCGGTCAAAACAGGTGTAGCACCCGCGGCACTGCTCCAGGTTGACGTCCTTGAGCATGACGTACTCCCAGTCCACCGGTGCCTCCTCCTCGAGGATCTCGCGGATCCGTTCCGCTGCACGGTAGGTATTCGCCTTCCGGGCGCTGCCCATGATGACCAGGACCTTTATGGGCCGATCTTCCATGTAACAGTAGAAGCATATCCCCCATACATAGGTTTTCTTCCCCGGCACCGGCCAGGCGTGTGCGGCTACAGGGGGAAATAGGGGCGGAGAATAGGAGGATCCGTCAACAGATCCGCCCCTGTCAACCCTGCATCGGTCTCGATATCGACGCAAGCCAGGCATGGTGCCCGTCGGCCTGGATGCTGTTCTCAAAGACCGCCGGCCTGATGTAATTGATGACCCACCCGTCCCGGAAGGCATCCTGTATCTCATCTTGCGTGATCCTCCTCGGCAGAGGGTATTCGCCGGGGTTCTGCTCGTTGAAGCAGAGCATGAAGTATCTCCCGCCGGGTGCGAGGACGGCCGCGAGGCTCTCGGCGAGGGCCGGCCGATCTTCGTCGGAGAGGGTGTGGAAGAGCCCCGAATCGATGACGGTATCGAACGTCCTGTTGAGGGCGGAGAGTTCCAGTGCATTTCCGACGAAAAACTGTGCCTGGAGTCCTCTTTTTGCAGCCTTCTCCCGGGCCTTTCGGATCGCCAGGGAGGCGGTGTCGATCCCGAGCACCTCGTGCCCCTCGCCTGCAAAAAAGAGGACGTGATCCCCCGTTCCGCATCCGATGTCCAGGACGGAACCCGTGATCTCTCCTGCCCGGGCCAGTTCGACGAACGCCTTCTGGGGGCGGCCGATGTCCCAGGGTGGCGTGCTCCGGTAGACCGAGTCGAAGATATCCATACGGTATTATGGGTCGAGGGGCGACTTAACCGGTTCCGTGGTATTCAACGGTTCCGGCGGAAAACCGGACGGCTATCCTGTTGCATAATGGTTCCGAGCGTATGAATTCGGTTTCCCTCTTCCTGGGAGCGGGTCATCAGGTCCGCCGCAACGTATGCATCGCCGCAGGTGGGCGTCATGCGAAGTACCGCCGTATCCTCCGTCATGAGGAGTTGCCGCGATGCCCTCTTCCCCATCAAATAGGCCATAATAGTTAGATTAATGGAAACATCACGCCAAGGAATGCACTAAGGGGCGATCCGGTATGCAGGAAGCGGTTCGGAAGACGGCAGGATCTTACCGGACGCCGGAGTCCGTCATCCTCCGTGTCGCCTTTCTCTCGCTTGCCGTCAATGCCGGGCTGGTCGTCGCAAAACTGCTACTCTCGGTCTATACAGGCAGCCTTGCCCTCCGTGCGGACGGCATCCACTCGTTCGTGGACGTGGTCGCCTCGCTTGCCCTGATCGTGGGGGTGTACCTCTCCTCGCGCAAACGCCGGGATTTCCCGTACGGGCTCTATAAGGTGGAGAATGTCGTCGCGGTAGCCATTGCCCTCCTCATCTTCTTCACGGCCTTCGAGATTGCGGCGGAGGCGGTGACGGGCGATGCCGCCGCCCAGCCCTACAGCGGGTGGGTCCTCCTCGCCGTTGCCGCCTTCATCCCGGTGCCGTATATCCTCGGCACCTACGAGGTGAACGTGGGGCGGAAGTACAACTCCCCGAGCCTGATCGCGGACGGGAGGCAGCACCGGGTGGATGTTCTCTCTTCCTCGGTTGTCTTCTTTGCGCTCCTCGGGCAGTTCTTCGGCATACCCCTGGACCGGATCGCAGCCGTCGTTGTCGCTGTCTTCATCGTCCGGGCGGGCTGGGGGATCTTAAAAGACAGCATGCGAACTCTCCTGGATGCCTCGGTCGATTACGATACGCTCAACGAGATCCGCAGCATCATCCTCTCGGATCCGAAGGTGAGCGGCATCAAGAGTATCACGGGCCGCAACTCCGGGCGCTACATCTTCGTGGAGGCGATGGTCGAGATGGCGGAGTCGGATTTTGGGAAGGCGCACCGGGAGAGCGAGCGCATCGAGCAGGATATACGGCTCCGGGTGCAGAACGTCGAGCGGGTCCTCATCCACTATGAACCCCGGAAGAAGACGCATCTACGGTATGCGGTGCCGCTGCAGGACCGGGAGGGGTCGGTCAGCGCTCACTTCGGCGAAGCGCCGTATTTCGCAATCCTTGACTATGACGTTGAGAAGAACCGCATCGAGCGCCAGGACACCATCTCCAATCCATTTACGGATGTGGAGAAGCGGAAGGGCGGACAGGTGGCTGAGATGCTGCTCGCGCAAAAGATCGATGTGGTCTTCGTGCATCACTCGCTCTCTGGGAGGGCGGCCGGCTACGCGCTTGAGGCGGCGGGAGTCGAGATGAGGGCGACCTCCGCGGCAACGCTTGCGGAAGTGATCGACGATGTGGTCGTGAATCATGGGGAGGAGACCGGCGCTTCGCCCCGGTGATCTCTTCGTTTATAGATCCGGGTGAGATGCCTCGACCGGCCGGAGGCATCAGGCTATGAACGAGAATTAAAATCCTGGCCTGTCTGCTGCATCCCGATATTTCAGTCCGCTTGCGTCTCAGGGTGTTCTGCCGCGCCTCACGCTTACGGCTACGACGATGGCCCCGATGATGAGAGCAACCGCTCCCGCCGCCGCCCAGGTTGGGGATGGGCCGACGACCTCCTCGCAGTTCGCGATGCATACTATCGGGCGCATCCGAAGGATTCCCGTGCCCTGCAGAAACCACAGCAGGCCGAGAAAACCTATAAAAGCGCCGAGAAGTGCTCCAACAACTCCTTTCGCATTCATGCTCGATCAAACGCCGTTTTTTGATGCAGGTAAAATAACTTCCGCTTTGCAGGGTCGTGACGCCGCCCGACATTCATTCCCGGCTATGAACATGACCGGGATAACACCGGGCGATTGCACCTTTTGCCAAACAACCTTCATCTCCCCCGAAATCCCATCTAGGTACCAATAAAGGACCCCTCTGTCCATCGGGTCACGGGAGAGCGGTATGCAGCATCACAAAAACATCATCCTCATCGGCATGCCCGGCGCGGGGAAGAGCACCGTGGGCGTCGTCCTTGCGAAAACGCTCGGCATGCAGTTCATCGATACGGACATCCTGATACAGGAACGGGCCGGGAAGATGCTCCAGGAGATCCTTGATACGGACGGGCCGGATGCGTTCAAGCGGATCGAGGAGGAGACGATCCTCTCCCTTCACCCCCGCAATGCCGTGATCGCGACGGGCGGCAGCGTGGTTTGCAGCCCCGATGCGATGGCGCACCTGAAGTCGGGAGGGCTGGCCGTATACCTGAAAATTTCGTACGAGGAGATGGAAAAGCGGCTCAAGAACATCACGACCCGGGGGATACTCCTCCTTCCGGGCCAGAGCCTTCGCGGGATGTACGACGAACGGGTCCCGCTGTATGAGAAGTACGCCGATCTCACCGTCGCGTGCTCGGGCGAGGATCTCGAATCCGTGGTCGAGAACGTGATCGAAGCGTTGTGAGGGGTCCGGGGATTACGATCCCGTCTCCGCGACCAGGATTCGCCCTTCCTCGCCTTCGGCGAAGCATACCGTGACCATCTCCCCTTCGTGCACGCCGAAGTCCGAATAGGGTTCGTTCAGGAGCGTTCCCCGCAATGACGCGCCGTCGTCCGACTGGCCTTCCAGGCGGACCCAGACTCCTTCGGGGATCGTTTCGCGGTCTTTTGAGCAAAGGATCACCGATACGTCGTCGAAATACCCCGGAGCCCTGAACCTGTCGAGGTCGGCCCTCTTCCTTACTGCCTGGAGCGCTTCCGGCTCGTAGTAGATGCGCCATCGCTGTTCTTCGAGCAGCGAGAGACGGTTCGCTTCGTCGTTCGACAGGAGCGTATACGCCTCGACTTCATCGGAGGAGAGTATGAGGCCTTCGCCGTGGTTCTCGAAGTTTACGACGATCTCCGGCGGCTTTCCCGCCCCGGTCCGGCACAGGGAGTGGATGCGAAAGGTGATTCCGTCCTCGTGATCGACGTAGAAGAAGCCGATGCACCTGTCCGCGTCCGGCCGCATCAGTCCTTTCGCGGAGAGGATACCGGAGATGCCGGCATCGATCTCTGCGATTGCCCACCTGTTGATGATCTCCCGGTCCGGGTAGGGTGTCGTTCTGTTGTTCATGGTACGTGTACAGGGTTTTCGTGTGCAGCATGAAAGGGGTTGTGAAATGTTTATGGGAAGTTCTTGATTTGCTCCCCCTGTCAATAAGAAGTATCTGAGTTGAGGAAGGGCCCGATATCGTCCCCGTCCGGGCATTGATTGAGATCCCTTGCAGATCACCTACGAAGTTAAGCGCACCGTTGCCGGGATGCTCTGGGACGGCATATCCCCCTGAGCAGGTCGTGGAGGGGGCCTCTGCACTTTATGGCATCCCGGCGGAGTGCGTGGAAGAGGTCGTGGCCGCGGTCCGGCCTGACTACTTCAGCCTCACCCAATGCTTGTTCGGGTAGATCGCGACGGTAGCACCGTCGTTCTGGAAATATGATCCTCCCGGATGTTTTGAACTCCAGTCGAGGTTAAGCCAGTATTGTGTTTGTCCGTTAGCGTTAGTTGTCCGGTATGCGATATTCTTACACTTGTATCTCTGACAGATGTAGTTCGCGGCTTTCTGGAGACTATCCTTATTGTTCGCTATGCAGATCTCTGCATAAGCATGACCTTCAACACTATCCGATGCCAGGATTACCCGAGGAGTACCACCTATTGCCAACATCGTTGATGCCACAAGAATTGTAAAATCGTCACAATCTCCCTTCAATCCAAGGTTGATAGTCCTGCTTGCAGGAGAGTAGTACTCGGTGCCCTTTGGATCGTTCACATAAGTCCATCGCTTGTAAATCTTTTCCCACATGTCGCATATCTGCGCGATGTTATAATTCCCACCATGGTCTTTATCAATCAGACTCAGAGCGAAATCCCGGGTTGTGGGGTTAGTGTAATCCATCGCTTCGACGATTTTCGAAGCTTGAGTATCTCCGTATGACGTCACGGGAGTGGGTGTAACTCTCGGCGTGGCGGTCCTGGTCACGCTAACCGAGGAGGAGGTAGCCGTCGGGGTCGCTGTCCCTACCGCGATCACGGAAGCCGGAGGGTCGATATCGATACCACCGCCACCGAGCTGAATGTACCCTAACTGATTCGCCGCCACAACGAACAGTCCTACACCGATGAGAAAGTACAGCACGGATGTGAGAATAGATCCCCATCCTTCAGATTGCGAGGGGGGTTCATACTTCTGTGGCGGTTCGTACTGGAACACGTCGTTATTGTCCCCCTCCATCAGTCTATCTAATTCCTCCTCATCCACTTCATTACCGAGGAACGCACCATTCACCTCATACCATTTACTATCAATCGAAATGTATTCCTGCCCGTTTATTGTCATATGCGGAGTATTTTCGAGGTCATATCTCTCCCCGTTAAAGTAAACAGACTCGCGCCGCACTACAGACATAACCGGGTCGCCCAAGATAGATCCATTTAGCTCGTACACCCGATCATCAAGTAGGATGTATTCTTGGCCGTCATCCACAAAATGAGTAGCATTTTCGACCTCATACCATTCTCCGTTGATGAGAACAGTCTCACGCTCTACCACAAAGGGATCTTCATCGTTGGACATACCACTGATTGAGAATCTGAGTGCGCATATATAATCATTTATATTTGCGCGCGCGGCCGCTACACCCTTTTTTTTGGTTACCGCCTCTGTAAGCCTCCTTACACTGAATCTTTGGTATACCTGAAACCGTATGGTCAGTGGAATAACTATATGGACAGTAGAACGGAGAAGAGAAAATGTCCCGCCCGTCGAAAGAAAAGAAATACGACCGTAAACGGAGAAAATGCACCTTTACCCTATCAGATCAGGCCCGTGATTTTCTGCAAAACAACGTTACGAATGCGTCCCGTTTCATAGATGAGTTGATAAAAGGAGCGGAAAAGGGGATTCAGTCAGCGATAGTGACTGTTTCCGCAATTGCGAGTGGGCTCGTCGAGATTCGAACTCGAGACCTCCGCCGTGTGAAGGCGACGTCATAACCAGCTAGACCACGAGCCCCATGCATCGACCGGGAATTGAACCCGGGCTATTGGCTTGGAAGGCCAAAGTCATACCACTAGACCATCGATGCAATGCACGGTATGCCTACATAGATTGACCGTGCTGAATATTAAATATTGGGTGAGAGAGGAGCCGGGGCGGGTTTAATACCCGCGCCGCTGCGCCTGCAGCTCCTCGAGGGCGGCCACCCGCTTCTCAAGCGGCGGGTGCGTGGAGAAGAGCTCCATCAGGGTGTTGCCCGAGAGCGCCGGGATGATGAAGAACGCGTTTGCGCCCTCCACTTCCTGCTTCTTCTCGGCGGGGACGTAGTCCATCCGCCCGCTGATCTTCTGGAGCGCCGATATCAGCGCCCGCGGGTTGTCCGTCAGTTCGGCGCTGCCCCGGTCCGCGGCGAACTCCCGGTAGCGGGAGAGCGCACGGGTGAGCAGGGTGCTCAGGACCCAGACGAGGATCGAGACGATGTAGACCAGGATCAGCGCGCCCATGTTGCTGTCGCGGTTGCCGCCGCCGCCGCCGAAGAGAGCCATGAAAAACCAGTTGCGCATGATCAGGAAGGCGAGCATCGATATGAAACTCGCCATCGTCAGGGTCAGCATATCCCGGTTCTTCACGTGCGACATCTCGTGGGCGAGCACCGCCTCGAGTTCCTCGCGGTTGAGCGTCCGCATGATCGAGTCGGTGACCGCCACGACGGCGTTCTTCGGGCTCCGGCCGGTCGCGAACGCGTTCGGAACCGGGGAGGTCATGATCCCTACCCTCGGTTTCGGGAGGCCCGCTCTCGCGGCCAGGCTCTCGATCATACGGTGCAACTCCGGGTACTCGTCCTCCTCGACAATCCGGGTGCTGGTGCTCCAGAGCACCAGTTTATCGGAGAAGAAAAACTGGAGGAACGCCATCCCGGCGGCCACCAGCAGGAGGAACTCAAAGGGGAATCCCAGGGCGGAAAGGACGCCTAGGAAGATCAGGTAGACTATGAGGAGCAGGAACGACGTGAGAAACATCCTCATAGTGAGACCGAAGTCGCGCGTCCACTTCATAGTACAAATAATATTGTGCCGGATCGCTATTAAGGTCTGTGCCACTCTCTCCGGTTGCTTCCGTTTGAACCGCGCTCCGGTGCGTTTTGCGCACGCGCCAGTGCCCTTATCTCTCTCCGGTGCCATAGATAAGAATCGGATGACGCTGAACGAAGTGACCATCAGCAGGGCCATTCTCGAGGAGCAGCACCGGGCGCTCATCGACCACCTCGAGATGGACGCCGCCGTCATCGGCGGGGGGCCCTCGGGGCTCGCCTGTGCCGCGCTCCTCGGAGAGAAGGGTGTTAAGTGCGCACTCATCGAGAAGAAACTCAGCATCGGCGGCGGCATGTGGGGCGGCGGGATGATGTTTCCCCGGATCGTCGTCCAGGAAGACGCGCGCCGGCTCCTCGACCGGTTTGGTATCGCCTACAAAGCGTTCGAGGAGGGCTACTACGTCGCGAAATCGGTCGAAGCGGTCGCGAAGCTCACCGCAGCCGCCTGCGACGCCGGCGTCGAGTTCTTCAACCTCACCACCGTCGAGGACGTCATGATTCGGGGCGACGGCAGGATCGGCGGCCTCGTCGTCAACTGGACGCCGGTCGATATGGCCGGGCTGCACGTCGACCCGCTCACCATGGCCTGCACCTGCACCGTGGATGCGACCGGCCACGACGCCATGATCGCCAGGATGGTCGAGAAGAAAGGCGGCGCACTCACGGTGAAGGGCGAGAGTTTCATGTGGGCCGAGCGCGCCGAGTCGCAGATCCTCGCCCACACAAAAGAGGTCTTCCCCGGCCTCTTTGTCACCGGGATGGCGGCGAACGCCGTTGCCGGGGAGTGTCGTATGGGGCCGATCTTCGGGGGGATGCTCCTTTCCGGGGAGCGGGCCGCGGAACTTGTTGCGGAGAGGCTCGGCCGGTAACACTTCAAAACTCTTTTCACCGCCCCGGCGGTTACCAATAAGTATGGAAGAGATCGATCCGGAACCCCTGGCCGAGGTCGCGTACGGGATCTTTGAGGTCTACCTCAACCGCGAGATCCGTCTCCGCGGCCCGTACCTGTTCGAACTCATCGAACAGGGAGCTGATTTCGAGGCCGACGTCCGCGAGATCTTCGGGCGGTTCGAGGAAGACTACCCGGAGCTCGCAGAAGCCCTCCTCCGACGGTTCGGCGGGATCGATGCGATCTATGCGCCCCTCCGGGAGGGCGAAGGGATCCTCCCCTCGAAGACGACCCGGATGTACTGGATCGTCCAGGACGCCCCCGCCCCCTCGGGGCGGGGCCTCGACGACGATCAGGTCGGGAAATGGCTCATATTCGTCGCCGCGGGCGAGGTAGACGAGGCGTGGCAGAAGGTTCGGGACGAAACGGTGAAGGGAACCCTCGGGATATCTGCGAAGGTCAGCACCGCCAAACCGAACCCGGACTCGCGCGACGAGCGGTCTGTCATCTACGTCTACACCCGGGACTGGGCGGACGAGGCCGATGTGATGCGCGTTCGCGAACGGCTCCGCGAGCTCGGGTTTACGGAGCGGATCGGCTACAAGCGCAACATCGAGACCTACAAGGGCGAGTACAGCGAAGAGGGCAGAAAAGTCACCTATTATAGCGCCTGAAGAACCGGGCGCTTACCCGTAAACAACGCGAAAAAGGGTATGCCGGGGGCCGGACGAGCGGCGTTACGCCTTCCGTTCCTTGGACTTGGCGCGGAGTTCGTCCGAGCCGCACTTTCGGCAGCTGGTCGCGCGGATCGCGTTCCGTGCGTTGCATTTCATACAGATCTTTACGTTGAGCAGACGTGCTTCAGCTTCGGGAAATCTCGCCATGTTAAAAACACCACTTGTCAGTTGGGTACTATTCGTTCTTGCTCATATTAACAGTTCTGTCGTCTCCGGCCTCCCGCTCGACCCAGGCGCGGAACGCCTCGAGCGCCCGTGCCCGGTGAGAGATCCTGCTCTTCTCGGCGAGCGGGATCTCGGCGAGCGTCCGACCGTCATACTCGAAGATCGGGTCGTAGCCGAACCCTTCCTCCCCCCGGGGGGCGACGATCGTCCCGGGGAGAACTCCCCGGAAGACCCGGATGCCGTCCTCGCGCGCGAACGCGATCGCCGTCTCGAACCGGGCGCTCCGATCCTCCACGCCCTCCATCAGTTTCAGGACCCCGGCGTTGCCGATGGTGTCGTGAACGTAGGCAGCGTACGGGCCCGGGAACCCGCCGAGCGCGTCGACGAAGAGCCCGGTATCGTCGACGATCAGCGGCCGGGAGAGCGTCCTGTAGGCAAACTCCGCCTTCCCGCGGGCGATCTCCCCCACGTCGGCGTGACGGAACTCCGGGCATTCCAGCGCGACGTGCTCGATCGTGAGCACCCCCGCAAAGTAGGCCGCCACCTCCCGCGCCTTGTTGGCGTTGCTCGTCACCACCGCGACCTTCACAGGTACCGCCCCCGCAGTTCGACCTCGTGCTCCCGGGCGAGAACCTCGCCCGCCCCCGGGAAAACGGCCGTGTAGCCCTCGACGAAGGCCTCCTTCAGTTCCTGAAAGTTCTCCGTCGTGCTCTCGAGCGTCTGGAAGAAGACGTGGAGGTCGACCCCGCGGCTCTCGACCTCGGAAGACGTCGACGCAAGCCCGAAGTCGATTAAGACGCACTGGCCGTCGCGGACGATCATGTTGCTCGTCGTCAGGTCACCGTGGACGATCCCCGTCCCGTGCAGCCGCCCGACCGCCTCGCCCGCGAGCCGGATCGTCTCCGGCGCGGTGACGTACTTCAGCACCTCGCCCTTGATCCGCTCCATCACGATCGTGTCCGCGGTGATGTCGCGGATCACCGGGGTGGGAACGCCCGCCCGCCGCGCCGTCGCGATCAGGCGCGCCTCCGCCCGGGTCCGCTCAGCGATCAGACGCCGATCGAGAGCCGGGTAACGGTAGCGCTTGCCCGTCCGGCGCTTGATCACGTTTCCTTCCCCGATCTCCACGACCGCCTCCGCGCCGCGGGCAACGCCGCCCTCGTGCGGCCCGATAGAAAAGACTTCGCCGGGCTCCGTCCGCCAGGCGACCTCAACCTCGTCCGCCCGGTAACCGGGGCGTATCTGCGACTGATCAAGAGGGAGGACGACACCGTGCTCCAGCATGATCTTGCCCGTATAAGCGATCATCGCGCCGTTGTCGCCAAGGAACGTCCGTTCGGGAACAGCGAACGCTGCCCCCCGCTCCTCGCACATCACCCGGAGCATCTCCTGCAGCCGGCCGTTCGCGCCGACCCCGCCGACCAGCAGCACCTCGTCTTTGCCCGCGTGGGCGAGCGCGCGCTCCGTCACCTCGACACACATCGCGAACGCGGTCTCCTGCAGACCGAAACAGACGTCTTCGAGCGGCGCACTGCTCTCCTGGGCGGCGCTGACAAGCCCCGAGAAGGCGAGATCCATCCCCTTCACCGTGTAGGGGAGCTCGATGTAATTCCCCTCGCGCGCAAGCCGCTCGATGGCCGGTCCGCCCGGGTGCGGGAGATCGTGGCTCCGGGCGAACTTGTCGAGCCCGTTCCCGAGCCCGATATCCAGCGTCTCCCCGAATATCCGGTAGCGGCCGTTTAAGTAACCGAGCACCTGCGTGTTCGCGCCGCTCGCATACAGGACGATCGGGTCGGAAAACCCGGTCGCCCACCTCCCGATCTCGACGTGCGCCACGCAGTGGTTGACGCCGACGAGCGGCACGTCGAGGGCGATCGAGAGGGCGCGTGCGGCGGTCGCCACCGTCCGGAGCGACGGCCCGAGCCCCGGTCCCTGGGAGAAGGCGACCGCCCGGATTCGCTCCGGCTCCGTAAGTACCCGGGAGACGACCTCCTTCATCGCCGAGGCGTGATGCTGCGCGGCCTCCCGCGGGTGGATCCCGCCCTTCGGCGGCACGTACGGCGACGAATGGAGGGCGACCAGGTCGTCCCCGAAGAGAGCGGCACTGAGGTTCCATGCGGTTCCTTCGAGCCCCAGCACCAGCCCATCGTCGGGCATTATATCCGGCATAAAAACAGGTATCGCTCCGTTACGAGAAAAAGGCCGGCCGCGGCCGTTGCCGCGTCCGTATCTTGTATCCGCGTGAGGATCTACTTCTGGAATTCAGTGTAGCCGCACTTGCCGCAGGCTACCCGGTCCTTGTGCGCGGCCATCAGCACGCCGGGGCCGCACCGGGGACAGTGCCGCTTCTGCAGAACTGCCGTATCGCCCTTGACTTCATAGCACTCGTGTCTCTTGACCGCCATGCCTTACGCCTCGCTCTCCGCCTTCGGCTCGCCGCGCTTGAGCAGGTACTCCCGCTCGGTCGACTTCTTGGTCTCCTCGTCGTCGTAGATCCGGGCACGGCCGAGAAGTTCCATCTTCCCGAACCGGGTTCTCTCCAGGTCCAGCACGAGGAGGTTCTCATCCTTGTTCTGCAGTGCGGCGAGCTTCTCCTGGATGCTCTTCCGCGAGGGCGTCGCCCCGTCGAAGGTGAGAGTAAACTCAAGTTCTCTCCTCTTCAACACCTCGTTCCTCACATCACGGGTAATTTCGAAGTCCATCGATATCCCTAAAATATTGTCGACCGGTTTATTTATACTCTGGGATGGAGTGCGGGTTTCCCCGCATCCCTCACTCGCGCACGAAGATGCTCAGCATCGATGCGGCCTCCTGCTTCGCCGCAGTGTCCACGAGCCGGAGGACGACTCCCTCCGCCGGCTGGCCGTAAAGGACGGCGGCCCCGTCCGGCGCGGCGAGGACGAGCGGAATGACCGCGAGATCCTCCTCGCCGTCGACGAAGATCACTGCGGGTTGACCCCGGACCGCCTCGTCGATTGCGTCCGTGAGTTCCCCGGTGATCGTGCCGGGAGGATTCTTCACCGTCAATCGTCTCGCCCGGAGGAGGGGAGAACGGTTGCAGGGTGTGCGCATCGTGTAACCGTCGATGATGGCGATGTCCGGGACGACTCCCGCGGCAAGGAGGTTGTGGGTCACCACATCGCCGACGGCGTAGACCGCCCGGCCTTCGAGCCGGGGGAGGAGTTCGTCGACACTCGTATAAAGGGTGCCGAACGGTTTTTTGAAAAGATCCCGGTGCGCTTCGGGAAGCCGGAGCATCAGCGGACCTTCAGCGCGTACCTGCCGGCCATGGTGATGTTCATCTTCTTTGCTATCTCCGAATGCTCCGGATCGATGATCACGACGTAGCCCGCCCAGTCCTCGCTCAGGTTCGACGTGCCGCAGATCACGCAGCTCTCTCCCTCGACGACCCGGTGGCACTCGCGGCAGACCTTGAGCACCTTCTTACGGACGACCATCCTATGCCGCCCCCTTCTTCTCCTCTTCGAGTTCCTCTTCCAGCCAGGTCGTGGTCCCGAGACCCGACTGGCGCATGGTGAGGCCGATCTTGCTCTCCCTCGGCTCACGCTCGTTCAGCGAGAGCGCAACGATCCGGGCCCGGACACCGTCGCCGACGGTGATCGCTCGCTTCGAGTCCTGGCAGACCAGCCTGCCGTTCTTCTCGTCGTAGTTGATGTATTCGTCCGATATCTGGCTCACGTGGAGCATGGCATCGATGGGCCCGAGGCTGACGAAGGCGCCGAAACTCGTCGTCTCTACCACCTGACCCTCGATCACTTCCTGGAGCGCCAGGCGGAGCACCGCCGCCTCGAACCTGACGTCGTAGTAGACGGCACCGTCTCCGGGGATCAACTCCCCCTCGCCGACGTTGAGAATATTCGTCACCGCAATGAAGATGCCGATCTCCTTTGCGATGCTGCCTTCCAGCTGTTCCTGCAGTACGTTGAGGATAACCTTCTCCAGGTCTTCCCCGAGGCGGTGCGGCGGAACGCGCACCTTGTCCTCCAGCGTCATCTTATAATACATGGTTTCACTTATCCCCTCATCAGCTCCAGTGTTCTCCCTCTCCGCATCGAAACAACGTCGATCCCCTCGCGGAGGAGAGCGTTCCGGAGCTCCCGATCATTCGTCACCACGGCGCATCCTTTCTGCCGGGCGTACTCGATCACCCGGTCGTCCACATGCTCCGCGGTACTCCCGCTCGGGACGACCGTTGAGCGCCGGGCCATTGCAAGGCCCACGCGGGCGGCAGCCGCATCGCGGCCGCGGCCCCGGGCGAGCCCCGAGAGCTCACCGACCACCTCTTCGAGCGTTACCGGTTCGAAATCCCCGAAGAGGCCCATAAGCTCGTCATACAGGTCGATCCCGAACTGGGCCGGCATCAACAGGGCGTTCGTGTCGAGGAGCACCCTCACTCGACCAGAACACCCATGCCGATCAGCCGCCATCGTCCGCCGACCTGCCTGCTGATGGCGATCCGTGCGCCGACCTCCGCGCAGACCGCCCGTTTCAGCTGAACCTCCACCTGGTTCTTCTTCGTGTTCACGATCACGCCGACGGTGACGGCGGTGCCGACCGAGAGCATCAGCGGCTCCTTGTGCTTCAAGGGCTCGATGATCTGTTCGCTGTCCGCGCCGACCACCCTGTCCATGAGCGTAACGTCGAACTTCAGCCGTTCCCAGACCGGCGGGAGTTTTCCCGCGAGCCCGGCGACCTGCCCGGCGAGGGCGTCGCTCTTCGTCAGTGCCGGATCGAGTTTCGTCGCGACGCCGAGGAGGCCCCCGGGCGCTGCCTCGGTCACGCCGATCTTGCCTGCGTTGATGGAGGTGATCTTCGTCTCGATCGGCTCCCACTTCGTCCGGTTCTCGATCTGGACCTGCCGGCCGGGACGGATCTCGATGTCGTCCCCCTCACGCAGTACTCCCCGGATGAGCGAACCACCGATGACGCCGCCCTTCACGTCCCGCCAGTTGCAGCCGGGTTTGTTGACGTCGAACGACCGCGCGACGAGCAACAGGGGATCGATCTCCGGATCGCGTTCGGGCTCCGGGATGACCGTATCGAGGGTCTGGATCAGGGCACCGATATTGACTCCCTTCTGCGCGGAGACCGGGATGATGGGTGCGTTCTCGGCAATGGTGCCCTTGACGAACCGTTTGATCTGTTTGTAGTGTTCCAGTGCCTCGGCCTGCGTAACCACGTCGATCTTGTTCTGGACGATGACGATCCTCTTGATACCGATCAACTCGAGCGCCATCAGGTGCTCCTTGGTCTGGGGCTGCGGGCAGACCTCGTTTGCAGCGATGACGAGCATCGCGCCGTCCATCAGCGCGGAACCCGAGAGCATCGTCGCCATCAGCGTCTCGTGGCCGGGGGCGTCGACGAACGAGACCGTCCGGAATGGAACCGCCTTTTCTTTGCAGTCCGGGCATTCCGGTTGCGAGGTGTAGGCATCAGCCCCCTCGCAGTTCTCGCATTTGTAAAAAGTCGTGTCCGCGTAGCCGAGCCGGATGGAGATGCCGCGCTTGATCTCCTCGCTGTGCCTGTCCGTCCAGGTTCCGGTCAGCGCGCTGACCAGAGTGGTCTTGCCGTGATCGACATGACCTACGAGCCCAATATTGACACCGGGAATGAATGCATCTCGCAAAAGTTTTCGAACCTCCTTATCCAATATATAGTGACACTACTTATACATAATCAGTAGGGATTATTCTGCCGCCCGGTACCGCGCTTTTATACTGCGCGCGGGTGATCCCCCGGTTGCCACCTCCTGTTCGGCATACGAAGTATGAATAATGCCCTGGTTGTTAGCGAATATTTATACTCTATGAAGAGAGATATGAAAACTGATCGCAATGCCAGGCGATGCTGAACTTTCACGTATCGGGATCTCGCTGCCCAAGAACCTCCTCGATAAGTTCGACGAGATCCTGAGCCTCCGGGGGTATTCCTCCCGTTCCGAAGGGATACGGGATTCAATACGAAGTTATATCACTCACTACCAGTGGATCTCCGACGTAAAAGGCGAGCGCCAGGGCGTCATCACCATGGTCTACGACCATGACCAGCGTGGGCTGCTCCAGACGCTCACCGAGATCCAGCACCAGTATGCCAGCAGCATTCAGGCATCTCTGCACTCGCACGTGACCCACAACAAGTGCCTCGAAGTGATCCTGATCCGGGGGGACGGGGCCGTACTGAAGGACATTACCGAGAGACTGATGGCGCAGAAAGGCGTTGAGGCGGTGAAACTCACCACCATACCGGTCGAGGGTTAACCGCCGCCCTCGCAGCTCTGATCGGTCCCTTTATTCCAGACCTCCTCGAGCTGCTCCTGGAGTTCCCTGTGCTCCTTGAGGTATTCCTCAAGAGAGCGTTCTTCTCTCTCTACCTTCCCGGTCGTTTTGTCGGCGCCGATGAGTTCGTCCACCCGGTAATAGAGTCCGGTGCTGTCGATCTCGGCGTACCTCCGGCCGTCGATCTCCTCGATCCGCACGACTTTCCCGGTCGTGCCGGTGCGGGGGTACCGGACGACTGCGCCCACTGCTACGTCATCCGTGCTCATACGAGGTAGTATATCTGCCATACTATTAAGGTATCACCTCCAAGGTATCTTCAATGGCAATCACGATTCGCCCGGTAGAGAAACTATACTTCGATGGAACCCACCGTTCCCGGTCTCCTGAGGAGACTCGTGCCGCCGTGGAGCCGCTGATGACGGAGATCGGCGTCACCGAGATCATCGACGTCACCCCGCTCGACCGTATCGGGATCCCGGTTTTTGCGGCGGTTCGGCCGGGAGCGGCCCGGGGAGCGGCCCGCGTCCATGCGGGAAAGGGTAAGGAGCCGGTTCACGCCCGGGTCTCGGCGATGATGGAGGCGCTCGAGCGCTACTGCGCTGAGTATCGGGGCGACCGGATGGAGTGTGCGACGTACGAAGAGATCGGCCCGGGAAGGGCGGTGCATCCCGAAGACCTTCTCCTCCCCCGGAAACTCGAGCAGGGGGAGATGGTTCACTGGACGCCGGCGTGGGATCTCCTGAACGGCGAGGAGATCTACGTCCCGAGCAACGCCGTCTTCCACCCCTACGACTCGCTCGGCATGGCGTTCCCGCTCTTTCGGAGCGACACGAACGGGCTGGCATCAGGCAACGTCATCGAAGAGGCGATCCTGCACGCCCTCTTCGAAGTGATCGAGCGGGACGCGCTCAGCATTGCCGACCAGAAGCGCGACCTCGGCCGCCGCCTCGTCATCGAGAAGGAGTGCGCCGCCCGCGAGGTCATCGACCGGTTCGAGGAGAACGGGATCGATATCCACCTCTGGCTGCTCGACGGGAAGACCGGTATCCCCACGGTTGCGGCGGCCGCGGACGATACCGTCACGAAGGATCCGGCGATGCTCGTCATGGGGTCGGGGACGCATCTCTCCCCGGAGATCGCGGCGCTCCGTGCCCTGACCGAGGTCGCCCAGAGCCGGGGGAGTTACCTCCAGGGTGGCGCGAACGACCCCCAGCGAGAGATGGTCATCAGGAAGGCCGGATACGAACGGCTGAAGCGGATCAACCGGATCTGGTTTGCCGACGCCGAAACCGTCGATATCACCGCCGTCCCCGACGCGAGCACCCGGCGGTTCGACCTCGACATCCAGCAGGTGCTCGAGGAGATCGGCCCCCACACAGACAGGGTCTGCGTCTGCGACCTCTCGAGGACGGCGGTGCCGGTGGTCCGGGTCGTCGTCCCGGGCTTCGAGGTCTCCTATATGGATCCCGGCCGGAAGCGGGCGGAGCAGGGCGAGGATCTCCCCAGGTTTTAGTCCCGGAGGTTCCTGCCCCTCACCTCCGCGGCGCTCCCGCTCCGGGCGTTCCGCCCGTCGCAACTCGAAAACGCTTCGCGTTTTCTCAAGCTCCGGTTCTACGAACCGTCGCATTCAACAGAACCGGACCTTCTTCAGGATGTCCACGACCCTCCTCGTCCCCCGGTTCAGCGGTCTCTCCACGGGTTCGAACCGCTTCCCCGCGAGGGCCTGAAATATTGCGTGAATCGCCTCCCCGATCGACGGGCCGTAGCCCCCTTCGAGCGTCAGCGCGAGGGGGAGATCCGTGCCGTCGATCAGCATCCCGGCGAGGACCCCATAATCGTCGGGTTCGAGGTTCATCCGCCCGTGCTCGTCGTCGGCGAGGCCGTCCTGCCCGGCCGAGACGATCAGGACGTCGGGGCGGAACCGGGTGATCGCCGGGACGAAGACCTCTTCGAAGACCAGGGCGTAATCGGCGATGGTCGATCCCGGCGCAATCGGGGCGTTGAGGGTGTAGCCGCGACCTCTCCCGGTGCCGATCTCGTCCACCCACCCGGTCTTCGGGAAACTGTTCTCCTCGTGCACCGAGCAGTAGAGCACCCGGTCGCTCCCGTAAAAAGCCGTCTGGGTGCCGTTGCCGTGGTGCAGGTCCCAGTCGAGGATCGCGACCCGGTCGACCGACTGGAGTGCTTTCGCCGCCGCGACGGCGGCGTTGTTGAAGATACAGAACCCCATCGCCCGGTCGGGCTCCGCATGGTGGCCCGGCGGGCGGACCAGTGCGAAGAGGTGCTCGCCCTCGAGTGTGCGTTCCGCCGCCGCGAAGGTCGATCCGGCGGCATAGGATGCGGCATCGAATGAGTGGCAGGTGACGTAGGTGTTCACGTCCAGAAAACAGGTTCCCGTTGCCATCTCCCGCACCCACCGGACGTACCGGGGGTCGTGAACCCGTTGCAGGTCGCTCTCGGTGGCGCGGACGGGAGCACGCCACCTCACGTTTTCAGGGATCCCCGAGAGGGCCGCCCGTAACCGGGCACCCGACTCGGGGTGAGCCTCCATGTCGTGCCTGGTAAAGACGTCACCGTAGATGACTGAAGACCGCATCCTCGTCAGTTGATGGTGCGTCCCTGCTGGATATCCTCTTCGGTGACATCGAACGCCTGACCGGTGCCCGCAATCCGGTACTGCCCGGTCGCCTTCACCTCGCCCGACCACCCGGACGTTGCGTACGGGACGACGAACGTACCGTTCACGCTCTCCTGCCGGTAGGTGAACTCCCGGCCGGTGTTCGTGACGATGGGGACTTCGATGATCCCCTCGCCCCTGATCGTGGCTCCGGGAACGTACTCGAATATCTTGACGGCTTTAAGGTCGGGCCCGTCTTCACCGACGTTGCCGTAGACGTTTCCGGGCGTCTCGTGGACGAGCCGGTAGTGCTGGAGCGCCGGCACCCGCTCGAGCGGCTGGAGGATCGAGTCCCCACGGTACTGGTAGTACATGTTCAGCAGCGTCGCGCCCGAACCCGGCGGCGCGTTCTGGTTATAGGCCTCCACCGCGGCCGCGCCTTCCGTGGCGTTCATCTGCTGGGTACGCGTGATGACCGGGAGGGACGTGTTCGCCCTGGCCGGTTCCAGGTACTCGGCGTAGATCACCTGCGATGTCGGATCGGTCATGGACCCGTCGAAGTTATGGAGCCGGGAGATCATCGTCAGGTAGTATTCCTGGTTGTTGAACGGCACCGCCTGGTAGTTCGTCGAGCCGCCGCTCTCCGGGAGGAGGTAGTAGGGCTGGAAGGGCTCTTGCCCCACGTCGGGGTCTGCCCAGGTCGCCGGGGCATGGAACTTCGAGGTGTCGAGCAGGATGTCGGTGACGATGTAGCGGGTGCCGATGTTGTCGAGAACCCGGTTTGCGGCCTCTTCATCGGTCGAGATGAGGTAGGTCGCAGAGCCGTTCGGGCCGGTGACGCCGTGCTGGAACGGATTGTTGTTCGGGATCCGCTTCGCAACGAAGGTGATCCAGTGACCGTAGTCCCACCAGGACATGACGCCGTAGGCCTCTTCGGGGTAGACGAAGGTCTCTTTGTCATAGATCGCGTAGTAATCGACGCCGGGGTCGGGGGTGTTCTCGCCCATCCACTCGAGGGCTTCCATCCACTCTGAGTCCATGCCGGAATACTTCGCGCCGGTGGCGAGAGCGATGTTCCCCATGAGGGATGTCCCGGCAAAGAGGAGCGTGACGGCGACGACCGCGGCGAGCGCTCCGATCTTGAGATAATCCGGCTGGTCACGCCTAGGGGCCTTTGCCTTCCGGGTATCGGGAGCCTTTCCTCCCTTCTTGCCCTTCTTTGCCGGTGTCTCCTGCTTTTCGGCGGCTTCAGGTGCGGGAGATGCCTTGCTGCCGCCCCCTCTCCCGAGGAGGCGTGCAACGTCTTTCCAGGTCGCATCTATGACCGCGCCTGCGAAGACCGCCGAGAGCAGGGCGATATTTGCGGCGAGGTAGTACTCGTAGCGGACGTGTGCGGCGGTCGACGCCAGGATGATCCCCGACCAGATCAGGACGAAGACATGGGCCGGGTTCACCCGTTCAAGGTTCTTCCAGAGGAGGGCGGCAGCCCCGCCGGCCGCGAGTACGAGGCCCCAGTGGAACGTCGCCCAGGCGGCGGCAAACGACCATGCCCGTGCCTCCTGGACGGTCGTGGTGACCGCCGCTTCACCGAAGAAGGAGACGAGGCTCGATATGAGGAGATTGTAGATCTCCGGCAGGGCGACGTAGAGCACCGCGACGGCGAGCGCCGCGGCGGCCGCGAGCGCGACGGGGAAATAGTACTTCGGCCGGTCTTTCAGGAAGACCGAGAGCCCGTAGAGCGCGAGCGTGCCCGCAATGAGGCCGGCGTAAGCGATGACGTGCCCGATGCTGTACAGGGAGAGGCCGAGGCCGGGGTGCGGGAAGCCGAATGCAGCCATCCCTACGATGACGGCGGCGAAGACAACGGCGTTTACGAGAACCAGGTACTCGCTCGATCTCTCCTGGAAGAAGTCGAGGATGAACTGGACCAGAGTGAAGGCTACAACGATGAGTGCGAAGAGAACCATCGTCGGCATGTTGAAGAACCCGAGGAGGTACGCGATACCGGCGAGAGCCGCCGTGATCACCGGGATCTTCAGGGTCTCGAAGTTCTTCAGGGATATCTGCCGGTCACGTGCCGCGAGCAGCGCCGCAACGTAGGCGAGGACGAAGATCGTCGAGAAGAGCGTCTCTGCGATATGGTGGTCGACGAAGCCGAAGAGGGATCGGTAGGCGTAGTTACTGCCGATGACCGCGATGAGGCCCGCCGCGATGAGGCCGGTCTTCCAGTCGGCGATCTTTCTCGCGAGCAGGTAGATGACCGGCACCATCGCCACGGCCATCAGCGGCGGGACCCAGGACGCGACCAGCATGATCTCGGGGCGCGTCGCTGCGCCGGTGAGGACGCAGAGCGCTGCTATGATCTGAACAAAGAGCGGCCCCCAGTAGATGACGTCGCCGGTTGGGTAGAGCGTCATCGTGTCGAACCAGGCGTAGTTCGGGAAGTTCGCGACGCTCTGCTCCACCTGGCGAAGGCTGTACCAGGGGTCGTTGCCCAGGAGATTGACGCCTTCGGCTGTCACCAGACCTTCCGAAGGGATGCCCCGCGTCCATAGCGTGAGCAGGGCAAACAGAACGATGATACCAATAATGATGTAGGGTTGGTACTTCTTGAGATCCATCTGAGCCATCGGACACTCCTTGTTACGAATCTGTTTCCCTTCGAACCATTAATAACCTTGGCGTATCCGCGACACTGGGAAAAGAGTGGATTTCAGCGTGTTCCCGTCAACCGCTCAAAGATCTTCTCGAACGCCTCGGCCTTCTTCTTCCAGCTGTGCTCCTCGATCCCGGCCGGGCACCGCCCCGGGGAGCGGGCCAGTTCGTCGACCCGCTCCAGGAACTCATCTCTGTCCCGGTAGACGGCGATATGGTCGCCGCCCATCCGGAGCATATCGGGGATGGGGGTGGAGAGGATCGGTTTCCCGCAGGCCGAGTACTCGAAGTACTTGTTCGGGAGCGCAATATCGATCCACTGCGGGGGGGAGAGCGGGATGAGGCAGAGGTCCATCGGCGCGATGTAGCCGGGGAGGTCGCGGTAGTCGACGGCACCGGTGAAGTGCACCCGGCCGGCAACCCCGAGCCGGGCAGCGAGCGCCCGCAGTTCGTCCAGGTAGCCGGTGAAGAGCGAACCGCCGACGATCAGGAGTTCCGCGTTCGGGTGCTTCGTGAGAACATCCGGGAATACCCGGATCACCTCGTCGAGGGCATACCACCGCTCAACCGCTCCCGCAAACCCGAGCACGAAGGCGTCGGGGGCGATCCCGAGGGCGGAACGCATCGCCCCGTCGTCGGTCGGGCGGAAGAGGTCGGTGTCGACGCCGTTCGTGATCAGCTCGGCATCGTAGCCGTACCCCCGGAGTTTCTCGACGAGCCCCGGGGAGACCGTCGTGACGACATCGCTGTGGTCCAGGTTGTAGCGGGTTATGGCGAGGACGCCTTCCCGGAGCAGCCATTGGACGCCGGGGTTTTTGTAGTAAGCGGCGGCGGAGTCGGGGAACCAGTCTTTGAGGTCGAAGACCACCGGGACGCCGGACTTCTTCGCCGCCCGAACCATCGCCGTCCCCGCAAGGACGTGAGCCCCGACGACGACGTCGATATCGTGGTCGCGGATGATCTCGCTGATCACCCGGTAGTGACGGGGTGCGTTCAGGGTGTAGTGGAGGAACGGGCTCTCGACGGGAAACCGCGTCGCCTCGTGGACGTGAAGAAGGGTCTCGCGTTCCTTGCCCCGGCTGACGTGGAAGTGGGGGACATGAACCTCGTGCCGTTTCGCGAGCTCCTCGAAGATGTTGTGATGCCTCGAGGGGATCGGGTGGTGGATGTAGTCCTGTGTGGAGACGAGGAGGATCTTCATTGTTATCGTAGATGGTGGGTTATGCGGCCTGGAGTTCCCGCACCGCCTCACAGATATACGCAAGTTCTTCGTCCGTCACCGCCGGGTGGACGGGCAGGCTCACGACCGATGCCGCAAGGTCGTCCGATGCCGGGCAGGAAGCGCGCTCGTTTTCGTAGACGGGCTGCCGGTTGACGGGGATGGGGTAATGGACGGCGGTCCCGATCCCCTTACCGCCGAGAGCGCTCATGAACGTGTCTCGCGTGAGCGGGTAGCCGGCCGGGAGTTTAACGACGTACTGGTGGTAGACGTGCCGGACGCCCGGTGCGACGCAGGGCGTCGCGAGCCCCGTGCCCGCGAGGTGGCGGTCGAGGTAGCGGGCGTTCTCGATCCGGCGCTCGTTGAAGCCCTCGAGCCGGCCGAGCTGCACGAGGCCGATCGCGGCGTCGATGTTCGTCATCCGGTAGTTGTAGCCGACGGCCGAGTGAAGGTATTTCTGGCTCTGGCCGTGGTTGATGAGGAGCCGGACGCGTTCCGCAAGGGCATCATCGTCGGTCGTGACCATACCCCCCTCGCCGGTGGTCATGTTCTTCGTCGGGTAAAACGAGAAGCAGGCAAGGTCGGCGAGACTCCCCGCCCGTCTCCCGTGGTACTCCGCGCCGTGCGCCTGGGCCGCGTCCTCGACGAGGACGAGGTTATGGTCGTCGCAGACCTCGCGAACCGCACCGACGTCGAACGGCTGCCCGAAGAGGTGGACGCCGACGACCGCCCGGGTGTCGGGCCGGATGAGAGCCGCGACCGAGTCCGGGTCGATGTTGAACGTCGCAGGATCGACATCCGCAAAGAGCGGTGTCGCCCCGCACATCGAGACGCTTGACGCCGTTGCAAAGAACGTGAATGCCGGGACGACCACCGAGTCCCCCGGCCCGACGCCGGCGGCGAGGAGAGCCGCATGGAGCGCCGCGGTGCCCGAGTTGACGCCGATTGCGTGGGCGGCACCGCAGTAGTCCGCGAACCGTGACTCGAACTCCGTAACGACCGACCCCTGGGCGAGCATCCCCGACCGCATCACGTCGGCGACGGCCGCGATCTCCTCCTCGCCGACGAGCGGCCGGGCGATGGGAACCTTCACCGGCACCGCCTCGCTTCAGGGGGGAGCGGCCGGAACCGTGCCGGAGCCCCCACCGCGAGCATCGCGGGCGGGACGTCCTTCGTCACCACCGCGCCCGCGGCGACGAACGCTCCCTTCCCGACGGTGACGCCGGGGAGGATCGTCGCGTTCGCACCGATGACGGCATCGTTCCCGATCACCGGCCCCCGGAGGGATTCGTGCGGGCCGGGCGGGTAGCGGTCGTTCGTCAGCACGGCGTTCGGGCCCACGAAGACCCGTTCCCCGATCCGGGCGCCGGTGGGGACGTAGACCAGGCTCTGGAGCCGGACGTCGTCGCCGATCGTGCAGTCGCCCTCGATCACCGCCGCCGTCCCGATCGCGACGCGGTCGCCGATGGTCGTCTTTTCGCGGATCAGCACGTTATGGCCGGTCTGAAAGGCATCGCCGATCACGACGTCGCAGTAGATGATCGTGCCCGACCGGAGGACGGCGCCCCTCCCGATGGTGGTGCCGGGGTAGTCGCTCTCTCCCATCCGGTCGCGGGAGGGAAACCCGACGGTCACCGGCTCGAATATCGTCGCCCCCTCGCCGAGGGCGTTACGTCCATACTCAATCATTCAACGGTCACGCTCTTTGCCAGGTTTCGCGGCTTGTCGACGTCCCGCTGCAGGGCACATGCGGTGTGGTAAGCAAGCAACTGCAGGACGACCGACGCGGTCAGCACCTGCACCAGATGGTGTGTGTTCGGAATAGGGATGAAGATGTCCACGATCTCGGCGAGTTCCGTATCCCCGGCAACCCCGAGAGCGATGACCGGGGCTTTCCTTGCCTTCATCTCCTTGATGTTCGAGGTCATCACGCCGTAGGTCGAACCGGGGGTGCAGACGGCGACCACCGGCGTCTCGGGAGTGAGCAGGGCGAACGGCCCGTGCTTGAGTTCTCCCGCCGCATACCCCTCGGCGTGGACGTAACTGATCTCCTTCATCTTCAGGGCGCCCTCCATCGAGACCGGGTAGAACGGCCCTCTTCCCACGAAGAAGACGTGTTCGGCCTTCGAGCAGAGGGCGACCGCTTCCTTGATGTCCTGGAGAAGGACGTCGCCGATGGCCAGGTGCGCGTGTGAGAGGGTATCGTCGAACGCCCCCTCGCAGCGCAGGTTGACGATCTCCATCAGCGCCGCAAGTTGCGCCGTGTAGGACTTGGTCGCGGCGACGCCGATCTCGGGCCCGGCCCTCATCAGGAGTGTCTCGTCCGCAACCCGGGTGACCGTGCTCCCCTGCATATTGGTGATGGCGAGCGTCGGGCAGTTGCGGGCCTTCGCCATCTTCAGGGCGGCGATCGTGTCCGCCGTCTCCCCCGACTGCGAGACCGCGATCACGAGGCCGCGAAGGGGTGGGGTGAAGTACTTGAACTCCGACCCCATCTCGACCCGTACCGGTATGCCGCAGAGCGGTTCGGCCAGGTACTTGAAGACCAGAGCGGTATGGTAGGACGTCCCGCACGCGACCAGGGTGATCTCGTCGGTCTCCGTGACCATCCGGCGCACGTGCTCGTCGATGCCCGCCCTGATGGTCTCGTAGAATGACTGGGGCTGCTCGTAGATCTCTTTTAACATGTAGTGGGCGAACCCGCCCTTCCGGGTATCCTCGACGCACCAGTTGATCAGTTCGATCGGGCGCTCCACTGTTTGGCCGTCGTGGTAGATGGTGCAGCGACCGGATGCGAGATCGGCGACGTCGCCGTCTTCGAGGAAGATCACGCGTTCGGTGTACTCGAGGAGCGGCGTCATGTCCGAGGCGGCAAAGACCTCGCCGTCCCCGACGCCGAGAACGAGCGGGCTTGCGTCGCGGGCTGCGACGATTTGCTGCGTATCCTCCGCGATCACGAGGACGGCGTACGAGCCTTTGAGCAGGGGGAGGGTCGCGTTGACCGCCGCGAGGAGATCGCCGTCGTAGTGCTCCTCGATGAGGTGGGCGATCACCTCGGTGTCGGTCTCCGACCGGAAGGTGTGACCGCGCCCTGCGAGTTGCCGCTTCAGTTCGCCGTAGTTCTCGATGACCCCGTTGTGCACCACGGCGATCCTTCCCGAGCAGTCGGTGTGCGGGTGGGCGTTGAGGTCGCTCGGTTCGCCGTGGGTGGCCCACCGGGTATGCCCGATCCCGGCGTATCCCCGGAGATCGGCCGCCCCTGACTCGCCGTCCGAGATGCGGCCGGTCTTCTTGTAAACCTCGATTGCGCTCCCGACCGTCGCGATGCCGAAGGAGTCGTAGCCCCGGTATTCAAGCCGCTTCAGGCCCTGGATCAGGACCGGGGTTGCATCCCGTCTCCCGATATAGCCGACGATTCCGCACATCTACATCACCCGTGTCCCGTCCTCGATGATGCCGATCACCGTCTTCCCCTCCCCGACGGTGACACTGTTACCGGCGATGCAGTTCTTAAACGTTGTGAATGGTGCCGCGCGGACTCCCTCACCGAGGACTGCGCCGAATTCCTCCTTCTGTATGAGGCCTCCGACCTCAAGGAGGCTCGCGGACGGGTAGGTGGTGGTGTGGTCGGCGAGGATGCACCCCTGGCCGAAGACCGCCGAGACGATCCTCGAATGCGACCCGATCGTGACGTCGCTCATGACGAGCGAGTCGGCGACGTAGGTGAACGGTTCGAGCACCACCCCGTCGCCGATGCTCGTATCGGGCATGATCACGGTGTTCGGGCCGATGCTGCAGTTGTTTCCGATGGTTACGGGGCCGCAGATGACGGTGTTCGGGCCGATGGTCGTTCCGGTCCCGATATGCACGGTGCCCCGATGAATGACGGATGCGTCGACCGCCCCCGCGATCCGGGGCTTGATCTCCTTGAGCATCCGGCTGTTCAGTTTCAGGAGATCCCAGGGGTAGACGGCGTCCTGCCAGTCGTCTGCCGGGATCGCCCGTATCCGCCGGCCCGATGCGATCATGGTGGAGAGGGCGTCGGGGATCTCGTTTGTCTGGAGGTAGGAGAAGACGTCGGGGGTGAACGAGTAGATCCCGGTCGATACCGTGAACGTCGGGGCGTCTTCGGGTTTCTCGACGATCTCGCGAACGATGCCGTTCCTGATCACCACGACCCCGAAGTTCGAGGGGTTCGGGTGTTCGGCGACGAGCATGGCGTTCTGCTCCTCCTTGATCCGGGCTATCGATTCGGCGTTGATGTAGTTGTCGCCGGGAAGAACCAGGAAGTTGTCCGTGATCTCCGACTCGGCCGCCCGGAGAGCATCCGCGGTCCCGAGCTGGCGCTCCTGGACGACGACCTGGATCGGGGCGTCGAGCCTGTTGAGGTGCCGGATGACCTCCTCTTTGCGATACCCGACCACCACCACGATGTCGCGGATTCCGTTCTCCAGGAGGGCGTCGATGACGTACTCGATGATCGGCCGGTTTGCGACCGGGAGCATGGCCTTGGGCTTGCTTCTCGTCAGCGGCCGCAGACGGCTCCCTTCTCCCGCTGCTAGAATGACTGCCTGCATCATATCACCTGATGATTGAGTTGTCCTCGATGCATCCTTCAACGAGGGAGTGGGGAGCCGCCCGGGTGCCGCTGCCGACGAGGCTTCCGACATTGACCGAGCAGTTGATCCCGAAGAGGACGTCGTCGCCGATGATGGCGCCGAACTTCCTCCGCCCGGTAGTCTTCCCGCAGACTTTCACCGCTCCGTTGTCGTGCCTGAGGTTCGCGACCTTGGTGCCCGCTCCGAAGTTGCAGTTACTCCCGACGATGCTGTCGCCGATGTAGTTGAAGTGGGGAATCTTCGTCCCCGACATGATGATGGAGTTCTTGAGCTCGGTCGCGTGCCCGATATGGCAGTTATCACCGATGGCGGTGGAGCCCCGGATATAGGCGTGGGGGCCGATGACGCAGTTCTCGCCGATGACGCAGGCTCCCTCGATATAGGTCCCGGCCCGGATGACCGTCCCTTTTCCGATGCAGACCGTCTCCGGGACGGTGCATCCGTCCTCGACCGTTCCGTGCCGCTCGTGGCGGATCGAGGAGAGAAGCCCCTCGTTTGCGTCGAGGAGGTCCCACGGCTGCCCCACGTCGAGCCAGTAGGCGAGCGAATATGCCCTGAGCGTTCCTTCATTGATATAGGTCTCGAGCGCGTCGGTCAGCTCGAACTCGCCCCGGCCCGATACCTTGAGCCCCGAAAGGAGGTCGAAGATGTCGGGTTCGAAGAGGTAGGCGCCCGCGTTGATCAGGTTGCTCTTCGGGTCTTCGGACTTCTCCTCGAGACCGGTGATGCGGCCTCCTTTCACCGTCACGACGCCGTAGTCCTGCGGGTGGTCGGTCTCGTGAATCCCCACGCACGGAGCGTCCATCCGGCAGAATCTCCCGATATCGTCGGATTTGAGGATCATATCCCCGTTCAAGAGGAGGAACCGGTCGTCGATCATCCCTGCCGTCGACCGCAGGGCGTCGGCGGTGCCGAGCTGGTGGCGCTGGGTCACGTAGGCGATATTCACGCCAAGGCTGCTGCCGTCTCCGAAGTGGTTCCGGATCTCGCGTTCGAAGTACCCGACGACGAAGGTGAAGTCGGTGATTCCCGCATCGCGGGCCGCGACGACCAGGTGCTCCATCATCGGGCGGTTCGCGATCGGAAGCATCACCTTCGGGCGCCGGGCGGTCAGGGGACGCATCCGTTTCCCCTCTCCTGCTGCCAGTACGACACACTGCATTTATCTACTCCAGAATACGTTTCGCCCGCTCAAGGGCGGTATGCCCCGCTTCAAGCATCTCTTTTGCCTTTGCGGGTGTTCTTCCCTCGGCCGTGATCCGGACCTTCGGTTCGGTGCCGCTTGCCCGGATCAGGTACCAGCCGTCTTCATCCTCGACCCGGATTCCGTGCGTCGGCTCGTCTGCTCCCATCGCCGCCATGACCTCCCGCGGGGCACCGGCCCGGTGCGACTCCCGGAGGAGGGTGTAGCGGGGCATCCGGTCGAGTTCTTCTGCAATCGACCACTCCGACGCGATCTCGCAGAGCAGGCCCGCGGCGTAGATCCCGTCCGGGCAGTAGGAGTGCTCGGGGAAGATCCAGCTCCCCGACGCCTCCCCGCCGAAATCCCCCCATGAGAGGAGCTCTTCGGAGACGAAACTGTCGCCGACCGGCGTGCGGCGGACTTCCGCGACCTCCTCGATTGCCATCGAGGCGTCGACGGTGGTGACCACCCGCTTGCGGTCGAGATACTTCGCAAAGAGCATGAGGAGGTGGTCTCCGTCGATGTAGCGGCCACGTTCGTCGAACGCCATCATCCGGTCGGCGTCGCCGTCGTGGATCACCGCGCACGCTGCGTCCCGCCGCCGGACGATCTCGCCGATGTAGGGGAGGTTTGCCTCGAGCGGTTCCGATGGGCGGGCAAACCTGCCCATGACGTTGCAGTTCAGGCCGATCACGGTCGCCCCGGCCCCGGTGAGGAGGTCGGGGGTAATGACGCTTCCGGCACCGTTGCCGCAGTCGAGCACGGCAGTGATGGGGCGTGAAAGACTGACCTTATCGAGGATTGCCTCCCGGTGCGCGTCCACCGCGTCTATCGGTCGGACGTGCCCCTGCTCGTCCCAGTTCTTCCAGTGCGTCCTCTCGATTGCGTCCTCGATCGCCGCCTGCTGCCGGAGGGTGAACGACGACCCGTCGGGGTTGAACAGTTTGACCCCGTTGTAGGACTCGGGGTTGTGCGAGGCGGTTATCATGCAGCCCGCGTCCGTCTGCCGCGTCGCGTGCGCGACCGTCGGCGTGGGCGCGATCCCGCAGGAATAGACGCTTGCACCGGCCGAGAACATCCCGGAGACGACGCAGTGCTCAAGCAGTTCGCTGGTCGTGCGGGTGTCCCGGCCGACGGCGATCCCCGGGGCTCCGGCTGCGATCGCTGCTCCGATGCGGAGCGCGAGGTCGACGAGACCGGGGCCGAACTCCTGCCGGATGCCGGAAGAGCCGAAAAGCATACTCCTGTATAATCCTTTCTTTCCTAAAAAAAGGTATTCATCGTCCGTAGGGGCACCAGTGCTCGAGATCTATAAGGCCGCTGACCCCGGCGGCCGAGGGTCCGAGGAATATCGTCCGTTTCTTCTCCCGGTACTCTTCGATGCAGGCGACCCCCGCATCGCTCGTCATGCCGTCTCCGCCGACCAGGAGGATCTCGGCCGCCTCCGGCGTATCGACGATCTGTTCCGCAAGCGCCCGCTCGAGCACCGGCATCGAACCGACGAGGTAGACCTTCTTTCCGGCGACCTCGCGGGAGAGTTCCGCAAGACAGGGACCGTAGCTGTCGGGGGTGCAGGGCCGGAGCCTCCGTGCCAGGCAGAGGAACGCCGAGACGGTGTTGATGATCGCGCCCGCCGCACTTCGCTGCTTCTGATTCGTGAGCGGCGCACCGAACATAAAGGAGATCCGGGTGTTCGCCCGGACCGGCTCGCTCGTGACGAACTGCCCGCTCTGCCCGCCGAAGCGCCCCTCCATGCGGACGCCTTTCGGGTACTGGCAGGCATCTGCGTCGTGGTTCACGGCGAGCGTCACGATACCGTCCTCGCACCCGCTGTCCGCGAGGATCGTCTCCAGTCTCTCGATTGCATCGTGCCAGAAACTCATGGTTTTTCCTCCGTATCCGACAGGATCGCCCGCACGGGCGACCCGTCGATTCCTTTGAGCCGCATCGGAAGTGCCGTCATGAGATAGTCTCCTTCCGGCACGGCGGAGAGATCGAGGAGCTCAAGGACGACCGTCCCGCTCCCGAGCAGCCGGCGGTGGACGGAACCGTCGCAGTTGAACGACTCGATCGACGGGGCGTCGGTCCCGATGCAGGTGATCCCGGCCTCGACGATCATCTCCGCCGAAGCGGGGGAGAGCGACGGGTACCCGGGATCGAACTCCCGCCGTCCCGAGAACCAGGTCTTTACGAGGATCGTCTTCGCGCCGTCGAGGCGGCCGGCGAGGTGACCTGGTTCGATGATCTCCCTTACGTCGCTGCAGTCGAGCACCCGTGCGCCCCCCATCAGCACCGCGAGCGGGATCTCGTCGACCGTCAATCCCCCCTTGATGTAGTGCGACGGGGCGTCGAGGTGCGTCCCGGTATGGCTCCCGAGGGTCATCTCGGTCACGCGGTACTGTCCGTTGTCGATCTCGCGGAACCGGGGCCGGACGTCTCCCGGGTAGAGGACGGCGTCCCCGGAGAGGTCCCGGGTGATGTCGTAGACCGTCACGGGGACACCTCCCCCTGCCACCCGAACTGCCCGATCAGCGGCACGAAGCAGACGCCGCCGAGCGGGATCGTCTCCACCCTGCCTTCGCGTTTGACGAGTTTGACGAGATCCTGGCACTCCCGCGGCCCGACGGGAGCGACCAACCGCCCTCCCTTGCCAAGCTGGTCGATGAGGGGTTGGGGGATCTCGGGCGATGCTGCCGTGACGACGATGGCGTCGTAGGGCGCCTCCGGCGGATAGCCCTGCGTGCCGTCGCCGACGACCACCTCGATGCCGGTGACCCCTGCCCGCGCGAGGTTCTCTCGCGCCCGGTCGGCGATGTCCGGGAGGCGTTCGACGGAGACGACCTTTGCGGCGAGTTCGGCGAGGAGCGCCGCCTGGTAGCCGCTGCCGGTTCCGATCTCGAGGACGCGGTCGTGGGAGCGGATCTCCAGGTGTTCGGTCATGACGGCGACGATGTAGGGCTGTGAGATGGTCTGCCCTTCGCCGATGGGGAGCGGCCGATCTTCGTAGGCCACACGTTCGAGGTTTTTGGGCACGAAGAGGTGGCGGGGGATCTTTCGCATCGCGGCGAGCACCCGTTCGTCACCGATCCCCCGTGCCCGGATCTGGAACTCCACCATCTCCTCGCGTTCCCGTCTGCAGGGATCGGCCTCCATCCTCCCGTCTCCCGAATCAAAATCCTGATTCAGCTTTGTCGATCGCGGCGTCGATCTGCTCCTGCAGGACCGCAGGGAGACCGCTGATCTTCACATCCAAAAACCCGCGTATAATGGTTGCGGTGGCCTCCTCCTCGGAGAGTCCCCGGGCCATGAGGTACTCGATCTCGTGGCGGGCAATCTTTCCTACGGCGGCCTCGTGGGAGAGTTCGGTGCCGGTCAGCGTTCCCTCGATCTCGGGGATGGCGTGGACGATGCCGTCCTTTAAGATCAGGCCCTTGCACTCGATGTGGCCGCGGGTGTTGTCCTTCTCGCCGAGGATGTGGCCGCGGGAGATGATGGTGCCGCCGGTGGTGATCGCCCGGGTGATCAGTTCGGCGCTCGTGTTCTCGGCGCCGAGGATGGCCCGGGAGCCGAGATCGAGGGTCGAACCGGGTGTCGCGACGACGATGCTCGAGAACCGGGCAACGGCGTTCTTCCCGACCAGGCGGGCCGTCGGGTACATGTCGACCCGGTTGACCGGCTGCATGCAGACGTAGTTCGAGAGAAAGGTTCCGTCCTCCTCGACGACGGTGGCGCTTCGCGGGAAGACGCTGATCCCCTCTTTCCAGTTGTGGATCATCGTGGACGTGACCTTGGCGCCTTTGCCGACGTAGATCTCGGTCACCCCGATGTGCGCCCCGTGCTCCTTCTGCCAGGAACTCGCGCAGCCCGAGATGATGTTGATCTCCGAGCCTTCCCTCGCGATGAAGAGGTTGTGAACGTGCTGCACCGGCTCGTCGCGCAGGAAGAGACAGGCCTGGAGCGGCATCTCGACCTTCACGCCTTCGTGGGCGATGACGACGAGGCCCTGCGGGTTCTCCTGTTTTGCCAGGTATTGCGTGTATTTGTCCTTGTCGCGCGAGACGGCGTTCCAGTAGTAGTCTTTCACCCAGTCGTACTTTTCGAGAGCGGCCTTGATGGGGATCATCTCGATCCCTTCGGCCCCGCAGGTGGTCTGGATCACATCCTGGTCGATCTGGAAGAAACTCCCGCACCGGTTCTGCATTCCGACCTCGAGGCCGGTCAGAGCGAGACGTTCCCGGTCCTCCTGCGAGAGCTGTTCGATATCGCCTACATCTGTTTGCAACGCATACACTCTCCGTATCCTTTCTCTTTGACCACGCGCAGGATCTCGCGGGGGTTCCCGTGGCACCGGATCCGGCCGTCGATCAGCACGTGTCCCTGGTCGGCCTCGAGGTAGTCGAGGATGTAGCCGGTGTGGGTGATGATGAGGCCGCTCTTGCGGCGGTTGACGATATGGACGTCCTTTTCGAGGAGGTTCGCGATCTCTTTGCCCATCAGGCCCATATTCTCGAGGTCGACGCCGCTCTCCGGCTCGTCCAGCATGAGGAAATCGGGCTGCTGGACCTTCAGTTGCAGGACCTCGCTCCGTTTGATCTCGCCGCCGGAGAACCCGACGTTGGTGTCCCGGGCGAGAAAGTGCTCCATGTTGACCGTCTGCGCGAGCGCCTCTAGCGCGTCGTTGCCGAGATGTGACGTGGCGGTGAGGAGTTTTCCGAGTTTCAGCCCTGATATCGCGGGCGGGTGCTGAAACATCATGCCGATCCCGAGATGGGCGCGCTCGTGGATCGGCATCCTGGTGATATCCGTTCCCTTAAAAACGATGGACCCGGACGTGATCGTGTAGCCGCCGAATCCCATGATGGCTTTGAGCAGCGTGCTCTTTCCCGAGCCGTTCGGCCCCATCAGGATATGGGTCTCCCCCTGCCCGATATGGAGGTTGATGTCGTGGAGCTTCTCGGTGCCATCCACTTCCACGTGCAAATCACTGATATCCAGCATACGGCACTCCGTTCCATGTATTTGTCAGGGGATACATTAACACTTGCCAACGGAACAGTTCTCGTTTCGGCCGGAGGGAGGTCGAACGACGCCGGTCTGGCGGTGCTTTGGGGTATTTGCTGGTATGGGTTGCCGCCCAATCGAAATGGGGTTGGGATTGGAGACGGAATCGCGGCGGTTCACTTTCACCCCGCACGCGGCCTACGGTTAAGTAACGCCCTCACGCCGTTTCTTGTATGGAACAATCTGCATTCACCACGTTTGCCTGTCTCGCCGAGCGGGCCGCCCGGTATCCGACCGTTGTTCGGCGGAGCCAGATGCGTAAGACGGTGTACTTCGCCTCCAGGTCCCCCGGGAACCGCACCTTTCTCGAGGCAGAGAGCCACGCGTAGGTCCGGGAACAGCCGGTCACCCCGTGAGATATTCACGGGCCCGGAGGTACGACCCGGGTCGGTCGTGGGCGTTGCCGACGAGGTGGTTGTGGAGGTTCACGGCGGCCTCCGCCTCATCGAGCATGACGTTGTAGGCGTCTATCGCTTCGTTGTAGTCGCCGGCCATCCTGTTGTATTCCGTGACGAGCCGGTTGTACTCCCCGGTCTTTCCCGACCGGAAGAGATCGGCCATCTTTGAGTCCAGGGCCGTGAGAGCCTTCCGGTCAGCTTCGAGCTCGCGGGTGCGCACGGTAAGTTCCTCTTCGAGTTCATCGACCCGATCGCGGGATGCGGAGAGGGCGCGTTCGATCGTCTTAATCTCCTCACAGGCCGCATAGAGTCCGTCTCCGTCCCCGACCTGTATCACGAGCGGATCGGAGGAGAGAATCGTTCCGTCCGCGAGCGCCGCAGGCGGGATGCCGACGTAACTTCTGTTCGTGGTCTCGATGTAGGCATACGTTGTGTTCCGGTAGCGGCACCCGGCGCTCTTCACCCCGACGGCCATGTGCTTCTCCTCCCCGAAGTAGAGGAGCGCGACCCCGTAACCTTCCCGTGCGAGGAGCCCGGCGAGGAGGAGGCTTTTGTCGTCGCAGTCACCCTCGGCGTCCACGTAGGTCTCGATCGGGAACTTCGGTTCGGTCATCGAGGCATCGGTACTGTAGGGGATTGACTGCACGAACGCCGCGATCAGTTCGAGGTAGCGGTCGTCGTCGAGTTCTTCCCGGTCCCGGATCTCGCGGAGAGTCGCGAGCAGGTCGGTATAGAAGGGCTCCTGGTGGGAGTCGTTGACGAACGCCAGGTAATAGATCGGGATCCACTCCTCTTTCGCGAGGTCTTCATAGAGGTAGAGTTGCCTGTCTGCCTCTTTCGCACCGGCGTAGACCGCCGGGTCGGGCTCGATCCGGATCGTCTCCTCCCCGTCCCCGAAGGGGAAGGTGTAGACCGGCACCTCTCCCGGGGCCGCCCCCTCGACCGGCACGATCGCCGGTGGGACGGCCGCAGGATGGAGGAGGCCGCCCAGGCACCCGGCCGCGAGGATCACGGTGGCGAGGGCGAACGCGATGAGGATTTGTCGCCGCATCGGATCAGATATACTCCGGGAGGTCCGCGAGCGAGTCGATGACGAGGTCCGGTGTGATGCCTGAGTGGCGGACCGTCTCTTCCCGGTACTTGCCGGTCTTTACCAGGATGCCCTTCATCCCGCAGGCCCGGGCGCCGCCGATATCGGTGACGATATCGTCGCCGACCATCGCCGCCTCCCCGGGCTCCGCCCCGATATCCCGGAGCGCCCGGAGGAAGAACGCCGGGGAGGGTTTCCCGATCACCTCCGCCTCTTTCCCGGCGGCGTATTCGAGCGCGGTAACGAAGGGGCCGGCGGAGAGCATCAGCCCGTCCGCCCCCATCCAGTACCGGTCCTTCTCGAGCGCGACGAGGTCCGCACCACCTATGAGGAGGCGGAATGCCCGGTTCAGGCACTCGTAGGTGAGGCAGTCCCCCGCATCGGCGACCACGACCGCATCGGCCCCCTCCTCCACGGCCGTGATGCCGGCCTCCTCGAAGTCCGTCCGGGCGTCGGGGGTGGTGAGGAGAAAGCACCGGGTCCGACCCCCTTCCCGCAGGTGTGCGGCGCCGGCGACAGGTCGGTCGCCGACGTAGAGGACGCCGTCGATGTCGATCAGGACTGCTCCTACCTTCATGTCTCTCCTTCTGTTGTCCGTGGGAGTATTTATGCGGTGTCCGGGAGGGGCGGAACATCCGTAAGAACCTTCATGGGGTTGCAGGTGTACCCGGCCCCGATCTGAAAACCGCCATGAGGAGGGGATGAGGATATGGATGCATTCGAACGGATACCGGTGGACGTACGCTGGAAACTCGCCGCCCGGGAGGTCTCCGCGCTGCCGCTTGCCTACCGGAGAGTCATCAGGGACGGCGCCGACGACCACCTCTACAACGAGGTCGAGCGTGCGGTCTGGCGGGAGCAGGGCCGGGAAGCGGGCGTCATAGCCCGTGCTTTCGGGATGCCGCTCGGGAACGCACGGGAGGTTGCGGAGGCGTTTGCGGCGGCGACGAAGTTGCTCTTCGGGCCGGAATACCGGTACGAGGTCCGGGACTCGGCTCCGGGAGAGGCGGTTCTGACCGTCAGGGGATGCGCGATGACCGCCCGGGCAAAAGAACTGGGGGAGAACCCGCTCACTGCCTGCAACGCCTGTCATGCCTACACGAACGCCGCGATACCCGGCCTGAACCGGGACTACGCCCCGAAGTACCGGAGCGCCATCTGTGCCGGCGACGAAGCGTGCTCGATCGTGGTGAGGCCTGCACGGCAGTGACGCGGGAGGGCACGCCCCCCCGTTCACTTTCACCGTGCGGTGGGTATCTTGAATGCGGGCGGAGTGCAAACCCTCTGCCGGAAGAATGGTTCGCGCGTTTAACCTGAGAGGGAGGTACGCCCCGGGCATCCGGTCGCCGTTCATCAGCCGTTCCGGCGACGAGGAAGCCCGGAGGCTCCGGGACGACCTCGTCGCCGGATACCGGGGCCGGGCGCTTGAAGACGTCTTTTGCGGCCGTGAAACGGTGTGCCTTTCCGGGACGTGCTACGTCATCGAGTCCGAAAGCCCCATGAGCCTCGATGCCCGGGACCCCGACCGGGCGGCAGCGGCCCTCCTCGGCGACCTCACCCTGGTCCGCGGCATAGGCGAAGCGACCCGGCGGCGGCTGGAGGGACGGGGCTGCCGGTCGGTCGCCGATCTTATGAGGCACCCTCGCTACCGCCGTGATGCCGCACGGCTCCTCGATTCGATAGCGGAAGGGGACGCCCGCGATCTCGTGGGAGAGATCGAGCGGCGGCGGCGAAGGAGCGATCCGCTCCTCCTCGAGGCCAGCCGGCTCCACGCACCCGAAGATTTCGTCTTTCTCGACATCGAGACGCTGGGGCTCTTTTCACGGCCGATCATCCTCATCGGCCTCGCCAGGGTAAGCGGCGGGTCGATCGCCGTCCGCCAGTATCTCTCGAGGTCGGCCGAAGAAGAGGGAGCGGCGCTCGCCGCCGTCCTGCCCGACCTGGAGGCGGAGGGCTCGGCCCTCGTCACCTTCAACGGCCGGGCGTTCGACGTCCCCTACATCCGGGATAGGCTCGCCTGCCACGGCATCCCGGCAGACCTCGCCGTTCCTCACTTCGACGTTCTCCACTTCGCACGCCGGCGGTGGAGGGGATCGCTCCCCTCCTGCAGGCTTGGTGCGCTCGAGACGGGGGTTCTCGGCGTCGCCCGGGCGGACGACGTCCCGAGCCGGATGGTGCCGGAGTTCTACGAGACCTACCGCCGGACCGGAAGTCCCGGGCCGCTTGTCCCGGTCGTGGAACATAACCGGCAGGATATCGTCTCGCTTGCCCGGCTCTTCGCGCTTCTCCGGGGAGATGACGGGGGCGGTGCGGCACCGTGCCGGTCCCCGCCGGGAAGGGGCGGGGGGACGGAAAATATCAAGACCGATCCGGAGGGTGATGAAAAAATACTTCCTCCATACCGCGCACATCCCGAAAAGTGAGTATATTTCTTGATTGTATGTTTACCGGTTAATAAAAATGCGAATGTTCTATACGGGTCTTAAATTATGTTTTTTTGCAAATCAGGAGCAATATATCGGAAATAAAGAAGCAAAATGTTTTTGTATGTCCTGTTTCAGACATTAGAAACTGCCCCCAATATCTTTTTTCGCAGTTCGTCACCCTCGTGTCGTAATCCATCGTGCAGCCACCCGTATGATACGGTCATGCCAGATCCTCTTCCTCGAAGGTGAAGACCTCCTCGATGGTGGAGCCGAGCGTGTGGGCCACTTTGTAGGCGAGTTTCAGGGAGGGGTTGTACTTCCCCTTCTCGAGGAAGACGATCGTCTCCCTCCTGACCCCGACCTGCTGCGCCAGTTCCTCCTGGGTAATCCCCGCCTTCGCCCGGAGTTCCCGGATCCGGGTCTTCACCCGGCGTCCCCCTCCCGGAGCAGGCGCCGTCCGATGGCGTTCGTCGGCCTCACGCCACGTCCCCCTGCCGGAAGAGGTACCACTGGAATAGCCGTGCGGAGAGCCCCATCAGCAGGATGGCGGAGAGCAGCACGCCCTCGACCGTGAGGGCGACCACGCCGAGATAGTCCACCCAGAAGAGGAGCGCGAGGAAGACGATGGTGAGAAGCCAGGAGTAGGAGATGCCGTATGCCCCGATCTTCTGCGTCCGCTCGTCTCTCTCCGGCCCGTCCCGGAACCTCCAGTGCCGGACCACGGCCACCGCGAGGATCACGAGACCGATCGTCACCATAAGCGAGGAGAGCGCCTCCGTCCTGTCTACGAGGAACGGGAGGAGGATACCTGCAGCGCCGAGAACCGCTCCCGCCGCAATCTGAACCGCATAACGTCTCTTCATCGTTGCACCAGTTATGTATATCTAACATGGTGTTAGAAAAATATAACTTTATCGGTCTTGAGCGGTCAGGCTCCGGGGACGAGACGCCGGGTAGGCCGTAAATACCTGCCCTGATCACGTTTCCGGGGAATTAGCGTCCTGAAACGCCCCCGCTGCCGCGGATGCCCCGGCGGGATCGCCGCGTTCGGGCGTGCACGGTATGCATGGTGTCTCCGGGGAACGGCGGAGCCGGGGAGAAGGGTTGACTTCCCGATCTTCGATGTCTGCAATTTCTCGAGATTTCTCCAAAACCTTAATTTTGGTTGAGATTCTTTGGGTGCTGATCATATCCTATCGTGAACAGGGTCGAACCATGAAACGGTTACTGATAGTCTCAAACAGGCTTCCGATCAGCGTATCCCGCAAAAACGGCGATCTCCGTCTCCAGCGGAGCGTCGGCGGCCTTGCCACCGGGGTCGGTTCGTTTTACAAATCCTACGAGAGCCTCTGGGTCGGCTGGCCCGGGATAAACATCCAGAAGCAGCAGAACGAAGAGAAAGAGAGGATCGTCGATGTGCTCAGAAAAGAGCAGTGCCATCCGGTCTTCCTTTCCCCGTACGATATCCGGCACTACTACGACGGGTTCTGCAACAACACCCTCTGGCCGCTCCTCCACTACTTCAACCTCCATGCAGAGTACGACCCGAAGACGTGGCAGGTCTACCAGCGGGTGAACGAGAAGTTCTGCGACGCCGTGATGGAGGTGGCCCGGCCCGACGACACCATCTGGGTCCACGACTATCACCTGATGCTCCTCCCGCAGATGCTCCGGGAGCGTCTCCCCGATGCCGAGATCGGCTACTTCCACCACATCCCCTTCCCGTCGTTCGAGGTCTTCCGGCACCTGCCCTGGAGGGAAGAGATCCTCTCCGGCCTCCTTGGAGCGGACCTCATCGGGTTCCATACCTATGGCTACGTCCGCCATTTCCTCTCCAGCGTCCGGCGTCTCCTCGGCTACGAGCATACCTTCGGGGAGGTCAGAACCGGCACGCGGGTGGTGCGAACCGACCTCTTCCCGATGGGGATCGATTACCACCGGTTTGCCGACTCCGCGGGCAGTGCCCCCGTCCAGAAGGAGATAACCCGGATCCGGCAGATGTACGGGAAGCGCAAGATCATCCTCTCCTTCGATCGTATGGACTACACGAAGGGTATCCCGCTCCGGCTCGAGGCGTTCGACGCGCTCCTCGAGAAGAAGCCGGATTACCAGGGCAAGGTCTCCCTCGTCCTCGTCGCCGTCCCGTCCAGGACCGGCGTCAGGAGTTACCAGACGTTGAAGAAACGGATCGACGAGCTCGTCGGCCGGATCAACGGGAAGTACGGGACGACCGACTGGGTTCCGGTCCGCTACTTCTACAACTTCCTCCCGTTCGAGACGCTGGTGGCGTTCTACAGCGCCGCCGATGTCGCCCTGGTGACGCCGCTCCGGGACGGCATGAACCTGATGGCAAAAGAGTACGTCGCCACGAGAACCGACGGCACGGGCGTCCTCATCCTCTCCGAGATGGCGGGTGCGGCCGAGGAACTCGGCGAAGCGATCATCGTCAACCCGAACGACCGGGACGCGGTGATCGAGGCGATCGAGACGGCGCTCGCCATGCCGGAGAAGGAGCAGATCGAGCGGAACCGGACGATGCAGAGGAGGTTGATGCGCTACGACATCGAGCACTGGGTCGGCGACTTCCTCACACGCCTCGGCGACGCCCGGACGGTCCGGGTCGAACGCTCCGAACAGATCGTCACCCCCGCCATCAGGGACGAGCTGGTCTCCGACTACGCTGCCGGCAAGGGCCGGCTCCTCCTCCTCGACTACGACGGCACCCTGGTGCCGTTCGCCGCAAGGCCGCAGAAGGCGGTTCCCGGCGACGCAACCCGGGAGGTGCTCAAGTCTCTCTCCCGGACGCCCGGAAACGAGGTGGTGGTGATCAGCGGCAGGGACCGGTCCACGCTGGACAACTGGTTCGGGGAGCTGGATATCGGGATCATCGCCGAGCACGGCGTCTGGGTGAAAGAGCGCTCCGGGGAGTGGCGGATGCCCGAGCCCCTCTCGGACGAGTGGAAAGGGGAGATCTACCCGCTCCTCGAACTCTACACGGATCGCACGCCCGGCGCCTTCATCGAGGAGAAGGACTACTCTCTCGTCTGGCACTACCGGAGAACCGATCCGCTGCTCGGGGCGCAACGGGCGAAAGATCTCAAAGACGACCTGCTGCACCTGACTTCCAACCTCAACGTCGGCGTCATGGACGGGAACAAGGTCATCGAGATCAAGAACAATGTCGTCAACAAGGGCAGAGCAGCGCTGAACTGGGTCTCCCGGCACGCCTGGGAATTCATCCTCGCCATCGGAGACGACAGGACCGACGAAGATCTCTTCGAGGCGATGCCGCCGGACGCCTACTCGATCAAGGTCGGACTTGCCCCGAGCAGGGCCAGATTCAACCTGGTTGCCCAGCGGGACGTGCTGCCCCTGCTCCGGAGGTGCATCGAGTGCGATAAGAAAGGCGTTTCCGGGAAAAAAGAGAGGCCGGGGCGAGAGAAGGGCCTTATCGAGTCGGCTGCTCCGGGATGACGGACCTGACCGTCAGGAAGACCGGGCCCCGGAGATCCACCTTTTTGTTGTGGTCGGTGATGTGCCGCATCGCGTACTCCTCGATGCGCAGGTTGACGTCCGAGGGGAGTTTCGACATCTTCACCTGGACGTGAGCCTCTTCACCGCACCGTGCCGCTTCCTCGATCCGGGCGGCGGCGAGGCTCGATACCGCGTCGAGGTAGGTTATCCCGGTGGAAACGCCTTCCTGCCGGACGGTCGCCCACTTCTCGATGTCCGGGACACCGAGCACCGAGCCGTCGTGGACGAAGACCTCGTTTGCGCAGGCAGGACCGCAGAGTTTCGTGTTGGACTCGGGCTCCTCGACGATGACTTCAACCTCCCTTCCCGCGATCTCGCCCTTCCAGGCGGTGAACGCACAGGGCCCGGGGGCGGTTGCGTGCTCGGCGGCCGTAGCGCGGATCGCCTCCGCCATCCGTTTCCCGGCAACGGTTCTCGGCTCCTCACGGAGGTGGACGGCGCCGGCGACCTCGCGGTCGGAGATCTCCTGCGGGAAGAACTGCGGATGGGTCAACTGGCGGATGTCGTTTGACTGGTAGGCGATCATCGCGAGCCGCTCCACCCCGAGGCCGAGGTTCATCACCGGCACGCCGATCCCGTACTCCGCGAGCGCCGAGGGGGAGTAGATGCCGAAGGTGGCGACCTCGACCCAGCCGAGGACCGGGTGGCGGGCGTAGACCTCCGTCTGGGTCTCGGGCATGTAGTACTTCGACCGCTTCTCGTCGGGCTGGAACCGGAACTCCGTAAAGCCGAAGGCCGAGAGGAGGGCCTCGCTGATGGCTTTGCCCTCTTCGAGGGTGACGTCCTCGCCCGCGACGACGCAGGAGGCCGAGTGGTAGGCCATCAGGCGGGTGGGGCCTTCCTCCTGCTCCCGCCGGAAACACCGGTCGACCGAGAAGAGCCTTATTGGGAGGTGACGCTTCTCCCAGAGGGAGGAGAGCGTCAGGAACCAGCCGCTCGTCATGTGGCTCCGGAGGGTGTTGCGCGACGACTCGGGCGCCAGTTCCCGGAACTCGGGGAAGACCGCATCCAGGATATGCACCACGGCGGCGTCGTCTGCCTCGAGGACGGCCGCGAGTTCGTGCGTCAGTTCGTCGCCGTCGATCGTTCCCTTCTTGTAGCCGTGAAGGGTCTCGCGGAGTTTCTCCTCGGTGCCGGGGGAGACTGCACGGCCGAGGATGGCCTCGATCTCATCAAGCTGCTTTCTTGCAATCCCGACGTTCGGGCGGGGCAGCCCGCCGAGGTAGAAGACCCGGTCGAGGACGGCCATGGCTTCGGGACCGAACTGCCGGTAGATATCCGATTCTTCGACGATCAGGGGATTCATCGCCTCGTCGAACCCCATCGCGAGGTAGGTCTCGCGGAGCCGCTGCACGATCTCGAAGATCGGGTGCGGTGTCGCCCGGGTGTACCTCAGCCGGGGGTACCGGCCGGAGACCCCGGCCGGTGTCAGAACCGACGGCCCTTCGTGCCAGGCATGCTCGAAGTCCTCTCTCGCCCTCTTTTTGAACTCTTCCACATCGAATCTCATACATCTCGCTCCAGGCAGACGACCCGGCTCACCGGGCTCTCGTCCATGATGCAATAGTCGCAGTATTCCGCGATCTTTTCCGCGAATGCCCGTACCTCGCTGTGTTCGGGCATCTGCGTCCTCTGCAGTCGATTTCTACTGTACCCCAGATACATATAACCCTTTACCTCCACGAACCGGGCTCCGGAGTCCTGGTAGATCGCCGCGTAGCGCTCGGGAGAAAAGTCGTTGTAGCCGCGCACCACCGTGGTGCGGATGGCCGACCGGCGTTCCCGGAGCCCGGCAAGGCTCTCGTGAATCCTGTCCCAGTAGTCCTCCCGCGGCCGGCAGAGGGCAAGATAGGTCTCCCGGTCGGGGGCGTCAAGGGAGACGTAGGTCTGGTAGGGCCGGCACCGGGCGAGGACGTCGGGACGGGTGCCGTTCGAGACGAGGAACGTCGTATATCCGTCCGCGTTGAGGGCATCGACCAGCTCCGGGAGCCGCGAGTAGCAGGTCGGTTCCCCCGAGAGTGATATCGCGACCATGGTGGGGTCGAGGGCCTCCGCGAACCGTTCGGGCGCGACGTAGGGCGAGACCTTGTAGCCCGAGAGCGCCCTCTTCTGGACGCGCCGGAGGTTCTCGACGATGACGTCCGGCGGACACTCCTCCTCCTCCACGACCTCGTGCTCGAACGACCGCCAGCAGAAGAGGCACTGCTGGTTGCACTTGAGAGTCGGGGTCATCTGGACACAGCGGTGGCTCTCGATGCCGTAGAACTGCGCCTTGTAGCACATCTCGCCACCTTTGAGCGCCCGCTTGTTCCACATACAGGGTTTTACGGCCGCCGAAGAGGTCGGGGTGATGAACTGGTAGCCCTGCTTTTTGAGGGCCTTACATGCTTCTGAGCGCATCGATCCCGAGAGTCTCGAGGGACTCCTGTAAGGTGTTCCTGACCGCGTCCACGAGCGCGAGGCGGCTGTTCCGGGTCTCGCCCTCGCTCTTCAGGACCGGGTCGTAGTGGTAGAAGGCGTTGAAGAGGTCGGCGAGCTCGCGGGCGTAGGCTGCGAGGAGGTGCGGGCGGAGTTCCTGCACGGTCTGCTCGATGGCGGCCGGGAACCGGGCAAGGTGCCGGGCGAGCGCGACCTCGTGGTCGGTCTCAAACGTGTAGGCCCGCTCGAACTCCCCGGCCTTCTCGAGGATGCTGCAGGCCCGGGCGTGGGCGTACTGGATGTAGGGCCCGCTCTGCCGCTCGAAGTCCAGCGCCTCCTTCCAGTTGAAGACCGTGCTCTTCTCCGGCGAGACCTTCACGATGTCGTAGCGGATGGCGGCGATGGCGACCGACTTTGCGATGGCGCACCGCTCCTCCTCGGGGAGTTCCGGCCGGCGGGCAGTCACCTCGTCGAACGCCTTCGCGGCAACCTCCTCGATCAGTTCGTCCGCCGAGACGAACTTGCCCGCCCGGGTGCTCATCGAGCCTTCGGGGAGGGAGACGAACTCGAAGAAGACGATCTCGGGCGCCTTCTCGCCGAGGAGTTCGAGGGTCGCACGGAGCTGGCCACCGATCAGTTTGTGGTCCGCCCCGAGGACGTCGATCATCCTATCGTAGTTTCGCGCCTTCCAGGTGTGGTAGGCGAGATCCCGGGTGCTGTAGACCGAGGTGCCGTCGCTCCGCCGGAGGATGTACTTCTTCTCGAAGCCCTGCTCGGAAAGATCGACCCAGAGCGTCTCGTCCTCGTGGGCCTGCGGCAGCCGCCGCACCTGCTCGACGATCCGGTCGACGTCGCCGATCCGGACGAAATCGCTCTCCCAGACGAACCGGTCGTGGTGGGCGTTTAAGGCCGCGAGGGTCGCCTTGATCCCTTCCGCGCAGAGGGAGACGGCTCTCCGGAACTTCGCGACGGTCTCCGCGTCGCCGCGCTCCACCTTCTGCATGAGGTGGTCGATCTCCTCGGTGATCCCGGGATTCTTCTCGATCTCCCGGTTCGCCGCGACGTAGACGCGGGCGACATAGTGGTCTTCCTTCTCGCCCTCCTTTCGGGCGATATCGAGGTGGTCGAATCCCCACGAGACGATGGCGATCTGGCGGCCCATGTCGTTCAAGTAATACTGCACCTCGAGCGGGTCCCCGGCCTTCCGGAACGTCCGGGCAAGGGTGTCGCCGATGACGGTGTTTCGTATGTGGCCTACGTGGAGCGGGCCGTTCGGGTTCGCGCTCGTGTGTTCGAGCACGACCCTGCCGGAACGGCGCTGGAGGGCCCCGTAACCCGGCTCGATCGCCTCCCTGACCGCCTCCGAAAGAAGCGTCGGGCCGAACCGGAAGTTGACGTAAGGGCCTGCCGCCTCGACCCGGACGTCGCCGAGCTCGGGGTTCCCCGAGAGTTTCTCCGCGATATCGGCGGCGATCTTCTGGGGGGCCCGTTTCTCAGTCTTCGCAAGTTTGAATGCTATCGTCGAGGCGAGATCGGCGTGATCCCCGCCTTTCGCGAGGAGGACATCCTCCTCGCCGGTGCATGCCCGGAGCATGCGCTCGATCTGGTGGTACTTCTCCTGATACATCATTAGTATCCTGTCCTGTAGCGCAGGATTGCAGCGATCCCGCCGAATGCGTTGTAAAGCATCGAACCTTCTTCGAAGTCGTCCGAGATGATCCTGACCGTCGTGCTGCTCTGGTCGGCGAGCGTGGTCAGTTCGTCGATGATATCGGCCTCTTCGGCCACGTAGAGCGATCCGCCGTCTTTGGGGCAGGTGCCGAGGTCGAGGTCTTTGATGTGTTTGCCCGGTTCGATGCTGACCGTCCGCTCCTCGGTGTAATCGCCGTTCTGGCAGGCAAGTTTCAGCCGGGCTCTCCGGAGTTTGTCGGAGAGGAGGAGGGTGTCGACGGCACCGAGTTCCAGGTTCTTTCGAACACTCTCTTCCCCGTAAGCGGCCGCTCCGTCGTCCTTGACCAGTTCCTGGAGGAACCGGTTCATCACGGCCTTCTCCTTGATGATATCGAGGCCTTTCAGGGCATCCGACGCGTTCTCGACGAGTTCGGCAAGCCCGGACTCGTTCGTGTAGGAGACGTCGAAGAGCCCGATGATCCGCTTCTGCAGCTCGTGGTGGAGGAAACCGCCGGCCTCGAACTCCTCCTTGGTTGGTGTCGGGCCGCCGATCAGCACGCCTTTGAACCGCTCGAAGAAGTCCTTCTCGGCGAGGAAGACCTCGCTCGCGAGGTCGCCGATCTTCTTGTAGAACTCGTTGATGGCGATCAGCCGCAGCCGCTGGAAACGAACGCTCGACTGTCCACCTTTCCGCTGCTTGCCGGGTACGGTCGAGGTGACTCCGCGGACAGGCTCGATCCGGCTGCCCCGGAGAAACCCGACGTAGGCTTCCCTTCTGTCAAGGACGATGAGGCCGTAGACCTCTTTCTCCCCGAGCATCTGCTCCAGCGGCTCGAGTTCGAACGAGGAGCTGCAGCGGTACATGTAGGTGTTGAGCGGCTCGGGCGGCTCGATGATCTCGCAGTCGAGGTCGGTGCGGTCGCCGCCGACGTTGATCGTGCCGCAGAAGACCGCCATGCCGTGCTCCGGCGGGCGCTTATAGTATTTCAGGCGGGAGAGGATGGAGGATATGGCACTCTGGACGTTCGTCCTGGTCTGCTTGCTCTTGATGTTGGCGCACTGCCCGAACTCGTCGCGGAGCTGGGCGGTCACGTCGTATATCTGCTTATCCGGAGGTATATACAGGGTGATCAGCTCGGTGCCGCTCCCTTCCTTCTCCGCCAGCCTCTCAAGCATCTTCTTAAATTCGTAGCGCTTTCGCGGCGTATCCATCTCTTGCGTCTCTTCCATGGGGGTTTCACCAGGCCAGCTGAATGTTGTTCAATTGTCGAAGCTACTATATGTTTCTCTGAGGAAGGGCATAAATCTGCGCACATCCGCCGGTCCCGTGTGCCCCCTCACCACAGGCACCGGCAGATGAGGCAGATCGTCTTTGCATCGACGATCCTGCCGTCCGCGATCATCGACCCGACGTCCGCGATAGGGACACGGACGACCTCGATCACCTCGTCGTCGTCCATCCCGTAGTCGGAGCAGGGGGAGAGCCCTTCGGCCCGGTAAAGCCAGATCCGCTCGTCGGTGTAGCCGGGAGAGGGGTAAATCCAGCCTTTCGGGACGAACGTCTCCCCCTTCATCCCGGTCTCTTCGATCAGTTCCCGGTATGCGGTCTCGTGCGGCTCCTCACCCTCGTCGATGGTGCCTGCCGGCGCTTCATAGATGTAGTCGTCGACGGCGAACCGGTACTGCCGGATGAGGTAGCAGTCGTCCCCGGCGATCGGGAGGATCGCGACCGCGCCGCCGGGATGGACGACGATCTTCTCCTTTGTCCTGCCGTTCGGGAGCGTAAACACTTTCTTCTCGATGCTGAGGCGCTTGCCGCGGTAGATTTCCATGGTCACCTCTCGTACTCGATCGGATCCTCGAGCCCGAGTTCCCGGAACGCCTCCCTCCGGTAATGGCAGGAGGAGCAGACCCCGCAGGCCCGGTCGTCGTTCTGGTAACACGACCAGGTCAGCTCGTAGGGGACGCCGAGCGCGAGCCCCTTTCTGACGATATCCACCTTCGACATCCGGACGAACGGCGTCATCAGGACGATCCGCGGTTCCGCCGCCGTGCCGAGGTCGACAGCCCGCTGGAACGCCTCGATGAACTCCGGCCGGCAGTCGGGGTATCCGGGGTAGTCCCCGGTCTGGACGCCGATGAAGACCGCCTCCGCCCGCCGGGCTTCCGCGAGGCTGGTCGCGATGGCGAGCAGGTTCGCGTTCCGGAAAGGAACGTAGGTGCTCGGGACGCCCTCCTCCTCGCCGGCGTACTCCTCGACCGGGATCGAGGTATCCGTCAGGCTCGATGCCCCGATCTTTGTGAAGTGTTCGAGGCTTATCTCGACGAAATCGAGAGCATCGAGGTTTTTGGCGACGGCGCGGGCACACTCTCGCTCTTTTGCCTCCGTCCGCTGGCCGTAGGTGAAGTGGAGCGCGACGATATCGTAGCCCGTATCCTTTGCGACGTAGGCGAGCGTGGTGGAGTCCATGCCGCCCGAGAGAAGGCATACCGCTTTCTTCATTTTACCCCCAGGATCTTGTGGAGCTGCAACTGAAACCTCACCGGGAGGTTCTCCTCGACGATCTGGTCCGCGACGGCCCGGTAGTCGGACCCCTCCACCGGCGAGATGAAGACCTCGCCCCGGATCTCGCACCGGCTCATCACCGCCCGGGCGTAGAGGAGGTCGTCCTCGTCCGCCACCACGAACTTGACGCAGTCGCGCGGGGTGATGAAGGAGAGGAGCGATAGATCGCTCTTCTCGCCCGACGAGGGGCACTTGACGTCCATGCAGATGGAGGCATACGGCTGCATATCGCGGAAGTCGCAGGTGCCGTTCGTCTCGATCTCGACGGTGTAGCCGTGCAGGCTGAACTTCTCGAGGAGTTTGAGTACATCCTCCCGCTGCAGGAGCGGCTCCCCGCCGGTGATGCAGATGTGCGTCCCGCGGAGCAGCCAGACCCGGTCGAGGACCTGCGTAACGCTCATCTCTTCCCCGCCTTCACGAGCGTAGGGGGTGTCGCACCAGGCGCACCTGAGGTTGCACCCGGCGAGCCGGATGAACGTGCAGGGCCGTCCCTGGTTCTTCCCCTCCCCCTGGAGGCTCCGGAAGATCTCACTGACGATCATAGGTGCGCTCTGCGTAGCAGGTTGTCGACTCCCAGACCCGTATCTTTGCGACGCGGGCGTCGTGTCCCTGCCGCGCGGCCTCGGCGTCGATCATCTCTGCTATCAGCCCTGCGAGGTGCTCGCTCGTCGGGTCGCCGGAGGTGGTGACGACCGGGTGGAACTCTTCGATGCATGCCGCCATGGGATCGTCTTTGTTCAGGATCACCTGGTGGTCGAACCGCCCGACGACCTCTTTAATACAGTTGTAGTCGAGAACAATCCCCGTGCGTTCGTCGGCCTTCCCATCGATCCAGACCTCCACGCGCCACTGGTGACCGTGCAGCCGGAAACACTTCCCCCGGTAATGGATCAGGCGGTGGGTCGCCTCGAAAAAAACCTCTTTGTATATCCGGGTATTCATCAATGAAGGTTGCCCGCCAGGATATAATATTATATCAGCTCCCGATCTAATACCTAGGGCAGAAGATCGGCGTGCAAGCGGGTTCCACAATATATAAATCCGTAACGCGCGTTGTTTTATAGCACACCAGGAGTTGCTCCTATCCACAAATTTAACTAATTCGAGGGTATTCGATGGGAAATGGAAAATTTGCAGCCCGAAAACTGAAGCGCGACGCAAATAATAACCGGTGGCATGACACTGGCTACGCGCGACGCCAGCTCGGGCTCGATGTAAAAGCTGACCCCCTTGAGGGAGCACCGCAGGGCCGCGGGATCGTTCTCGAGAAGGTGGGTGTCGAGGCAAAGCAGCCGAACTCTGCGATCAGAAAGTGCGTCCGCGTGCAGCTGATCAAGAACGGCCGGCAGGTAACCGCGTTCGCCGTCGGCGACGGTGCCATCAACTTCATCGACGAGCACGATGAAGTCGAGATCGAGGGCATCGGCGGCAGACTGGGCAGGTCGAAGGGTGATATCCCCGGCGTCCGTTTTGTCGTGACCAAGGTGAACAACGTCAGCCTGCGTGAAATGGTCACGGGCCGCAAGGAGAAGCCGCGGAGGTAAGTAAGCAATGGTAGAAGCAGAGGCAGGAGCACAGCAGCCCCAGCAGCTCCTCTTTAACCGCTGGGACATGAGCGAGGTGGAGATCCACGATCCGAGCCTTGCCCGTTACGTGAACATGCACGCGATGATCGTGCCGCACTCCTGCGGCAAGCTCGTCGGTCAGCAGTTCAACAAGAGCAACATGCTGATCGTCGAGCGGCTGATCAACAAGATGATGCAGACCGAGAACAACACCGGCAAGAAGGAACTTACCATCCGCATCGTCCGGGACGCCTTCGAGATCGTCAACAAGAAGACCAAGAAGAACCCGGTCCAGGTGCTGGTGGACGCGGTCGCGAACACCGGGCCCCGCGAGGAGACCGTCCGGCTGAAGTACGGCGGCATCAACGTCCCGAAGTCGGTCGATACCGCCCCCCAGCGCCGTGTCGACACTGCGCTCCGGTTCATCACCGCCGGTGTCCTGCAGGCGAGCCACAAGAAGAAGAAGAGCGTGAGCGAAGCGCTTGCCGACGAGTTGATCGGTGCGGCGAACGGTGATACCCGCTCGTATGCCGTCTCAAAGAAAGAAGAAAGAGAGCGTATTGCAAAGGCAGCCCGCTAAAATTCCCTATTATTTTTTCGGTGTATTTTCATGACCAGACGAAAGAAGATGGTAGAGCGGGTGACGGAGCTGATGGACAAGCCGGATCGCATCCGGAACATCGGTATCGTCGCCCACATCGATCACGGAAAGACAACACTCTCGGACAATCTGCTCGCCGGCGCAGGCATGATCAGCGAGGAACTCGCCGGCCGGCAGCTCTTCATGGACTCCGACGAGGAGGAACAGGCACGCGGTATCACCATCGATGCGAGCAACGTCTCGATGGTCCACACGTACGGCGGGGAAGAGTATCTCATCAACATGATCGATACCCCCGGCCACGTGGACTTCGGCGGTGACGTGACCCGCGCCATGCGTGCGGTGGACGGCGCCGTCGTCGTGGTGGACGCGGTCGAGGGCACCATGCCCCAGACGGAGACCGTGCTCCGGCAGGCCTTGAAGGAGGGTGTCCGCCCGGTCCTCTTCATCAACAAGGTCGACCGGCTGGTCAACGAGCTGAAGGTGGACGAGCAGGAGATGCAGATCCGCCTCGCGAAGGTGATCGACAAGGTCAACAAGCTGATCAAGGGCATGAACGAGAAGATGTACAACGACGGCTGGAAGCTCGATGCCGCGAAGGGCACCGTCGCCTTCGGTTCCGCGCTCTACAACTGGGCCGTCTCCGTCCCCTTCATGAAGAGCAGCGGGGTCTCGTTCAAGGATGTCTTTGAGAAGTGCAATGCCGGCGACATGAAGTGGCTCTCAAAGAACAGTCCCCTGCACGCCGTCCTCCTCGACATGGTGGTCAAGCACCTGCCTAACCCCCTCCAGGCCCAGGACCGCCGTATCCACATCATCTGGCACGGCGACTACAATACTCCTGAGGGCAAGGCCATGGTCGCTTGTGACCCGAACGGTCCTGTCTGCATGATGGTCACCGATATATCGTTCGACCCGCACGCGGGCGAGGTCGCCACCGGCCGTCTCTTCTCGGGGACGCTCCGCCGGGGTACCGAGTGCTACATCATAGGCGCGGCGAAGCGCGCCAACCGCCTCGCTCAGGTCGGCATCTTCATGGGTGCCGAGCGGATCGAGGTGGAAGCGCTCCCGGCAGGCAACATCGCGGCCGTCACGGGCTTGAAAGACGCCATCGTCGGTTCGACCGTCACGTCGCTCATCGAGATGACTCCGTTCGAGTCGCTGAAGCACTACTCCGAGCCGGTCATGACCGTCGCCGTCGAAGCGAAGAGCATGAAGGACCTCCCGAAACTCGTCGAGGTTCTCCGCCAGATTGCGAAGGAAGACCCGACGGTCCAGGTCTCGATCAACGAGGAGACCGGCGAGCACCTGATCAGCGGCATGGGCGAGCTTCATCTCGAGATCATCACCGGCCGTATCAAGCGCGACAAGGGTGTCGATATCCTCACCTCCCCGCCGATCGTCGTCTACCGTGAGACGATCACCGGCAGCGTCGGCCCGGTCGAAGGGAAGTCGCCGAACCGTCACAACCGGTTCTATATCGAGCTCGAACCGATGGACCCGGCGATCGTGAAGATGATCCTGGACGGCGAGATCTCGATGAACCAGCAGGCGATCGAGCGGCGTGACGCTCTCGTTGCAGCCGGGATGGACAAGGACGAGGCCAAGAACGTCAAGGCGATCGAGGCCACCAACATGTTCATCGACATGACGAAGGGTATCCAGTACCTCAACGAGACGATGGAACTGGTCCTCGACGGGTGGCGCGAAGCACTCCGCGGCGGCCCGCTCGCCGACGAGCTGGTCCAGAACCTGAAGATCCGGCTGGTAGACGTGAAACTCCACGAGGACGCCATCCACCGCGGCCCCGCACAGGTCATCCCGGCGGTCAGGAGCGCCGTCAAGGCAGGCGTGCTGATGGCCGGCGACTCGCTCCTCGAGCCTATCCAGAAGATCCAGATCACGGTCCCGAGCGAGCAGATGGGTGCGGCAACCTCCCAGATCCAGGGTCGCCGCGGTCAGGTCTTCGATATGCTGAGCGAAGGCGACACGATGACGATCGTCGGTAAGGCCCCGGTCGCCGAGCTCTTCGGGTTTGCCGGCGACATCAGGTCCGCAACCGAAGGGCGCGCGATGTGGAGCACCGAGTTCGCCGGGTTCGAACTCGTCCCCGCCGGTATTGTGAACGATGTGGTCAAGGACATCCGCAAGCGCAAGGGCCTAAAAGAACAGATCCCGCGCCCGGACGACTACCTGGCGTAACGAGTATCGATATACCCTCCCGTTTCATTTTTTCCCCGGCCGTCGACGGGCGGGACGATGGTTTCGTTAGAAAAAATAGTGCGGAGTTGTTCTGCCGCGGGTTCGCCTATCGTTTCCGTGCCGCCGCGAGCAGCCCGCAGATACCGAGGGCGGTAATCGCGATCAGTCCCGGGAGCGGCGCCCGCGTCGGTTCCGGCGTCTCCGTGGCCGTCGGTTCCTCCGTAGGCGTCTCCGTGACCGTGGCTACGGTCTCTGTGGCGGTAGGGGTCGAGGCGTGGACGAACATGATGCTGTTCTCATGGAGCAGGCCGTCTGACTTGCTGTACGGGAAATACCGTCCGTAATGCCCTTTGAACGTATAGACGTTGATCGTGAAGTAACCGTCTTTCGCCACGCCGATAACCCGCTGGATCGATTTTGCAGGGTTGTCATCCTGGTATTTCCGGAGTTCCGTGATCTGGCTGAACGAATCCGCGTTGCGGAGACCCAGGAGGTCGAGGGTGATCGGTTCGGGCCCCACCTCGATCGTATCGCCGGGCTGCACCTGCTGTATACCGGTCTCCTGTGCGGCTGCCGGGACGGCGAGCGCCAGGGAAAAGACTAGGAAGATTGCGAGGAGATGTCGGGATGTCAATTTCTCATACGTCATAGTTCCAAACTTGATTTTACGATATATATGTATATTGAAATGCTGTCGGAGCTCTCGCTCCTCGTCCGGTGATTTTCCCTTTTTTTCGGCCGTTTTCTGCTCCGTCCCACGGATTCTTCCTCTCTCGACCGAATCATTGATGTAGGGAGAGGCCATCCCATGGTGGGGATGCCATGAAGGCCGACTGTCCGAATGCGGGGGGTTCTGCCGGGAGCGGGGGGCCCCCGGGACGAAAGGGGAAGGGCCCCGCCGTCCGCCGTCTTCCGGCGGTCGTCGCCGTGCCGCTCGGCGCGACCTCTGCGTTCATCGTCAGGGATCAGGGCGTGCTCCTGGTCGATACCGGTAACCCCGGGAATGAGGCGGTCGTTCTGGTCGCGATGAAGCAGGCGGGCATCAGGCCCGATGAGGTCTCCCTGATCCTGATCACGCACGGGCATCAGGAGAATTACGGGAGTGCCGACGCGCTCCGGGAACTGACCGGCGCACCGATCGCCGTTCACGATGCCGATGCCGATGCCGTGCGGGTCGGGGTCGGCGGCCTGCGCTTTCCGGTCGGGATCGTCCCGCGCCTGATCGGGCTTGCGGCCGGCAATGCCACCCCCGGCCCGGGGGGCGTTGAACCCGATATCGTCATCGGTGGCGTTGCCGACCTTGCGGCCTTCGGGATCAGGGGCAGGGTCATCCCCACGCCGGGGCATACCCCCGGCTCGGTCTCGGTTCTCGTCGCCGGCGGGACCGCCATCGTCGGCGACCTGATCTCTGCCCTGTTTCCGGGCGGGAGGGCCCGGCTGCCGTTCAGGACGGAGGACTCTGCCGCGGCGAGGAGAAGCATCCGGGGACTCCTTGCATTGGGGGTGGAACGGATCTATGCGGCGCACGGCGGCCCGTGGTCGGGTACGGAGGTGTCGGGGCGGTTCGGGAACAGCCGGTGACGGGGGATGTGCAGAAAAAGGGATGGGTTGTTACTCGATGATGAACGCCATCGAGAATGTGGTCTCGTTTCCGGTCGTCTCTTCCCAGGGCCGCTTGTAGATCGCGGAGAACTCACCGGCGCCCTCCTCGGCGGCGACGTACTCCCAGACGTGGACTCCACCGGCGCCAACGAGTTCGGTCTCCGGCGGGATGTAGGTGTCGTTCACGTACTCGAGTCCGGTCGACGAGGTGACGTTCCACTCGTAGCCGGTCGTCGGGTTCTCGGCGAGGCTGATCGTGATCTCGCTCCCTGCCGGGAGGGTGACGGTCTCGTTGGCGTTCGTCTCGTTGAAGGCGTACTCCTCCGCCGGGGCGGGCGTGGTCTCTGCCGGAGTGGGCGTTGCGGTCGGGGTTCCCTCCTCCGTCGGCTGCGACGTGCAGCCGGCACCGAGGAGGCACATTACCAGCAGTCCTGCAACCAGGACGCTGCAGATGCTCGTTCTCTGAACCATGCGGTAAGGTATCCCGCGATTGTTAAATACTTTTCTTAAACCCCTGGCAATGATATTCGCCATTTGAGCGTATCCGGATCCGATCGTTTCGGAACCGGTCTTTTAGAGTGATGTCTATGCACACTCCAAAATGATTTCGGGATGATTTTAACGGCCGGCACTGCAAAACAACAACCTATAAATATTAATCTGTCCTTTACGACGTTTTGAGGGGATTATTATGAAAATACTCTCTCCCAGAATGATCTTTCCGGCGCTCGTCGTGTTACTCGCGTTTTGTCTCATGACGGCAGGCTGTACATCGGGTTCATCGGATACGACCGATCCGGGGGTTACCCCCGGTGCCACGACGGTTCCGGCCGCCGCCGGCACCACCGTCTCCGGGGCCGCAGAGGGCGGTGTGACCGCGGTTTCGTATACGACGTTGATCTCGTTCCTCCCGGATGCGCCTGCAGGATGGACTGCAGAAGAGCCTGTAGGGGCGTCATGGACCGTCGAGGACGGCCAGTGGACCTGGGCGTCTCGTGACTACAACAGGGACGATGCCCGGGCGACGATCCTGCTCCAGGATTCAGCCCACTACGACGTGGGCTACTGGGAGTCCTGGGATTCGTTTGTTTCGTTCGAGACGACCGAGGGCTACTACAAGCAGGGCACGGTCAGCGGCCACCCGTCCTGGGAGTATTTCAGCAAACCCGATTCCTACGGCACCTGGGTCGGCGTGAACGAACGGTTCATGGTCTACGTCAGCGTCGAAGGCGGCTCTGAGCAGGACCTCCATGCGTTCGTAAACGCCGTCAACTACGGCGGCATCGCGAACCTGAAGTAATCCCTAACCCTTCTTTTTATCCCCCGGCACGGTCGTGACGATGTAGTGATACGGTCCCGACTCCGCCACCGTCCTGACCTCCAGGCCCGCCTCCGCCATCAACGCCGCCGCATGCTCCGGGCTGAACTTCTTTGCCGTCGGCGAGATGAAAATGTCTCCGCCGTTTTTTCCGATTCTACCCTGGCCGGGATGGCGGGGTTATGTCTCCTTCCTGCATTCCACCATCTCCCCGATCAGCCCGTCCCGGAGCGTGACGATGCGGCAGAAGTACTCCTTGTGCCACTCCTCGTGCGAGACCATCACGATCGTCTGGTCGAGTTCCTCGTTTAACCGCGCAAAGAGGTCGAGGATGCTCTTCGAGGTCCGGCTGTCCAGGTTTGCGCAGGGTTCGTCGGCGAGCAGGATGCTCGGGTTGTTCACGAGCGCCCTGGCTATCGCGACGCGCTGCTGCTCGCCGCCCGAGAGTTCGCTCTGCCGGTGATCCATCCGGTCGCCGAGGCCGACCCGCCGGAGGATATCGGTGCTCCGCTCGATGTACTCGGCTTTCGGTGCTCCCCGGACGAGCGACGTTAAGTAGACGTTCTCGAGCGCGGTGAGTTCCCCGATGAGCGCGTAGTCCTGGAAGACGTAGCCGAGCCGGTTCAGCCGGAAGAGGGTTCGCCGGTGGTCGGAGAGGGCGAGGACGTCGGTTCCGTCGATCGTGACCGCACCGGAGGTGGGGCGGTCGAGGAGCCCGAGGATATGGAGGAGCGTCGACTTGCCGCTGCCGCTCGCGCCCATGATCCCGACAAACTCACCCTTTGCGACCTCGAGCGAGACCCCCGCAAGGGCGCGGACCTCCACCTTCCCCATCGTGTAGACCCTCATGAGGTTTTCCGCGACGATCATCTCTTCATCCCCTGATTGCGGTGAGGATATCCTCCCGCGCGATCCGCCACGCCGGGATGTAGCCCGCCACCACCGAGACCGCGAAGAGGCTTGCGATGCTCCGGAGGATGGCCGACGCCTCCACGTCCGGGTAGACCGGGCCGCCGGGGAAGACGAGCGGGTAGGCGGTCAGGTAGGTCGTCACCCCGGCGTTCAGCCCGATCCCGACGAGAGCCCCGACGGCGGTGATGAAGAGCACCTGGAGGACGTAGGAGTTGATGATGATCTGCTGGTCGATGCCGATTGCTTTCAGGATCCCGATCTGGCGGCGCCGGTTCACGGTGTTGATGAAGATCACGATGAAGACCACCACGATGGCGATGATCAGGCTGACGAGTGTCGAGATGGCGTTGATGATGTTGAAACTCTGGATCGCCTGTTCGACGAACCCTCCCGACTTCTCCCGGAACGTCAGGACATCCTCCTGGACGCCGTAGGAGAGGATCTCCCTCTTGTATTCCTCCTCCCTGCCGTTTACCGCGGTCTTCACCAGGATCGCGGACGCCTGATCATCGAGCCCGAGCACCTCGCTCATCTCGCGGGTGGTGACGAAGGCCGCCGTATCGACGCCGAATGACTGGGTCTCGAAGATTCCCTTCACCCGGTAGGTTCGCGTCTCGCCGTTCGGGTAGGCCACCTCCACCGAATCGCCGACCTCGACCCCCCGGAGCGAAGGGAGGCCGCCTTCCTCCACCCCTTCCGTCCCCGCGAGGGTCGCGCCGATGATGATGGCGTCGGTATCGCCGTCCGAGAGGAACTCTCCCGCGGTCATATATTCGGCGATCCTGGTCACCGACCGCTCGTCTTCCGGGGTTATGCCGTAGAGCGTGCTGGCGGCGTTGCGCCCCCGGTAAACGAACGTCGCCCCGGCGGTTATACGGGGCGACGTGCCGGTGATTCCCGGGATCTGCTCGACCTTCTTCTGGAGGCCGTCCACGCCGTCGATATACCGGCTGCCTTCCCGGGGCTCGACGACCAGGTTTCCGACGTCGAAGTCGATTGACTGGGCGTCGAAGGTCACGACGACCCCGGAGATGATGGAGGGGAGGAAGACCAGGTTCACGAAGATGAGGGCGATGATCATGATGGTGAGGGCGAGCGTTCCTTGGCTCCCGCGCTGGATTGACTTCCATGCCAGGAACGCGGAGACCTTGATGCCTGAAAACACCGCGGTCATTCCTCCTTTCGCCGCCGGTACCAGTAGATCGCGGCCGCGACGGCGACGACGAGGACGGCTGCCACGGCCACGATCATCGGAAACGGGCTTTGTTCGGTGACGACAACCTGCAGGGGCTGCCTGACCGTATGTTCGCCGTAGTCGTCGGTATACCGGACGACGAGGGTGTAGCCGAACTCTCCCGCCTCGTCGGCAACGAGTGAGAAGATGGCGGGCCCGTCGTTTCCCGGCTCAATCGTCCCGAGGAACGCCTCTTTCGAACCCGGGAGGGCGAGATCCTCGATGGTCGCCCTGACCGATTCCGCATCCGCCGTCCCGGTGTTCTCCAGCCGGATCGTCAGGTCGACCGTGTCCCCGGCAGCGATCCGGGCGGGTTCGGTTCTGACGGAAGCGACGCCCATCTCGGCGCTGCCGACGACGGGGATCCCGATCGTCGCGATCTGTCTGGACGGCGCGAGATCGGCACCCCGGTAATCGACGGTGACGAGGATCGGTGTAAGCCCGAGCCGTGCGCTGGCATCGGTCTCGAAGGTCAGGTTCAGGACGGCGTCATTCCCCGCCTGGAGTTCGGGGATGTAGTAGTTCTCCGAGTTCCGCGGGGCGATCCCGCCGGAGGTGGCGTTGACGCCGACGGAGATGTCGCTCGCGCTTGCCTGACCGTCGTTATGGATGGTCAGCGTGACGTTGAAGGGGTCGCCCGGGTCGACGGACGCCGGGACGGTTCTCTCCACCCGGAGCGCGGGCCTCTTGATCAGGGCGTGCGCGGAGTTGACGTTCACCGGCACGGGATACCGCACGCTGGCCCCGTCCCGCACGCTGACCCAGACCTCCGGGAAGTAGATCCCCTCTTCTCCCGGGGCGCGAATCCGGAACGTGAGCGGGAAGGACTGGCCGGGGCCGATCTCGCCGATATCCTGGAAGCTCCCGCTCATGACCTCGACGTCCGTACTGTGCAGGAGCACGTTCTCGATGTAGGCGTTCTCCTCCGTCTCCGCAGAGGTGTTCGTCTCCCCGGTGCCGGGGTCAAGCATGATGTTGAGCGGCGATCCCGAGGACGGCATAGCCGTGCTCGTGAGCACCACGGTGATCGTCCCTTCGTCGCCGGGCATCAGGACGGCAGGGGTGACGGTGTAGTTGGAGACGATCACCGACGGGGCGGCCGCGGACGCCGCTGCCGGGATGAGCACCAGGATGAGAATGAGTGCGCCCGTGAAACAACCGATCGTTTCCCTTTTCATGCCCCTCCGGGGCGCAGCCGTAAATACCTGGATCATTCCCCATCCCTCCCGGGCGGATCGTCGGAGTCCTGGAGTCCCTGGTGTTTATATATATTCGTTGTGCACGGCTGCTCCCGCCTGTTCAGGGTGGTGCGTTATGCCGGGTATCGCGAAAACATTTTTATCACCTGCATAATATATTATGCTCGGGATACGGGCGAGCCGGTACGGGATCGATTGACCGGATGCGTGACTGCAACGATACCTCCATTCGTGATGCAACGCTTCAACACCCCTCTGTACGTTCTCATAACGCCGTGCTGCTCTCCGATCTCACTCATCAGTCCACCATTTTTTGCAGTTCTTGCCGGAGGGGCCGGCTCTTCGCACGGGGTATCCCGGGTATAGCCTCCCGGTCATGAGCTGGCTTTATGAGCCACCGGCGGTATACCCCGTCCACGTATGAGGGGGGAAGAGATGGGGGCGACCCAATGGCTGGTGACGCTGACGTTCAGGGTGACGGTAAGCGGCGTTCGTTCAAAGGACGACTCGGTGGCTGCAGGCCTGGACCAGCTCAAACTCGGACTCTGCAGCGGAGAGGACATCCCGGTGGAGGCGAGCGTCCGGAGGATAACGAACCTCGTTGAGGAGGAGCCGATCTTCGGCGTAAGGTGGTGAGCGCGGCCGGGACGAGCCTGCGGCGTCATGCGGCGGGAAGCGAATCTCCGGGGGAAAACGCTTTTTTACCCCACCGCTCTCTTCGGCCCCATGCATGAACTTCCCGAAACGATCGCCGTCGATGTCGTTCTCCTGCCGCCCGGCCCGATCATGGATATGGCGGTCGGCGCGAACCGGACGCTGCTCGCCGGCAACCTGGACGGAGGGATACGTCTCGACAGGGAGAACTGCCTCCCGCACATCTCGGTCGCGATGTTCCCGGCAAGGAGCGGGGATATCCCGGAGATCGCCGCGAAGGTTGAGCGGATTGCGCGGCAATGCTCCCCCATGGTCCTGACCATCGACTCCGTTGCGAAACACAAGAACGCGGGAGAGATCGTCTCCACCTTCCACATCCTCCGGACGGAGATCCTCCAGCTCTTTCACAAGAGCGTGATGAACGCCCTGAAACCCTACCTGGCGCCCGCGGCGGGTCCGGAGATGTTTGCCGGGGAAGCGTCCGCCCCGTCCGTCGACTGCCTTCTGCGGTTCCAGAAGACCTCCGCGTACGAGCACTACTCGCCGCACATCACGATCGGGTTCGGCGATCTCCCGGAGATCATACCCGGGATCGACTTCCCCGTCCGGTTCGAGGCGGCGAAGGCCGCTCTCTGCCACCTCGGGAGCCACTGTACCTGCCGCCGGATCCTTGCCGGGTTCGATCTCGGCGTCCGGGCGCACGGCGATCGCGGCAGGACGGCGGCTCGCCGGTAGAACGGAGTTACAACAGCAGCGCTTTCACGTACGGCCGCGTACAGGCGACGCACCCTGAGTAGCGGTCGATCGTCCCGGTCTCGAGAACCTCGACTGTCGGGGGCTCCCGCCGCATGCGGTCCGGGAACTCCGGATCGTGCTTCGTCATCACCCGCAGGAAGACCGCAAGCGGCATGAACGGCCGGGCCTGCACCGGGACGATCCGGAAGTCCGCATAGTCCGAATCAAGCGTCGAGTTCCGGGCGAGGTCCTCGTCGAAGTAGAGGATGATCGCTACGTCGCGGCGTTCCTGCAGGTCTTTCAGGCGATCGAGCCCGAGCCGTCCGCCGACTGCGAGGCCGATCGCTTCGAGTCCCGCCGGTTCTCCGGGAGAGAAGGTCTCATAACCCGATTCTGTCATGGTATTTCCTCCTCCATAGCGTTTCACGGGGAGTAACTTCTTTTCTCCGGCGGCACGCTCCGCACGCCTTCGGGATACTTTCTTAACCGCGACATCCCCAGTACCTGCATGGATCCGTTTGCGGCCGAAGCAGCGTCCCGGAGAACCCCTTCCGCCGCTATCTGCCGGAGGCGTTGCGGATGAAACTGACCGTCCTCGTGGATAACACCACCCTCACCGACCGCTACTTCCTCGCGGAACCGGGGCTCTCGATCCACATCGAGGACGGCGGGACCCGGGTTCTCTTCGATGCCGGCTACTCGGGTATCTTCGTCGAGAACGCCCGGAAGATGGGGATCGACCTCCTCCGCGTCGATGATGTCGTCATCTCCCACGGTCACCTTGACCACACCTGGGGACTCGACGCTCTCATCCGGCTCCATACCGAGGCCATCTTCGAGGGCCGCGAGCGTGTCGAACCCACGTTCATCGCCCACCCCGATGCGTTCCTCACCCGGAGCTGCGACGGCGTCGGGGAGATCGGGTGCCACCTCTCGGTCGAGGAACTCTTCCGGCACGGGAAAGTCCTCCTCACCGCGGCCCCGCTCTGGCTGACGGAGAACCTGGTCTTCCTCGGCGAGATCGAGCGGCGGTTCGAGTTCGAGAGGGCGCCCCCGTGCGGCTACATCTACACCCCGGACGGCATCCGGGACGACACCGTCGTCGACGATACCGCGCTCGCCTGCAGGACCGAGGATGGGCTCGTCGTCATAACCGGCTGCTCTCACTCAGGGATCTGCTCGATTGTCGAGCAGGCGCGCGAGGTCTGCGACGAAGACCGGGTTGCCGACGTCATCGGCGGGTTCCATCTCCTCGATGCGCCGCCGGAGCAGATAGAGGGTATCCTCGACTACTTTTCCGATGTCCGGCCGGCTGCCCTCCACCCCTGCCACTGCACCGACCTCGCGGCAAAGATTGCCCTTGCAAAGGTGGCGAACGTCCGCGAGACCGGCGTCGGGCTGCACCTGGAGTACGGGTAGATCAGGGGGCGGGTTCCCGGAGGGCCGGTATCTGTAGACGCCTTTTTCCTGAGATCGAATCCCCTCCCAATGATCCATGCATTACTGGCTCACGCGAAGATGCGAAGAGGAGTTCCTCTCAGCGACATACCGAACTTCGCGCTCTTCGCGGCTTCGCGCGAGGTTGTCATCGGGATGGCAAATAAGCCTCACGCGAAGAGCGCGAAGCCGCGAAGGGATGTATCAACACGCTCCTATGCTCCGGGTTGCACCTGCCATTGCGAACGGCTCTCCCTCCCCGTCTTGAGGGTTTTGAAGTGATTTCAGGAGTTGGACCCCCCGAGGGCCGGGATCGCCCCGTGCTCCGTCTCGTAGGCGCGGACGGCCTTTGGGGCGCCGAGGAGGAAGCGGCGGGCGTTGTTATAGATCGCCGGGTGTGCACCCGGATCGAGGGTGGAGAGGAGGTCGGCGAGCACCGCGACCGCCGGCACCCGGTGGCGGGGTTCCATCCCATCGATGAACGCGAACGCATCCAGGGCCCGGACGGCGCTGTACTCGTTGACCGGGGCGAGCCGCCGGAGCACCTCCGCAAGGTAGGCCCGCCCCTCTTCGGTCTCGAGCGACCGCTTCCTGTTCAGCGCAAACCGCCCATAGAGCGCCCGCTGCTGGTCGGCCTGCTCGAATGCGAAGGCCGGCGAGGACTCGATCCGCTGCAGGATGGGAACGAGGTCGTCGCAGTCGCTCCCGGCGACGGCGGCGAGGAAGGATTCCCACGCGCCGGGGCTTCTTGCCGACTCTGCCGCGAACGATTCGAGGATCTCCTGCCGTTCCGGAGCGCTGCTCTCGAGGATCAGCGAGAACGCGGTGAGCCGGTCGGTGGCGGCCGTTGCTTCCCGGAACTGGCGGAGGAGCAGCCGGTGAACCTCCGGGGTGTCGCGTGTCGCGAGGATCGAAAGACAGGCGTTTTTCCTCTGCCGTTGCCGGATCGCCGCGGCCTCTTCCTCCAGGTTCCCCGACGCGGCGGGAGCGTCTTTTGCCGCCTGCCGGTAGATGCGGAGGAGGGTCTCGCCGCCCCGTGCGGCGACGGCGGCATAGATGGTCTGCCGCGCGTCATGGAGTGTGCGGTAACGGTGGGCGAACCGCTCGTCCTCGACCGAGGGGAAGATGGTCAGGAACTGCCCGCCCGCCTCCTCCATGAGAGCGTCGTCGGCGAGGAGGGCCGCGCAGAGGTCGGCGAACCGGTCGGAGACGGCTGCGTCCGGCTCCTCGAGGAGCCGGAGCATCTCCCGGTCGGCGAGCGCGAGGAACGCGGTGAACCGGCCGACGACATCGGGGTCTTTCCCGACCTGGAGGTAGAGTTCGTCCTCCGGCGGCTGGTATGCCGTCTTCCCGTAGAAGGAGCAGCCGCGGTTGAGCGAGAGGAACGCGGGCCGATCGACGCCGTCGAGGACGATCTCTCCGGCCTCGTCGGCGATCCGGGCGGTCGTCTCCCTGATATCCCTCCCGTCGGCATCGACGAGCGCGAACCGGAACGGGAACTCCCGGAGACGGCCGCCGGGCGAGCGGTTCTGGCTGTAGGCGAGGGTGAACCGGCGCTCGCCCGGGTCATACGAGGAGGTTACCGTGAGGACCGGGTACTCCTTCTCCTTCAGCCAGACCGCGGCCATCCCCGTGAAGTCCTGCCCCGAGACCTCCTCCATGCAGCGTATCCAGTCCGTCCGCGAGGCGTTCGCGTGCCGGAACCGGTCGTGGTAGCGGCCGAGCGCTTCTGCAAACGCCTCTTTTCCCATCAGCGTCTCGATCATCCTGACGAACTCGGGGGCCTTCACGTAGGTGACGCCGGTGATGAGGTCGTTCGGGTCGTTGAACCCGTCCGGCTCGATCGGCATCGAACCCGCGCCCCGGTCGAGCGTGAGCGTCCCGTCCGCAGGGTCGAGGAGTTCGAGCACGGTCTTGAGCCGCGAGTAGGCCTCGCCGAAGAGGAAGGCGTGGTGCTGGTTCTCGACGTGGACGGTCACGGCCTCGTTCAGCCAGATCTCGAACGGGCTCCACCCCGTCACCTCGGAGCCGTTCTCGTTGTGGTAGTACTCGTGGACCTTCACCCTGACCAGGTACTCGAGGGCCGGGTCGGTGGTATCGGGGCCGGGTATGATCCGGTTTGCGGCGATCGTCGTATTCCCGACGTTCTCCATCCCGCCGAAGTCGGAGTTCTGCATGGCGATCTCCCGGTAGACCGCCCCGGTGTAGGCGTAGCCCGGCGTGATGGTCGAGATGAGGTCTTTGAGCGTCTTCCTGGTCTCTTCGAGCGCCTCAAGATCCCCGGAGCGTTTCGCCTCGTCCCGAACCCGCACAAGCCGCCACACCTCCTCGCGGGTCTCGCGGTCACGGTACTGCGCCTGGCCGGTGAAGAGGTGGATCCACATCACCGCGTCCGCGAGGATCTCGAGCGCACGCTCCGCAGCCGTAGCATCCGAGCCGGGTTTCGCAAGGAGTTCGAGGAAGAACGTCCGTCCGTCGGGGTACTCGAACTCGCGCCGATAGGTGTCGTAGCACCCCACCCCGAGGAAGAAGAGGTAGGGGGCCATGGGGGTTCTGGTGTTCTCGTACCTCTGCACGGAGCGGCCGGGAGCGCAGGGGATCCGCGGCCCTGCCGGATCCCCGTTCGATATGGTGTTCGTATACCCGCTATCCGCGACGATCGTCGTCGTGTAGGTGCACTTCGCGGTCATGTCGTCGAGGCAGGGAACCAGCCGCTGGAACCCCCACTGCTGGCACTGGGTGATCTGGGTGGGCGGCCCGCCGGGGTAGAATCCGTCGTAGTAGAGGCCTTCGAGGACGTGGCTGCTCGGCCGGCAGATCGTCTCGGTATCGAGGGTGAACCGTGTCCGGGGCGGGACGGGGGGGTCGAAGGCGACGGTGAGGAGTGCGGCGTCCCGGTCGTAGGTATGGGTGACGGTGTATCCGGCGGACTCCACGCGGAGGATGTCCAGGTCGCGGGCGTTCAGGGCGAGGGACGCAAGCGGCGCGTCAAAGGTCTCGGCGGTGAGGGCGGAGACGACCCGGGTGTGCCCGTCGTAGACGTCGAAGACGAGATCCATGTGGACGACCCGGACGGGGAGCGCCCCGAAGTCCTCCGGGTAGTAGCGAAAGAGCCTGCGCTCTCCGCTTTCTCTCCCGGTCAAAATCCCGCCTCGCCGGTGATCTCGCGGAGGGCACGGCGGATCGCCGTTCGGACCTCGGGCTCCTCCTCGTCCTCGAGCGCGGCGGAGAGGGTGCCTGCTGCCCTCCTGTCGCGGAGTTTCCCGAGTGCCTCGGCAGCGGCAGCCCTGACGTCTTTCTTGTTGTCACCGAGAAGGCCGAGGAGGGGCTCGACCGCGCGCCGATCGCCGATCTCGCCGAGAGACCAGGCGGCACCGCGCCGCGCCCACCGGTCGCGGTCCTCGAGGAGGACGAGGAGTTGTTCGACTGCCCGCGCGTCGCGCAGTCTCCCGAGCGCCTGCGCGGCGACCCACCTGACCTCGTTCTCGCGGTCCGCGAGAGCGGCGATCAGCGGCTCGACTGCCCGCGGATCGGCGCATTCCCCGAGCGCCTCGGCCGCCCGCAGCCGGTAGGGGGTGCTCTCGTCCGAGAGCTGCTCGATGTACTTGCCGATGTTCTCCTCGCGCCGCTTCTCCCTGTCCTCCATGAGGCGTTTTACCGAGCGCTCCATCTCAATCCCTCCTGATTATCGCCGCACACCAGATGTCGTTTACGGTATATAGCACCTGGCACGACGTCTTCCCGCCCTGCCGGCGGAGGATTCGCCGCCCCGCGCGCCGGTCACGCGGATGCTTCTTCTTCCTCGCCGACGACGTCGAACGCGACGATCCTGTAGTTGTAATACCGTCCGTCCGGGGCGGTGAAGAAGAGGAAGACCATCAACCCGTGCTCGTCCGAGATCCAGAGTTCGGCGTCTTCGTCGATGGTGTGGTACTCGAAGCCGAACCCGGAAAGCGCCTCCTCGATGGCGGTGTCTGCACCCATGTCCCTGACCATCTCGAACGTCGCGGCCAGGGGGTACTGCCGTTCCTCGAGTGCGGATACCTGGAGCCGGGCCTGCCTCTCCGCAAGGAAGAGGTTGTCCAGGGTGGCCATGATCTCCTGTGCGACCGAATCCACTTCGTCCGGCTCCATATCTGTACCTTGGATTTACCGGTTATATGGATGTTGGGCGCCTGCACCGGGGAGGGCGCGAAGCCCCCTGCGGAACCGGGGATTGATCATTTCTCTTCTGCCGGTGCACGGGGAAATAATTTTTCTTCAGGGTGGCCGGAGACGTCCTCATCCTCGCCATGCCGCCACCATAGCGAAACCCTAAAACATCCTGGTGCAGATAGAAGTCTAATGGCAGAAGGCAGGCTCAAGATTGTCGTTTTTGGTTCCTTCAATGCGGGCAAGTCCAGTTTCATCCAGGCGCTCGATCCCCGCAGCCGTCACATCGAGGCGTCCTCGGAAGAGGGCCCCACGACCGTTGCATTCGATTTCGGCAGATTGACGGTGGGAGACAGGGCCGTTTTTCTCTTCGGGACACCGGGGCAGGAGCGGTTCGAGTTTGTCCGGCAGATCCTCTCGCGGGGGATGGACGGCGCGATCATCGTCGTGGACGCCACCACGGGAGTGGACGCGATGACAAGGCACCTGTATGGCCAGCTGAAAGACCTCAAGGTGCCGCTCGCGTTCATGGCGAACAAGTGCGACAGTCCCGGCGCGGTGCCCGAGGCCGTCAGCCGGGATCTCCCCGGGGAGATGGTGCATCCAATCTCCGCGCGAAACGGCGAGAACGTCCATGCGGCTCTTGACGCCTTTGTCGCGACTCTGCCCGCCAGGTAGCGATCATTTTTACTGCCAGCGGGTCGTTCTTTTCTACGGACAATGACCCGCAAAGAGACCCATATCAAGGAGGTTGCCCGGCTGCTCACAAGTTTTCTTTCGAGCGGCGACGCCGGGGATCTTCTTGCCTACCTGAGCGCGGAGAGCCGTCTTCCCGGGCCCCGGGCGAATCTCGAGCTTGCGGCGGCGTTTGCCGGGACCGTGCAGGAGTTTGCCGTTGCCGATCCCGACGATCTGCAGATCCTGTGGAACCTCTGCGTCGAGCTGGCCTGCGTCTCGCCCGAGGATGCCCCGACGGGCGATCCGCACGAGTTTCTCGGATTCTGCGGTGTTCGGGGTATCGGGGCGATCGGGTCGGTATCGCCGCCATGCGTCGAGGCGGCGCTCAAACATCTCGCGGAGGCCTCCGCCGATCCGCGGTGGCGAATCAGGGAAGCGGTGGCGATGGGGCTTCAGGATCTCCTCTCCCGGCAGCGGGATACGGCGGTTCCGGAACTGGAAGGCTGGGTGGAGGGGGGTTCCTGGCTTGCCATGCGGGCCGCGGTCGCGGGGATTGCCGAGCCGGACCTCCTGGCCGAACCCGACCTCGCAGAGACGGCGCTCCGGTTCCACCGGAAGATCCTGATCCGCGTCTACACCGCGAAAGAGCGGCAGTCCGAGGCTTTCCGCGCGCTTCGAAAGGCGCTCGGCTACACGCTCAGCGTGGTCATCGCCGCCCTTCCCGCGTTTGGCTTTGAGTACCTGCGGCAACTTGCGACCCTCGACGATCAGGATATCCGGTGGATCGTGAGAGAGAACCTCAAAAAGAAGAGGCTCGAGAAGCAGTATCCCGAGACGGTGCAGCACATCCGGGCGCAGCTGGCGTAGAGCATGACCGGGAGGAGGATATGGCCCGGGCCGGGTGCGATCACCCGCCGTTTTTCGTCTATTGTGGGGGTCCATCGCACCCCGGCTCTTGAAACCCGTGTCTGGGTCCGCAACTCTTACACCCCGTAGCGCTCCCACGCCTCCTCGACGTGCAGCGCCTGCATCCCGAATCTCCGGGGAGCATCGACGTCGTTCTCGGCGTTGTCCCCGATGAAGAGAACTTCGGGGGCGGAAAGCCGCATCCGCTCGAGCGCCGCCGCGTATATCCGGTCATCCGGTTTCTGGTAGCCGAGGTCTGAAGAGAAGATGACGAAGCCGAGACGGTCGTAGAGCCCGAGCGCCCGCATCTCGCGCTCCGAGAAGACCCGCTGCCCGTTCGAGACGACCCCCGTCTTCTTTGCGCCGAAGAGGTCGAGCAGCTCCCGGGTCCTCTCGATGACACCGAGACGCCGGAGTGACGCGGCCCGGAACGCCCGGGCGGACTCGATGCCGAGCCGCTTCGTGTCGATCTTCCAGACGGCATGTTCGGCACAGATGCCGGCAAAGACCTCCTCGACCCGAACCTCGGAGTAGGGGCCTCCGGCCCGCTCGATCGCCTCCCTGACCCCGCCGGTGTAGAGATCCTGCAGGTCCTCGGGAGCGATCCTGACCCCCTGGTAGATGAGCCATCGCGAGAGGCACCGGTAGGTCTCGATATCCCCTTCGTCGGTCAGGACGTCGATGAGCGTCCCGTAGCAGTCGAAGAGAACTCCCGTTACCGGTGGATCGCGCCGAGACATGCCTCCGCCTCCGCTAAAAGCCAGTCACGTTCCGCCGTCCGCCAGGGCAGCCGTGCGATCCTGAGGTGCCCGAGCGCCATGAAGAAGGGGAGGACGGCGGTATGGTGCCGGAACTCCTCTTCACTACGGCTGTAGTGCCAGAGCAGGTGGCCGATGTAGTCTTCGGCAGTCGAAATGCTCCCGCCCGATGCCCTGAGTTCCGCGGCCAGGATGCCGAGATCGCGAACCGGGTGGGTGTGGTTCCGGGCCCCTTCGAAGTCGATCGCACAGACCCCGCCGTCGAAGAGATAGTTGCTGAGCGTGGCATCGCCGTGGACCGTGCACCCCTCCCGGTCGAGCCGCGTACTGTGCCACCACGCCCCGAGCAGGCGGTCGAACCACTTCCTCAAGGGTCCGGGAAGGCCGTTCTGGTCGAGCACTGCGTGGAAGTAGGCGAAATCGCGTTCCCGTTTGCATGAGGTTCGCGTGCCGTCGTGGAGCCGGCGGAGCAGGTGTGCGACGCCGGTCAGGGGGTCGTACAGGGATACCCCCGCATCGAGGAGTTCCCGCAGGGTCGGGCCCGGGACGTACTCGGTCACGAGGACGAATTTAAACCGGCTGTTCGTGGCGATGGCATGGGGGACGCGGATCCAGCCGGACACACGGTGGAGCCGCGAAAACTCGTTTTTCATCGCCGCATCTGCGTTGTAGCGGGTTCTCGCACCGGTCGGCGCGCCGAAGAATTTGCCGACTACGGTCAATCCCGTTCCGGGAAACTCGTACCGGCAGACGACATGCGATGCAGGCTCCATCCGGCAAGCCCGGATCGTACCGTGCCACCCGGCCAACCGGTCGGCGAGGACTTCCGCGAGCCAGTTCCCGAACGCATCGTCGGCCTTCAGGTATCCTTTCCCGGTGATCAACTGCCGTACCACCGGGAGGTCCTGAGGTTCTGCAGGGCAATGAAGATACTCGTGGAGACCCACACCTTTTTACCGTCCCGACGTCTTAACCGGGTGCACCGGCATCGGCGTGGGTGACGAGCCATGATACCGTTTCGCGAATTTCTTGAGAAGATCCGGCCTGTCGTCGACCGCCGGATCGCGGAGACGGCAGGCGGCGAGGGCGAGATCGACTCCGCCGTCCTCGCTCTCCTCTCGAAGGGAAAGCGGATGCGGGCAGGACTCCTTCTCTACATCCACGCCGGTCTCGCCCGCACGGCAGCACCCACCCGACAGGCACTCGACCTCGCCTGCGCCGTCGAGCTCGCCCACGCCGCAAGCCTCATCCTCGACGACATGCTGGACGGGGATACCGCACGGCGGGGCGTTCCCTCTCTTCACCTCACCCGGGGAGAGGGGCGGGCGGTTCTCGACGCCGTCGGCATCCTCGCCCTCCCCTACGCGCTTGCCGCTCCTTACGGTGCCGGATACGTGACGATGCTTGCGTCGGCCCAGCGGAAGATGGCCCGGGGCGTGGCCTGGGAGATGCTCGGGGGCCCGGATCTCCCGGCGGCCGAACTCTACGACGCGATCGTCGCCAGAAAGACGGGGTGCCTCTTCTCGCTCGCGGCCGCCTGGGGTGCCATGGTGACGGGGAAGGAGGATGCGGTCGTCGCCGCGTTCGGCGAGTTCGGCCTCGCCGCCGGGAAGGCGATGCAGGTCGCCGACGACATCGCGGATCTCCGCGCACCCGGTGCGGGGGTCCGGGGCTCCCGACCGGGGTCGGAGGCGCTCCTCCTCCGGTGCGTCCCGGGGAATAACGGAACCCGGCAGGCGCTTGGACGGATTCTCGAGCGGGAGGTGAGCGGTGCGGCCGCCCGGATCACGAACGCCGGACGGCGGCGGGTGCCGCCGGAAGCGTGGGAACCGTTCGGGCAGGCGGTCAGGGATATCGTGGGGCTCACGATGGCGGGAGAAGTGCCTGCCGGGTGACGGCACGCCGTTCCCGATTCCCTGCTTCGAGACGTTTGCGCAACGATAAATACCGCTCCGCCCCACACTCTTTTGAGAGATCATGCCGGTAATAACCATTCGTATGGCCGAAGGACGGACGCTTGAGCAGAAACGGGTACTCGCAGACGAGATCACCGCCGCGGTCACGAAGACGTTCGGCGTCGAGCCGCAGGTGGTCACCATCTTCTTCGAGGAACTCAAGACCGAGAGCATCGCCCGGGCAGGAAAACTCCTCTCGGAGTCGTAGCACCTTGATCGCCGAACACTTTTTTGCTAAAAGACGCCTCCCGTGAACGGACGGAACCATGGCACGCGAACTTGACGAGAGGGACTTTGCCATCCTGAGAAAACTGGCGCCCGAGTACAGCGGTGTCCTCTGCCCGGAGTCGGGCCACGAGTTCCACTCGATCCTCCCGCCGGTCTCCAACCACATCGCAGCGGACGAGGAGGATTTTGCGGAGCGAGTCGCCCGGCTCTCGGACGAGGACTGGGGGTACCTCGCCGACCAGATCCTCGCCGGCCGGGAGGACCTCGGGTGCATGCCCGAAGAGGATATCGAGACCGTTCTCGTTCGCATCCGTGAGGCGGTATCGGAGGAGGCGGCCGGGAGGGTCGAGCGGCTCTACCACCTCTCCGGGTGCGGGTTGCTCTAAGGATTGGCCGCATCCGGAAACGGTATATGCCCCGGCGACAACCAGACCCTTATGGAATTAAAAGAGCAACTTTCCGGCGTCCCCGGGATGCTCCGGCCGTTCAAGGCATACCTCAAGGAGGCAGGCCTCGAAGAGGGCGATCAGGTCGTCTACTACGGCTGCCCCGGCACCTGCACCCCTTTTATCGAACTCCTGGGGTTCGCCGTCCGGGATCTCCCCCTCGAGCAGGTCTACGTGCCGTACGTGGACGAGGCGGCGGCGAAGACGGTTCGCCCCGTCGAGGGTGTCGGGATGCAGGTCTCCGGCGACGCGGTCAGCCTCGACCCGAAGGTGATCGTCCTGATGGGCGGGCTCGCGATGCCGGGCGTCCCGGTCGAGAAAGAAGCGGTGCAGTCGGTCGTCGCCGCCCATCCCGGGGCGAAGGTCGTGGGCATCTGTTTCATGCAGATGTTTGAGAAGATGGGCTGGCTCGACGCTCTTGATTTCGACCTGATCATCGACGCCGCCATTGACCCGGTCAAGGTCTGGCGGTGACTATCCGGCAGGCCGCCGGCGGCGCGGGAGAGGCCGGCGGCTCCCGAGCCCGGCTCGACCGGGGGAGGATGAACCGGAACGCCGCGCCGCGTCCGGGACGCCCCGGAACCCGGTCGTCGACCCATACCCGACCGCCGTAGCGTTCGACCAGGGTGCGGGTGATGTAGAGGCCGAGCCCTTTTCCGCTCCTGCTGCTCGTCCCCCGCGCAAAACGGGTGAAGAGGGTTGGTTTGACCGCGTCGGATACTCCCGGCCCGGTATCCTCGATCGAGACCAGAACCTTATCGCCGCTCTCCTCGACCCTGACGGCGATCTCGACTCCCGGATCCCCGAACTTGATGCTGTTGCCGATGAGATTGGCAAAGACTTCGGAGAGAAGGTCGTCGGCCATGACCCTGACTGTCTCTCCGCTGTAGGCGATCCGGGCACCAGGATGGTGGGCAATCTCGGCCCTGACGACAGCGTCGAGGTCGACGGGCTTCGTCGCTGTCTCATGGGAATGTAGCCTTCTTATCGTCGTGACGTTCTGGATGATCTCGATGCTCCGGCCGACGCCGGCCCTGAGTTTTCGGACCATCTCCTGGCCCCCCCCGTCGAGCATCGCCTCGAGCAGGTCGGCATACCCGAGAGCGACGCCGTTCGCGTTGTTGATGTCGTGCGTCATGATGTCGAGGTAGAGGTTTGCCTCGTCATGGGCCTTCCGCATCTCCTCTTCGGCCCGGATACGATCGGTGATGTCGGCTCCCGACCCGATTATCCCGATCGGCTGACCGTCGTCTCCGGTAAGCACGGTGTCCTGCCACGCGAGGATCAGTTCGTCGCCGCTCCGCGTGACGACAGGGTGCTCCCGCTGCCCTGGAATGCTGGTTTTCCGGGCAATCATCTCATTAAAGGTCTGCCGTCGCACCTCCCGGAACGCTCCGGGAACAACCGTATCGAACCAGTCTTTCCCGAGCAGTTCCTCTTCCCGGTAGCCGAGCACCTCGCACCCGTGGCGGTTGACGAGCCGGATGGTATGGTCGGTGCCGATGACGACGAAGAGGACGCCCGCCACGTCCAGGTAACGCTGCACGAGATCCCTCTGTCTCTTCACCTCCTGCTCCCGCCCTTTGAGCTGCTCGGAGAGGGACGCGACGACGAAAGCGATGACGACGAACATCAGCGCGCGCCCGTAGTCGTTCAGGGTCAGGAGTTCGGGTCGATAAAGGAGGCTGCTGATGACGACGAGCCCGCCGAGAAAGATGGCGACCAGTATGCTCCGTTTCTCCCACCAGAGCGCGGTCAGGATGATCGGGATGTAGAAGAAGTGCGAAAAGACGGTCCCGAGCATCAGGATGGCGTGGAAGTAGTAGGTCAGGAAGACCGATATTGCGAGGAGTGCCATGACGATGGCCACTCGCTGGTGTTCGGTAAGGGTAGTCACGGGGTACCACCTCGGCAGGGAAATATATAATCATAATAATATATAATTGTGAGTATGAATGCTGCCCCGGGATTCCGGCGGGTTGTCGGAAATCAGGGTCTATGTGGCGATTTTTGAGGGGGTTGGAAACAGGAGATCCGCCGGGTTGTGGCCGCCGCCTCTCCCGGAGGGATGCAACGGAGCGCTTCCCCGGTACGGGAGCATTCTGCCGGATGCAGCCGGTTTTCTGCAAACTGCCTATGTTTAATAGGTCGTAGAGCGAAACTATTCCAACTACCCGCTTCACTGGTGCGGTTGCCCGCAGGGCCGCGTCGCGTGACGCGGTATCGTGCAGCGCACCGTGCCGTCACTGCCCGGGAAAGCCCGGCACCACGAGAAGAATGCACCCGCTGGTGAATCCGTGTCAACAGACCTTGCCAAAGCACTTAAAGCAACAGGCTATGCAGATGCCGAGATTCCTCCCCTGATGGAGTCATTCCCTCCCGCCGTCACCGAGTACCTGCGGGATTTCCGACTGCAGGAGGTTCGCGACATCGTCGAGACACTTCTCTACATCTACATCGCCCAGAACAGCGCGTCGTCCCGGGGAGAAGGGGCGGGGGTGGTCGAACAGAGTTGTTACGCCTACACGTCCGGGCCGCTCTTTGCGCTCAGGCAGGTCGGCCTCATCGAGTCCGCCTCCTGGCACGGCACGACGGTGTTAACGGCGACTTCTACCGGCGAGGCGATAGCCCGGCCGCTGATGGAGGCACGGCTCCGGGCGCTGGACATCGAGAGTCTCGCCCGCGAGATCCACGAGATCGTCCCGGCACTTCTCGCAGGGACCGTGAAGGGGTCGTTCGTCAACAAGACCTTCCCATCCACGCTCCCCCGCACCGAAGAGACGTTCATCAGTTTCCTCCTCAACAACAGTCCGGGCCTTTTTCTCGAGTGCGAACGGTTCGCCTCCCGGCTCAGGGCCGCCGGGTGCGCGGTTCTCGCCTACGCCTACGATCTCGACGGTGCAAAGGCCGACGGCGTCGTCTACACCTTCCCGCCGGAGTTCGCGTACATCCTCAAGGGGGTGCTCGAACAGATCGATCCGGCGATCAGGGAGCACTACGACATGCTCCTCGAGTCGTTCTACTCGACGTTCACCGTTCTGCGCTACCTTGCCTGCGGCGAGGACTACGACCGTATCCGCGCATCGCCTGCCCACCGCCGCGAACTCGCGAGGGTGCTCTCGGAACTCGACGACGCGATCTACGTCCTCGAGGGGGTGCGCGAGGAGGACGGGGTCGACCTCGCCCGGTTCATCGTCAAGGACCGCAACCTCTACGATACGCTTCTGCGCGACCTTGAACAGGCGCTGATGGCCGAGATCGCCGAGAAGATCGTCATCGATGGTTCCGCCCCGGCAGCGGAGCCTTCCTCCCCCACCCCGGAGGAACCGTCTCCCGCCGCGGAAGAGATCCCGGTCGGAACACCCGCGGCCGAGGAGGAGTGGGAAGAGTTCGTCTTCCCCGACGAAGAGGAGGAAGAGGAGATGGAGGAACCGCTCCCGATCACGCCGCCGCCCGCACGCCGGCGTGCCGCCCCGTCCCCCGGCCCTTCCTCAAATGCCGTCTTTGTGGAACGCCGTTCCCCCGAACCGTCACACGTCCCGGCAGGAGCACCCCGGTCGGGGGGGTTCGACATCTTCCTCGGGCATGCGCAGGACGGGCAGCAGGTCAACTGGTCGCCCGGCCAGCTCAACAACGGCCACATGATCATCCTCGGCGGTTCGGGCGCCGGCAAGACCGAGACGATCCGGTGCGTCGCCTCAGAGCTCGCGGCAAAGGAGATGCCGGTCGTCCTGATCGATTTCCACGGGGACATGGCCGCAAGCGACGGGGATATCCGGTCGTACAAGATCCGCGAGGGCGGTGAGTACTACTTCAACCCGCTGGAACTCGACCCCGATATCGACGAGATCACCCCGCTCCGGGCGACCTCGGACTTCGTCGACGCCATCTCGATCAACTTCCCGACGCTCGGCATCCAGCAGCGCCGGAAGATCAAGAACATCATCAAGGACTGCTACCGGATGTCCGGGATCACGGGGAAGACCGAGACCTGGACACGGGTGCTCGACTTCGACGACATCGAGGGCGAGATCATGAACTGCGAGGACGAAGCAATACCGGCCTACCTCGAGGACATCTTCGACTACAAGCTCTTCTCGGGGGAGGAGAAGATCTCGATCCCCACGATCCTCTCCGGCGGGATCACCCATATCAACTTAAACGCTCTCCCGGAGAACCTGCGCTACCTCTTCGCGGACCTCTTCCTCCGGCGGATCTACTATACCCTCCAGGCGACGGGCGAGATCCCGCGCGGAACGGAGGACGAGCGGGCGAAGTTCCGGCTCTTCGTGATTGTCGACGAGGCGAAACTCCTGGTGAGCCAGAAGAGCGGTTCGAAGTCCTCGATCAAGGCGGTCTTGAACAAGTACGCGACCGAGATGCGGAAATTCGGGGTCTCGCTGATCCTCGCGTCGCAGCTGATCGCCCACTTCAACGAGGAGATCCTTGCAAACATCGCCGTGAAGTTCTGTATGCGCTCCGAGAACAAAAAGCAGGCCCAGGAAAACGCCAAGTTCTTCGAGGTGAGCGAGAAGGATCTTCTCAACTTCCAGCCGGGAGAGGGGATCCTGATCATCGGTTCGGAGAAGATGAACGTCCGGATCGTCCCGACATCCGGCCGGAAGCCCTGACCGGGAAAACTCTTATCTCCCGGCAGCGCCGGTGTTCTGGTATGGCCGGCCCTGACATGCTTGATGAGTACCACGAGAAGAGGGATTTCTCCCGGACGCCGGAGCCGCCGGGGGAACGGGAGGTTTCCTCCCGTCCCATCTTCGTCATCCAGAAACACGCAGCGACCACGCTCCACTACGATTTCCGCCTGGAGGTCGACGGGGTGCTGAAGTCCTGGGCGGTTCCGAAAGGGCCGTCAATGAGCCCGAAGGAGAAGCGCCTCGCCGTGCCGACGGAGGATCATCCGCTCGAGTACGCCGACTTCGAGGGCGTCATTCCGGAGGGGAGTTACGGTGCGGGAACGGTTCTCGTCTGGGACCGTGGGACCTACCAGAACCTCACGGGGAGGAAGGGGGAGAGGATCGAGGTCGCTGAGGCCGTGAGGAGGGGCCACGTCTCTTTCCTGCTCGATGGGGAGAAGATCCGGGGTGGGTACGCTCTCACCCGTTTCAGGACCGGGAAAGGGGAGGCCTGGCTCCTCGTGAAGATGGACGATGCCGAGGCCGACCCCGGCAGAAACCCGGTCGCGACGGAGCCCCGATCGGTCGTCTCCGGGCGAACGATCGAGGAGATCGGAGCGGGGAGGAAGGAGTGACGGGCGAGCCGCCGCGGAGGAGGCCCCCCGATATCCCCGCTGAGATGGGCGAGTTCATCTGCCCGGTCTGCGGCAGGCGGTATCCCACGGTTGAAGATCTACATGCGCACGTCCGGCGCATGCACCGGCGCCCCCCGGAGGTCCGGTGAAGGAATCTGCCTGCGGCAGGTCGTGTCCAGAGACCCCGGCGGGGTGCGTGACTGCGGGTCGGGGGTGCGCGTTGTCCGGCAAAGATGCCCTGATTTCAGGTGCCGGGAGAGGGGTTCCGTAGTCGTCGCCCGACTGCCTTTCGGTCGGGATACAGGCCTGTGCGAGGGTGGATATTTCCTATCTCCAACTTATTGGTTTTTCACATCCGAAATGATATCGGGAAGCCGTGCCGAAAAAAGATCTGTCTTTTAAGGCCCCTTCTGCCTGAAAACCCCCGGAGCAAAGTCCGCGGAAAAAATTTCCCCTCAGGGGTTATTCATACTTGGTATGAATGTTGTATTGGTTTTTGACTACTAAACGATGAATAGGCCGAGTAAAGTCACCGATTTAAAAATCGGTCGAGAATGTGCCTTAAAATTGTGGATACCGCGGAATTGCTCACGCCTAACCGGGAAATAAGGGCTATTTTTCATTAGCAGCATGGATAAGTTTAAAATCAGAACTATCAAAATCTACTGAGATCAATCGATCAGAGTTTGTCTCGAAGGTGAGATCATGGCAAGTAAAGTAATGACAAACAACGTTGCTGCAAGCAACGTTATGGCAGAGACCGTAAGCGACGCAGAGATCGTTGCACAGTTCAAGCAGCGCGGGTGCTGGGGACTGTACACGAGCGTGGACCTGAAGGGGTGCGACCCGGCATCGATCAGGGACGCAGAGAAGATCCACCGGTTCATCGTCGAACTGTGCGACCTCATCGAGATGAAGAGGTTCGGCGAACCGCAGATCATCCACTTCGGCCCCTGCGAGAGGGTCGCAGGATTCTCCATGACCCAGCTCATCGAGACATCGCTCGTCTCCGGTCACTTCGCGAACGAGACCAACGCAGCCTACCTCGATATCTTCAGCTGCAAGGAATACGAGCCCGCGAGAGCAGCGGAGTTTTGCAGGGACTTTTTTGGAGCAGAATCGGTAACGTATCAGGTACTGTTCAGGGACTGAATACGAACATACTACCCGGAAGAACACTTCAGCGTAACGTATGACGGCAGAGAGCACCTGCCATCTCTCGCCGATTAAACAGGAACCCGCCGTGGGGGGAAGATCCCCTCTCGATTTTTTCAACGATGACGGCCCGGACGTCTGGACCTACCGGGCTGTCCAGACGAGTCTATTTTGTAAGACCCTGTTGCACGGATTTCGTGGGATATCGCCACGCACTGCCCCCCCCCTGGGGCGGGGAACGACGCTCCGCTAGGAACGACCGTCCGCAGGACGCGACAGTTCGCTAGAACTGGAGCGTGAGCACCGAAGGTGCGAGACGGGAGTTTGAGAAGCCATCAGACTTCGAGGAGCGGAGTTGAGGCACCGAAGGTGCGGGGGAGGAGGCCGGGCGGGGTGGGGGTTGCAGATAGTCTTATGAGGGAGAGACAGGGGAGGGGGCACGCCCCCTCCCCGTCAGCCCCACAGCGAAACCCTTCGGGTTTCTCGAACTCCTGTCCTGTGGACAGTCGTTCCCCCAATGGCGATAAACGACCGGCGGCACGGCGGGAATTCGAGCACCGAAGAACGACGTTCCTTCAGGAACGGAGTTTGAGCACCGAAGGTGCGAAGGTGCGCAGGCCACCACGGTCCACTGCATGGTGATATGCCCAATCAGTGACGACCTGGGCAACTTGGCCGAGGTTGGACGGCTATTTGTCGTCTCGAAGATACAGCACAAATCCTGACCCCTCACTGATCAGAAAGACTGGTGCATGGTTCAAATTATGTGCGTTCGGTATGAACGACGACTGATTTCACATAAACCCGGTAAAACTCAGTCATCGGAGATCTCCGATTGAGGGGAGGCCGAAACGACCGGAAAAAAAGTGTTTCAGGGGGACTCGTAGGGGTTCCGGAGACCCTTGGGGGTTCCGTCCGCCTTGAGGCCCACAGTCTTGCGTGCATCCACGTTCTTCTGGTTCTTCGTGATCTTCTCCGTGGCGAGCTTCGTCACGAGGTCGAGGCCGGGCTTGACCTGGTCCATCGGCTTCGTCTCGAAGCAGCCGGCGGCGATCGCGCCGTCCCAGACCGCGTTACCCTTCATGCTCCGCACGAAGACCGTGCTCCAGCCGTCGGGGCTCCCAACAGAGCCGCTCGAGATGTCGGCGAGGTTCGCGACGTAGTCCAGGCAGACGTTGCAGCCGGGCTGCACGTACTTGTGGATCAGCTTCAGGGGCATCTGGCTGACTGCACCGCGTTCGGTGTAGACCGTGAACTTGCCCTTGCCGATGTCCATCTTCTTGACGGACTCCATCTTCTGGTTGCAGTGGTCCTCGACGATTGCCTCGAGCGCCTGGTAGGAGAGGTTCTCCATGCAGAAGATGCCGAGCGCGAGGGCGATCTTGTCGTCGACATCGCGCATGCCGATCGGATAGAGCTGAGCCTTCCGGACGGCCTGCATCTGGCAGGGCGTGCCGACGATACCGACGCGGTCGAGACCGTAGCTCCGGGTCGCCTCCTTGATCAGGTTGAGGTTCGGGCTGATGGTGTAGCGCGTTCCGGCAGCAGCCAGAAGTTCGGCCTTCGTGGTCACGACCATGGGCTCCGGCTTCCAGGGCTCGTCGCTCGGCCCTGCGACGATGGCACCGTCGATGATACCCTCTTCGAGCGCATACGCGAAGAGCGTCGTGATGATGCCGCCGTCCTGGGACTTCTTTGTGATGTCCTTGTCGGTCGAGCGCGCCGAGATTACGGACTTGTAGTTACCGAGTACGTCCATCTTTCTCACCTCACTCCATGGCTCCCTTGATGGCATCCATGATGCCCTCATAGTTGTTCATGACGTCGAAGTTGAACCAGCTCCTGGGGCACTGCGCGTAGCAGGCGCCGCACTTGATACAGAGGTCGCGGTTCACGTTCGGCTTGCCGTACTCCATGGTGATGGCACGGACCGGGCAGGTGCCGGCGCAGGTTCCGCATCCCATGCAGAGACCCTGGTTGATGACGTCATACATCAGGTCGCAGCCGCATGCCTCGTTGCCGCGCTGTGCAAGCTGCATCAGCGGGGTCAGGTAGGCGGTCGCGAGGTTCTTCTGTTCGTCGTTGCCGCGAAGCAGCAGGTAGGCCATGACGGCGACGTTTCTGACCTGCTGCGGGCACGGGGGACAGGACGGGATGTAGAGATCGACATCGACGACCTCGCTGATCGGCACGAATGCCTCCTGGGCCGGCTGGTTCCACTGACCACCACGGCAGAACCGGGTGATGTTGCCGTAGGCCGCGCAGCCGCCGTAGGCGACGAGCACCTTCGACTTCGCCCTTGCTTCTTTCAGTTCCTCTACCGAGATCTTGTCGTTCAGACAGCACGAACCCTCGACCAGGCACACGTCCATCTCGGGGACATGGCGCACGTCGACCAGGGTCAACGCGTAGACCAGGTCCGCGTAATCATCGAGCAGCTTGAAGAGACCCTCGTAGTTATCCGCAAGGGTAACGAGGCATCCCGTACATCCGCTCAGGTGTAATTCACCTATCGTAATCTTTTCTGCCACAGGCTTTTCCTCCTTTTGTACAACTTCCACCTTTTCTTTTACAATCACATCAGAGGGCTTCACCGCGGGCTTCGCCTGCGGCTGGGTTGCCGCCGGCCGCCCCTCAGACCTTCTCTCCGGGGTTCTCCCCGGCATCTCCGGTGGTTTCTCCCGGCGACGCCCAAAGATGCGTTCCTTGATGGTTGATAGTAGCCCCATATTCTACCCCAATTTCTTCCAGCACGATGCGCACTGTTTTGGGAATGGCACCCTCAACCTCCTCAGTGAGCCCCAGTTCAAACTCATGGCTCGCGACACGCTTGGGCTGACACCCGATGATCGTGATATCGATGACGTCTTTCAATCGTTGTAGCGGCTCTGAGAGATCCCACGAATGGGCATCCCGGTAGGTGCCCGGCGGCAGGTCTTCGGGCCGGAGTTTCGTCACATCACCGGGGTTGGCGCCGAAGTCGGCGGTATCGATGATGATCAGCTTCTTGACCGGCACCTCTGCATCTTCCATCAGGGTAAAGAGGAAGTGAGGGGCGCCAAGGCCGGCATCGATTACCTTGACGTTGTCGGGCAGTTGTAGTTTCTGGAGTTCCTCGACGACTGCAGGACCGAACCCGTCATCTGCAAAGAGGGGGTTGCCGCATCCTGCGATCACGATCTCACGGAATAGCATGCGTGTACGCTCACTGAATGAGTTTCTGGGCCACCAGTCTCTTGTCTTCGTCGATCACCAGCATGTGCGTCGCACAGGAGACACAGGGGTCGTATGCACGCATGATGACTTCCGCAAGCCGCCAGGGTGCACCGGTCAGTGCACGGCTGCAGGTGGGGAAGTTCCAGGTCGTCGGGACGAGCATCCCGAAGTACTCCACCCGGCCGTCCTTGACCTTGGCCATGTGGACGTCGGTTCCACGGGGAGCCTCGTTTGCGGCCCATCCGAAGGATCCGTCACCCTGCGGGATCTCGTCCGCGAGGACCGATCCGGAGGTGTCGAGCGCGTCGAGCGCGTCGATGATGCCGTAGGCAGTCTCGGGGAATTCCATCTGGCGAGCGATCTGCAGGCCCATGGCGCCCTTCTCGTCGTAGTTCTTGAACTGGACGAGACGTGCACGCGGTCCTACCTCGACGGGCTGGCCGTCGTAGAGCGGGACGCCGGTGCAGGCCTCCATCTGGGGCCAGGCCTTGTTCCCTACGGGGGTCGTGCCGCCGATCGGGTAGTTCGGGTCGGCTTCGTCGATCTCGACTTCGCCCATGTACCAGTCCCAGGGGCGGACTTCGGTGAACCGATCGGGGAACCACATCGGGGTCTCGTCGAGGCTCGAGCTGCCGTAGACCGGCGCGGTAGCCATGTAGCCCTGGTTGTGGTAGCCGAGGTCCTTCGTGATCGGGACTTCGACGCCGCCGACTTCAGACCAGTCGCGGTTCTGGTAGTTCCGGAAGACCGCGATCATGAACTCCATCTGTTCCTGGGCAAGGACACGAGATTCCTTGGCGAGATCGTAGAGTTTCGCCTTCGCCCGCGGGGTGATGTTCTTGTACATACCGCCGACACGGGGGTTGCTCGGGTGGATGGCCTCTCCGCCGACGATCTCGCCGATGGTCTGGCCGATCTCACGGAGCCGCTGGATCCGAAGAGCAACGCTCCTGACCGGTTCTTCCTTGGTGAACGGGTTGATCTTTACGTCGGTTCCGGGGATGTACATGTCCGGGAGGGACAGGATGTTGTGGATGGCGTGGCTGTGCATCCTGTTGGCACACTGCAGGATGTACCGCAGCAGTTTCGCGTCCTCGGGGATCTCGCACCCGATGGATGCTTCCATCGCCTCAATACCCGCCAGGGTGTGCGCGATGGGACAGATGCCGCAGACGCGCGATGCGATCTTTGGAACCTGCTCCATCGTCTTGCCGATGGCGAGTTTCTCGACACCCCTCACCGGG